>PAQH01000082.1 GCA_002709225.1 Planctomycetaceae bacterium
GGAGGCGCCCAAATGGCGCCGGCACTGGTCCAGAAGCTGCTCAACGAGGTGGGAGATGATGCCGACCAGCTGCCGGTCCTGCAGCACGCCCTGATGCGGATCTGGGAGGCCTGGAAGGAGGATCACAACGAGGACGAGCCGCTCGGTTTACGCCACTATGAACGCACCGGAGGGATGGACCAGGCGCTCTCGATCCACGGCGATGAAGTCTATGACGGGCTGCCGATCGAAGAGCACCGTCGGGTGGCGGAGCGCGTCTTTAAGGCGTTGACCGAACGGGGGTCCGATAACCGGGCCATTCGCCGACCGACGACGCTCGGCGACCTGGTCAAGATTGCCGGCAGCAAGCTGGAGCATGTGGAAACCGTGGTCAACGCCTACCGGGCGACCGGACGCACCTTCCTGATGCCGCCGGAAGAGGTCCCGCTGGCCGAGGAGACGGTCGTCGATATTTCGCACGAGAGCCTGATGCGGGTCTGGCACCGTCTCAGGTGGTGGGTTGACAAGGAGACTCAGTCCGCCCGGATTTTCATCCGGCTGGCGGAAACGGCGGAGCTTCACGAGCAGGAGAAGGCCGGCTATTACCGCGACACCGACCTGCAGGTAGCGCTGGCCTGGCAGGAGGAAACCGACCGCAACGTCGAGTGGGCCGATCGCTATCACCCCGGCTTTGATCGGGCGATCGCTTTTCTGGAGGCCAGCAACGAGGCGCAGCTGACGGAACAGCAGCAGCACGAAGCGGAACGGGAACGGCAACTGCAGGAGGAGCGGGCCCGGGCAAAGTCCCAGGAGCGGACACTGCGAAAGATGATCTGGCTGTCGGGCGGATTGGGGCTTACCGCGGTGGCGGCGGTGATCGCTTTTGTACTGGCCTATCAGGCTTCGCAATCTTCCAACATGTACCAGCAGTTTGCCCAGCGGGCGGGAAATTTACCCGAGAGTAAAGCTAAAAAGATCAGAGACAGAAATAGTGCACGACTATACCAATCGGTCGTTCGAGTAGCACAGGAAACAAATAGAAAAACCCGATTGCAGAGCTATCGAGAGCGCATGAAAGCCCTTGTTGGTCAAATTGACGGGTTTCGTGATTTTGAGACTTTGAGCCAACAGTTGGCATTATCGATTCCACGTTCGGACCAAGAAGACATTCGACACTGGGAATGGTACTTTCTTGATTCTATTCGGCCACCTTTGTCCAACGCAGTCCAGGCCGATCTCACCAATCCCGCTGACTTAGTTTGGAATCCGAATGAAACTTTGGCGGCATTGCCGCTCGGTGGATCCTCGGTTGCTATATACGATCCAGAGGTAGGATCGGCGACGCTGCTTCTTGAGGGCTTGACTGACGCCATTCGCGCAATGACCTGGAGTGCGAATGGCGCACTGCTGGCGGCGGCGGGCGGCTCTGTGGTGAAGGTCTGGGATCGATCCAGCGGTCTGGAGGTGGCTAACTTCGATGGGCACGCCGCGGCGGTTCTAACGGTCGCCTGGCTGCCGGGTGACAAGCAGCTGGTCTCCTATGATGCGGCCGGTGTAGTCCACGTCTGGCAATGGCAGTCTGGTGAGAGCACACACAGTCTCCAGACTGAGCTGAAGCCAACACGGGCTGCTTTCCGGCCTGACGGGATTTGGCTGGCGGCGGCTTCAGACACTGGCGCCCTGCGGGTCTGGCAACTCTCACCCGAGGCGGCCATGCAAAAAATTGCCTCTGAGGGGTCGCCGATTCGCGATCTGACCTGGAATCGGTCCGGCGATCGACTGGCGATCGTGCGGCGTGATGGACCGGTGGAAGTCTGGCAGCCGGCGGAGGACGCCACGGCCCCCAGCACGCGAATCGTTCATCCCCAGGTCGCGGCGGTGGACTGGCACCCGGATGGGCAGCATCTTTTGGTCTTGGATGCAGGTGGTCGCGTCAATCAGTTTGCGCCTGGAGGTGTCGGCAGCGAGACTCTGATGGCGACGGTGCCGGCTGGAGGGACGAACTTGACTGTCTCCGCCGACGGTACCTGCCTGGCGGTTGCGGGTGCCGATGGTGTGATCCGTTTTCGGTCGAAGCGGGCAGACCTTTCCAATGTGACCCGATACCCGGCCGCAGAGTCGGCTGTGCACGCTCTGGCAACTGGCAAGGAAGGCAGGTTGCTTGCTATCGGTGCGGCCGATGGGGTGATTCGGCTGGTTGATTCGCGTGACGGTACACTGCGTCACGCGCTGCAGGCCCATCAGGGCCGGGTGAATGCCTTGGCGCTCGATGAGGCGAGCGGCCGGCTGGTTTCGGCGGGCGCTGACGGGACTGTCAAACTGTGGGAGCTTCAGGAAGACGCTCAGCCGGTGACGTTGGCCCGTGACCTGGGATCCGATGTGACGACCATTTTCAGCCGCGACGGCAAACAGGTGGTCTGGGGTGGTAGCGGTGGTCAGGTGGTGCTTTGGGACCTGGAATCCGGCCAGCAACGCGCCCAGTTCGATCTGGGTGGGGGGAGCGTGCGCACGCTGGCCTGGAGCCCCACCAACAGTTTCCTGGCCATTGGCTGGCGGGCAGAGGTGGGCAGCGGTGACGAGATCGTGGTTTACGACCCCACTACGCTGGCGAAAAAGGGAAGCGTGCGTGTCTCCCAGGAACACCTGGTCGGTTTGCACTGGACTTCCGTCGGTGAACGCCTGGTATCGGCCAGTAATCCGCTTGTTGGCGGGAACCATTCCGGCGTACTACGACTCTGGTCGATGGAGCAGGCCGATCCGCTGGCCGTGATGTACGATTCGACCGGGCCGCTGCGTAGTTTTGCCTGCAGTCCGGATGGTGAGCGGATCGCTTCGGTGGGAAGCGATGGCCGGCTGCGGCTCTGGAGTACGATGCAGAGGCAAGAGGTGATTGCGCTGCCTGATATCCAGGCCGAATCAGGTCTGGTGGCTTGGCTACCGGCGGGCCGCCGGATAGTCACGGCGGATCAAGCGGGGCGGGGCACGATTTGGGACGCATCAGAGAGTTACCAGCGGTTCGCTTCGCAGCGGGATCTCGCGAGGGCCAGACCGGATGCAGAGGAACTGTCTGCCGACAGTAAGCTGGCACGGGGGCAGGCTTGGGCACGGTTGGGAGCATGGGATAAAGCGGAAGTTAATTTGGAAGAGAGTTTGTCGGAACAAAGTGGTAACCAGGCATTGAGTGTGTGGACAACGACTTGGGTCAGAAGTGAAGAACTGGAACAGATCCAACCGGGCAAGCAGCTATATACAATTCCTACACCCTTTAAGCTCTACACAGCGCTTCCCAGCGGAAATCAACAGAACAACGCTAACACGGAAAATTGGAACCCTCTTCCGACTGTGGTGGAAGATATACGCTTTGGTGTTCGTGTTGCCAGCCTTGATAGAGAAGATAGTGTCGCGAGCCTAGATAATGACGATGTCAGCACAGGCCAGTTTCTTATGGGTAACGCGACGATCTCGAACTTGGTGGTCAATACTTGGATAGTCAGAAATTTTCAGGTCGCAGTAGATGCTTCGAAACAACATCTCTGGAAAGAAGTGCGAAGTACTTTGAGCGGTGGATTCGATTTTCGACAAACTTTGGCGGATAACGCAATCAGTGCTAGTTGCGATTTGTATACCCGTATTTATTCCTCTATGCCACGCGAGACGGGGCTTCAGTTTTACGCTGTTGGCGGGTTTGCTGCCTGGCTGAATGGACAGCCGCTGCTTGACGGAGTTGATGACACTGCGGCAGAAGACACTCTGCCGATCCAGACGCAGGGGCTGTTTGTGGTCTCGTTGCAGGCTGGTTGGAATGAGCTGTACGTACGGGTGTTTGATCAGCCCAACGGTGGTGGCCTCCGCATTCGGATGACTCGCTCGCCGGCCGAGCTGGCGGGAGAGCTGGAGCGGGCCGGACGTTGGCAAGAGGCGGTGGCCCGATGGCAGAAGATCGTCACAGGGTCCAGTGCCCGGCCAGTGGATCGGATCCGCTATAGCCGCGCGGCCGAGCGGGCTGGCCTGGTAACCGAGGCGCTGGCGGCAGTCCGCGAGCTGCAGGCGGCTTATCCGGAAAACAAGGCACTGCAAGATCGCGTTACTCGCTTGTCGGAGCACGCCGCCAAGACAGGCGGTGGATCGGAGTGAGTTGTCGATCTGGTCGGTGACGCCAATTCGGCCTGCCTATGGGGCCCGGGGCTGCTGCGACAGTTCAGGCCATTTGGCTGACTTGCCGTTGGTCTGTGGTCGCGCTTTTCCTAGGTGAATAGGTCCACGTTAGCCGCCCTCCGTAGTGAGGCGGTTACGACGGGACCGAAAGCCTGCTACCGCAGCCCTGGGAGGCAATTACGGCGAAGTTCCTTCACCCGTACCCGTGCCAGCAGCACCAGTGCCGAATCCACCTTTTTTCTTGGCCGCGGCGCCAGTCGCACCGGCGGCGCCCGGTCCACTCTGACCGGCAGGCGGCTTCCAATTGGCCAGTTCCTCCTGCGTGATTTCCCCGTTTTTGTCGGCGTCGGCCCCGTCCATCCAGCCCTCGATTTCCTTCTCGGTCAACTTGCCATCGGCGTTCTGGTCGTATTCGGCGAAATGATCGGATGCTTTGAAGGCTTGATTTTGTTGGTTGTCAGGAACCATTTCTTGTCCGACGTCCATTTGCTGGTTCATGATCTCTTGGGGCGGCGCGCCCCGTTCTTCCGCGCAGCCAACGAGTAAGCAGCCGATCGAACCAAGCAACAGGGTCACAGAAGTTCGCAGTGCCATGCCAATCTCCATCCGGTGAGAGGGGGAACCGAGTTCTACCCAGAGTCCGCCGCAGTCGACAGCCATTTACTCCCATGGCCGGCCCACACTACACGGTGACTGGTGGGCATCGCAGCGTCAAACGGGCGTAATATATCGCATCAACATGAGCGAGTCTATTGATGCGTCTGGGGCCGCCCATTGCGGCGATTCCTGGCTGGCTCTTTTCCGGTGCGCCGCATAAGAAGTCTGGGGAGGGAGAGGGAGCCGAGGCCACCGCATGGACCGATCGCTTTCTTCGGTTCTGACAACATCCGGTGTGGTCCGTTCGACACGCGCAACAAAAACGCCCGTCTGTGACCACGGACGGGCGTTTTTGGCAAAGTGATATTCAAGCTGTGGTAAGCCAGTTGGGCAACGGATCCACGATCTCTACTGATTGCCGCCCCCACCACGTCCGCCACGTTCGCCCCCACCGCGTCCGCCAGCGCCGCCACGTCCTCCACCACCACGTCCGCCAGCACCGCCACGTCCTCCACCACCACGTCCGCCAGCACCGCCACGTCCTCCACCGCCTCCCATGCCGCCGAAGGCGTTCTTCATCGTATCGGCGCCCGGCTTCCAGTTTTTCAATTCGTCGGGGGTGATTTCTTCGTCCTTGTTGGTGTCGGCGCCCGCCATCCACCCTTCGATTTCCTTACCGGTTAGCTTACCATTTTTGTCGGTGTCGTATTCCTCAAAGTTTCCACCGACTTGGAAGCCGCCTTCGTCCCCTCCCTTGGCACCGCCGATACCACCTCCCATACCACCTCCCATACCGCCGCCGGCCTTGGCGGCCTCGCGCATTTTCTTTAAGTCTTCTTTTGATGGGGGTGTACGTTCTGCCGCGGGATCGGAACATCCGGACAGGTACGAAAGAGCCAGGCAAACACCGACGAGGAGCAGCACGGGGGTCGCTGTGGTTTTCATCTTGAAATGCTCTTCTAACAGGAGCGAAATGAGACCCCGTCGGATCCGGGGGTGTGTCAATTGTGAGACGTAGTTTTCAGCAGGCAGGTATGGATGGGAACACTGGGGGGAAAATCGCTTGCTTACAAAGATACGAAAGACCTTTGGCGTTTGCCGTGTCTAGACGATGTTCCCCGCTGCTCGAATGGTACCCCAATCTTGAAAAAGCCTTCCGTCATCGGGTCAGCCTGGGCCGATTGGATGCCACTATACAGCAGGGTGTAGCCGCTGGTGCGATTCAGAGCTATTGCACGCCGAAATTCAGTATAACGAGCCGTGATCCCAGCGAAAAGGGAAAAACGATGCCGCAGTTCACAGCCTACCGCTCGCTCCATCGCCAGCCCATCGGAATCTGCAATTCCTGCTGCGCGATATGGGACCACGGTGTGTGGGGGTGTTGTTCGACAACGCGCGTGAACGCCTGTTTGGCCTTTTTGATCAGAGTTCGTAGCGCGCTGCTGGATTCGATTGAAGGGTCTGGCTCCAATACCCAAATCGTGCTGTCGGCGTCCTGAAATAACCGGCCTCGTTTCAACGCGGCTAACATTTGGTTGTACCCGTCAGCGCGGGCCTTGGCCGCCGCGGCGCGGCCAAAAGCCAGGTCAAAGGCGGCTTGCCAGCGGGGCCGCTCAAGAGTCGCCCGCCCACCCACACCCTGGCGTAACAGTTCGTACAGCTGGTTGATGCGTGGTAATTGTTTGGCGGCCAACTTTTGCGCGGCTTCCAGACTGCGATTCAGCGCGGCCTCGTTTGGCTTGACGAACTCGAGGGGAGGTTGTTGGAGACATTCGACGTGGCCCAGGTCGGCGGCCAGCCGGAGCGCGGACATCGCCGGATTGCCGGCAACTAGGGTGTCGTACTCCGCGGCGGTCAAATCGTCTGGCGCATACCGGCGCATGACTTCGGCGTCGAATTGCGGTATGTCACCGCGCGGCCAGACGGTGGTTGGGGTCCCAAACGCAAGTCCACCACTGGGCGGTGGTCGCAGTGTCAGAAAGCGGCCGCCCGTTGCCCGGCAGAGGCGTTCCAGTGCGAAAGGACCAAAACCAGAATCGAGCAATTGCAACGGTAGGTTAGCGGGAAATTCCAGATCAATTCTTTCCGCTTTGCGCGACTCGGGACCTTGTTGAATAGATGGTGCACTTCTGCTTGCTGTACCATCAGTTGCCTCCACGGTGGCCACCACCGCGGCTCCACGTCCGAGAGGCGCGGGAACTCCGATTGCGTAGATTGGGATTGAGTACTTGCGTGGTATTTCCAGCAGACTGTCTACCTGGTCCGTGTCGTCTCCCGCTTCATCCGAGATCACGACCAGCATAAGTTCATGCGCTTGGCGGGTACGGAAAGTCAGATATTTGTCGAGCGTAGAGCGAATGGCTGCAAAGGTGACTTCACGGCCACTCGGATCGACTTGAATGTTTTCCAGGATGCGGTTGACCTCGGCCGCTTGATCTGTCGGTGGATCAAGAGCGTTTTCGATTTCCGCTCCAAATGTGATAATGGCCGTGTGCAGGCGTGGCAGGTTTTCTGCATTGCCGCTGGTACTCGGTCGCCCGAGATACCATTCTTGGACGCGCGGGATAACCTGGCGCCGTAACGCGGCGGCGCTTGGCGAACGATCGACAAGCCAGACCACCAGGACAGGACCAAGGTCGAGTGAGGCATCGACTGCGCGTGTGACCGCTGCGATGGCGTCCGCACCGTCCAGTCCCGGTGATTGGGCCTCCGTGGTTCGCGTCAGACGACGCGGTCGGCGGCGTTTTCTACGCGTTGTGCCCCTTGTATTCCCCTGCTTCTTTGTGACGCCGGTGGCCGACCGTGCAGAAGCGGATTTGTTCTTGCTTGAAGGTTGTTGGCGCGGCCCAGCGTCCGGTTGGTCACAGCCGCTGAACAAGCCGCTCCACACCAAGGCGCAGCAGGCCATGGCACTCAGCAAGCGAAACCTCCGGTTGGCATGATTGGGGTGCAGCATGATCTGGGAGTCTGAAGTGGCCACGACAGGGCCTGGGCACATGGGCTACGTATTGTATCGCAAACAACCTGTGATTAAATCCTCGGTTCCCCTCCGTAGGCCCGGAGCGAAGCGGTCTTCCTGACATCCATCGTGTGTCGTGACTTACGACTTGCCGCTTGAAAAGCAGCAGTTGACGCTTCAGAATATGCGGCGAGGCATCGGGTTACATGTTTCAGGCTTCTCTTGTGGAGAATCGGGTCATGCGCTGGTTGTTGATCTCGTCGATTGTGTTTGTCGGGAGTGCAATTTCTCTCGCCAAAGGTCCCAAATTTACGGATATCAAGAGCGCCGGTATCGATTATGGAATCCAGGGAGAATACGTCGGGTTGTTGAAAACGAAACAGGGCGCGCAAAAGTACGGTTTGCAGTTGATCGCGTTGGGCAACCACCATTTCCGAGTCGTTGGTTATCGTGGTGGTTTGCCGGGCGCTGGTTGGAATGGGAAAGGCCCAGCGCAGGTGCAGGCTGATGTTGAGCTGATGGCAGGCAGGCTTGTTTTTGAAGGAGACCAAAGGCGGGGTGTACTTCAGGATGGACGCTTGCTCATTGATCTCGGGCCCGACGGGACCAACGACGGGGAGCTAAAACGAGTCGTCCGTCAGAGTCCCACTCTAGGAAAAGCAGACCCCAAGGCGATGGTGTTGTTTGATGGTAAGGACGCCGCCCAGTTTGAGGGCGGACGCATGACCAAAGACGGTCTGTTGATGGAAGGTACGCGCAGTCAAAAGAAGTTCCAGAGCCATCACTTGCACATCGAATTCCAATTGCCGTTTCAGCCGCAAGACCGTGGACAGGGACGCGGCAATAGTGGGATTTATGTCCAGGGTCGATACGAAGTCCAAATGCTCGATTCGTTCGGTCTGGCTGGAAAGCACAATGAGTGTGGCGGGATTTATGAGGTCAAGGATCCAGATCTCAACATGTGTTTTCCCCCATTGACCTGGCAGACTTACGACATTGCTTTTACCGCCGCTGTGTTTGATGATGCGGGCAAACTGACTCGTCCGGCTCGTATTACAGTGCGCCACAACGGTGTGCTGGTTCACGACGATGTGGAATTGCCGCGAGATCGTTCCACGCGGGCGGCGCCTCTCAAGCCGGGTCCGCAACCTGGTCCTATCTACTTGCAGAACCACGGATGCCCGGTGCGTTATCGGAATATCTGGGTCGTGGAAACCAAGTGATCTGCGCTGAAGGAGGTGTCGTTATGACATCAATTTGCATGGCAATGAATTCGAACCGCCGGCAGTTCCTGTCGGCGGCTTCTGCCCTGGCAACCGCGTCTGCGGTTGCGCCCGGTTCCTTGGCTGCCCCTTCAACAACGCGCTTGGTGGACACACATTTGCATTGTTTTGCTGGCGCTGACTCGCGGTTTCCCTATCACCAGGCGGCCCCCTACCGCCCTGATGTGGCGGCGAAGCCCGAGCATCTGCTGAAGTGTATGGACGGCGCTGGGGTTGCATATGCCGTCGTGGTCCACCCGGAACCATACCAGGACGATCATCGGTACTTGGAACACTGCCTGAAGACAGGCCACGATCGCTTGAAGGGAACGTTGTTATTGTTTGCCGATCGCCCCGGATCGATCGAGAAAATGACTGCGTTGGTCGAACGCTTGAATGTGATCTCCGCTCGCATTCACGCCTATGCGCCGAAGCGACTTCCTCCATTTGGCAAACCCGAATTGCGCAACCTGTGGAAGCAGGCGGCCGAGCATAATTTGGCAGTCGAACTTCATTTCGAGCCACGTTATGCCCCAGGATTTGAACCTTTGATTCGTGAGTTCTCCAATACGCGAGTCATCATTGATCATTTGGGAAGGCCATTGCAGGGAACTCCACGCGAACATGCGGTGGTTGTGCGCTGGTCACGTTATTCGAACACGGTAATGAAATTGTCGTCATTGGCGTCGACGCGGAATTATCCGCATCGCGATATTCGTCCGATCGTCAAGCAGTTGACCGCAGCCTATGGTGCTGAGCGGATGCTCTACGGCGGCGGATTCAATGCGCAAGCAACCCCCCGATCGTATCGTGCGGCATTCGAGTATGGTCGGTCATTGATTTCACATTTATCGAATGCCGACCAAGACAAGATCCTGGGAGAGAATGCGGTGGAAATGTTCGGCTTCGGAAAAAATGCATGACGACGGCGATTCGTGTTGGTGCCGTACGTTCAAGAGGAATGGCCACACTGGACAGTGGGTGGAGGCTGTTGAGCGGCCAACGGTTGTTTCCAGGCCAGGGGGATGTGCTGGCGTTGTTTGTTTATTAATCGATGGGCCGGCGGTGAGATGGTGGATGTGATCTGTCCGGCGCAGATGTGCTGGGTCCTGGTCCCAACAGTGCGCTGGTCCCAGCAGTGCTTTGATAGTAGGGATCAATCATGAGTCGATCCATTGCGAAATTATCTCGCCGTCATCTAATGGGTACCGCTGCAGCACTGGGAACCGGCTATTGGCTGGGCGGTTCGGTGTCTGCTTCAACAGCCGCAAATGAGAAGCTGAACATTGCGTTGATTGGTGTCGGCGGACGCGGTGCGGCAAATCTAAACGGTGTTTCCCGGGAGAACATTGTCGCCCTCTGCGACGTCGATGAGATGCGTGCCGGGAGTGCCTTCGAGCGCTTTGGTAAGGCGAAAAAATTCGCGGATTATCGTCGTATGTTTGATGACCTGGAAAAACAGATTGACGCTGTGGTTGTGAGCACGCCTGATCACACGCATTTTCCCGCTTCGATGATGGCCTTGCGCAGAGGTTTGCATCTGTACTGTGAAAAGCCTATGGCGCATAACGTCTGGCAGGTCAGGATGATGACGGAGGCGGCCGAGAAATATCAGGTGGCGACGCAACTGGGAGTCCAGCGTCACACCATTGGCAATGTGCACCGGGTGGTGGAATTGGTTCGATCGGGTGCGATTGGCACGGTCCGTGAAGTTCACTCTTGGGTGGGAGGCACGCGTGGGATGCCCGCCATGCCAAAACAATTTCCAGCAGTTCCCGGTCACCTGAAGTGGGATCTTTGGCTGGGTCCAACTGCGGACCGCAAGTACAGCCCGGCCTACTGCCCATACAATTGGCGTTTTTGGTGGGATTTTGGAACTGGCGAAACGGGCAATTGGGGTTGCCACATTTTGGACATCCCGTTCTGGGCGCTTGAGCTTGATTTTCCTACGCGTGTGGATGCCCAGGGTCCACAAGTTGACGCACAGCGAACGCCTCGACAAATGGCGACAACACTGGAATTTCCTGCGCGCTCGAATCGACCGAGCGTGACCTTGCATTGGTACCACTCGGCTTCCGGACCGGAAATTCTCCGCGAACGTAAGGTATCAGCCCGCGGAGCGAACACTGTATTCGTCGGCTCTGACGGGTTGCTCGTTTGTGGATTTGGCAGTCATCAACTCTATCCTGAAGAGAAGTTCCAAGATCTGAAAAGACCCGCTAGGTCGATTCCCGATTCCCCCGGGTTCTACAAAGAGTGGCTGCAAGCCTGCCGCGGCGGCGAACCCGCAACATGCCATTTCGGGTATTCAGGACCACTTACCGAAACGGTCCTGCTTGCCAACGTCGCGTATCGGGCAGGTGGTTTTGAATGGGATGCCAAAGCACTGCAGGCCGCCGGTAACGATCGTGTTGCTGCCTTGGTGCGTGAACCAACACGTGCGGGTTGGGACATCTAGCTGCGACCTGGTTTACGGGTACCTCACCCGATCGTCCAGGAATGCGTCACGTGGAATTACCTCGGGTTGGGTTTCGTCTTCCGGAGGTTGTATTGGCGGCCATCGCCCAGGTTGACGCGGAGAATTCCCGCTGTTGCGATGGTGAGTGTCACTTGCAGCGTGCTTCGACCACCAGTTGCTGGCGTGAATTTCAGCTTGAGGTGTCGGCCATCGGTGGTTTGCCACTCGCCGTCGATCCGTCGCCGGGGGGCACGCGTTCCCGTTAGCAGTTGGATCAGATCGGATGGTAGCGTTGGACCGTCCGTCAGCAACACAAAAGTACTGTCCGCGAAATTCCAGCGCAACGCATCGGGGCTATTCTGGCGGTTGCCGATCCAACTGAGTGTTGCGCCGCGTAGACGTGTGGCCGGCACCGGTGTTCCGCTGGGACCGCCGGGGGGAATGTGTTGCAATTGCGTCGTCGCTGATTGCGTCGGGTCGGTTGCGGTGGGGATGCTCTCTTGCTCAGATCTTTGACAGCCAAATAGCACTAGGGTGAGCAGTGATGCGTGTGAAATGATCAGCCGGTGTGACACGCCGGCTAGCCAGCTCTCGATTGGTTGCGATAGCTTCCTGGGGTGGTGCGACAATACTGGCATGCGGGGATAGGTGTTCAAGAAGGAACATCGCTTGCGAATGCAGGGTGCAACTCACGCTACGCGGGCGCGGTTGATGACACCACGACCGGCTGTGCCAAGTGCTGGACGGCGTGGGCACTCGGCCATCTTGGTTGTTACGGTGCCTTGTTCGTTTGTGACACCTCCGGAGATGGAGGCGTTTGACTGTTGGTTATTTCCGCTTGTTTCTCCCTGTTCTGGGATAGCAGCGCATCGCGCAAACGTTGCAATGGTGCCTGCCGTTCATCCGCGGTCATATAGAAACGATATCCGAAATCAACGAGTTGGATGTCGAGCATTTGTTCCAGGCCAATCCGGGCGAACTGTCGATTGAGCAGGTACGGGTCGTCTAATGCGTTGATGAGGTGCGCAAGCGCACTGGTGTCTTTGTTCCGGGCGAGCGCGTCAGCGGCTACCAGACGGACTGCCTCTTTATCGCTGTTTAGCCACCCAATCGCGGCCGGTTGCTCTGGTTGTGCAACTGCTGCTGTGAGCGCCTCGACGGGAAGATCCGCCGGGTACCACCGGTTGAGATGTGTCAGAGTCCAACGGAGAGTTTGATCGGTATGGCACAGGTTGCATGCGTTGGGTTGTTGTTCTTCGAACATCTTTTTGTTTGTGGGCGAAAAAATCATATGCGTCCGAACAACATTCTGCAGACCTTCATTCAGATGTGGCATGTGGCAGTTCATACAACGCGCGCCTGAACTGCCTGCCGTGTGGTGGGTGTGACGTTGTCGGTCTGCAGCCGGTTCAAATTGCTGGTGGCACTTGAGGCATTTGGCGTCATCCTCATCTGCTGTAAGTTTCCATTGTTTCCCGATGGCACTGTGAGGATCGTGGCAATCGATGCAGTTTAGTTGCGAGTAGCAACTGCCTTTGGCGGCGTCAGCTGCTTCGACCGAATTCCATGTGGACATGCCGGCCGCAAATTCGGGTCGAGGGCTAGAGTGACAACGTCCGCACACCCAGTTGACGTTTTCGTGTGAGCGGCCGGTTTCGATTGGTTCTCCAGTTGACTCAACCGTGAGAAACGGGCTCTTTGGAAAGAACTCGGGTTTGACCTCTTTTGTTTCCACGTGTTCTTTGCATCCCAGATGGCAAGCTTCGCAGCTGATTCCAAGCGTGGTGGCGTGCTCGCGCGCATCGAGATTTCCCAGGCTTTCGAGGATGCCATCGATTTGAGCTTGTGGCACGCGGGATGCATGCTCCGGGCGCGGCCACAGTTCCGCGTGCTGATTCTGTACGTAGCCTGCCAGGTGCCAGTGCAGTCGCGCCGGTGCGTGGTTTGCCACTTTGTCAGGTTTTCGGCAGAGGCTCTCGGCAAGTGGAAATGTGGTGTGACACATATTGCACGCGGTTGCGTAGAAAATATCGAGGGGATTGAGCTTGTCTTCCTTGTCGATCGGTGGATCGAACGGATCGAATCGTTCGTCGTCGGGTACTTCGGGCCAAACGTGAACAATCGGCACCCATTCACGACGGTCGAGCCAGTATCCAAACGGCAATACGTGGTCAACCTGGAAGTAGACATGGTCGGGTGCGAAGGGACCTTCGATTAACTTACCGACGTAATATTGGAAGAAACGAGAACCGATGGTCTGGTGGATGGCGTATAGCAAACGCGTTGAATCTCGTTTCAATTCCATTCGGTAGCCCGCACCGTCTCGAAAGAAAGTCGCTTTTCCTCCCAGGTATTCGATAAAAGCCTGCCCCGAAAAATCCCCCTTTACTCTTTCGTTTGTGGCCAATGCATTCATCCACCGGTGGGGATGTTCAGACCATTTGTCGTAGTTTTTTTGGTGACATTCGCGGCACGCTTCCGGGCCCGCGTAATCATCGCGGTGGATGTTGCTCTTGCGGGTGGGGGGCTGACTTCGCTGGCGGACATCCAGGGGAACCGATTCCCACCACAACATTACGCGGTCGGCGTTGTTGATGACTGTTACGCGGGGATTCAGTTCACTGGCGCGCCGTTGCGCGTCGGTTAGGTCGCCAAAAGTTTCCGCGGGAGGTGAGACGATTGAAAGTGAAGATTCTTCGGTTGGGGCAGGTTGTCGAGTTAGACGTGGAAAAAGTACTGCCGCCAGGCAACCCACCGTGATTGCACCCATCAACAGGTATCGCAACCGAGCAGTTTTTCGCCTGCCGAGGGACATGAGACGATCTCTGTGCGCGTGTTGAGCTCGGTATCCAAGTTGGACCAAAAGCGTCGCGCGACAGGACGAGGTATCTCGGCGCGCCGTTCAAACAGTGCCTATCCGCCGCTCCGGTAACGGCGGCTTATTGATTAGCAGCATTCGCCGCATTTATCAATCCTACTGCGACTAGAGATCCCACACAATCAAATCTCACAGCCGCCGAAGTCTCGGCCGTTGCTACACCGTCGAATGGGGGCGAGCATCAGCGTACACTAAGTGGGAGATTGCTAGCATCGCTACCCGGGAACGCGTCGTAATTCCTCCGGCTGGCGATTCTGTGTTTTACGACAGTCGTTGTACAAGGGCGATTGAATGAAGATCACGGATGTGAACGCATATGTCGTTGTGCCGGATTATGGCCTGGGCGAATCGGTGACCCACGGATGGCAATGGACGTTTGTAACGATTGATACGGATGAAGGTCTGCAGGGGTGGGGCGAAGCATCCAATGTTCCCCGGAACGGGTCATTGCTTACCGCCAATGGCATACGGGCTGTGCGCGAAGCACTGGTTGGTGAAGATCCGAGAACGATTGAGAAACTTTGGCACAAGTTGTTTCGTCGGTATACCTATTTGGGTTCCCGCGGGTTTACCAGTGCCGTGATCAGTGGGATTGACATCGCGCTGTGGGATTTGTTGGGAAAGACGCTGAATTGTCCTGTCTATGACTTGCTGGGTGGACCCGTTCGCGATCGTGTACCCGTATATGCCAATGCCTGGTTCGCCGGTTGTCGCCAACCGGATGAATTTGCCGCCGCAGCTGTAGCAACTGTTGCCGACGGGCATGATGCGATCAAGTTTGATCCATTCCTCGAAATGGAGCCATTCCACACCGCATATCTGGACGGACAGATCTCGGCGGCTGGGGAGGAATCCGGTTGCAACGCGGTTGCAGCGGTCCGCGACGCGGTCGGCCCGGGTGTCGAGATATTGATTGATGCGCATGGTCACTACAATGTTCCGACGGCGGTACGCCTGGCAAATCGTTTATATGACGAGTCGCAAATTCGCTGGTTTGAAGAGCCACTGCCACCGGAGAGTTGTGTAGCTCTGAGGAATGTCCGAGAACAGGTGCGGGCACCAATTTGTGTCGGGGAGAGGCTGTTTACACGATTTGAATTCGTACCGATTCTTGAGCAACGTTTGGCGGATTATGTGATGCCAGATGTTGTCTGGACTGGTGGCATCTCGGAATTGAAGAAAATCGCCACGTTGGCTGAGTCGTACTATATTCCGATCAGTCCCCACAACGCTCAAGGTCCTGGGCAGATTCTCGCCGGGGCCCACGTCTCGATGACGGTGCCCAATTTTTACCGACTAGAGCATGCCATTAGCTGTAAGAATGCTTACGACGCATTTCTGCAAACCCCTCTGGCATGGCGCGGAAACACGCTTGAACTTGGCGATCGCCCGGGGCTCGGTGCCGATCTAGATATGGACACGATTCACGCCTCGCTCGATCCACAATGGCAGATGTAGCAAGCACGTTGCGGGTGGCGCTTTGGAACCCGGTTACTTGGAGACCAGAGTGCCTGTTTTGCCGTAGAGACGGCGAAAACGGGCTTGCCGTGGTTGCTGTCTTCGCTGGCGGTCACTGTCACTGCAGATGCTCCAACGCGTGAGTCAGAGCCGACACAAAGACAGCCCAACCGGACACCCTCTCAGGCCGCGAGCGTATGCAGTGTTGGTCTCAGCTGAGCGGAGGGCAAGGGACTCGAACCCTCAACCCCATAAGGGGCATCTGATTTCGAATCAGACTCCTAGCCAATTCGGATACCCTCCGGATTCCGAGGCCGCCGGGGTGGGATTACGGTTCGCACCCCGCCGGTTGTGACGAATAATAATCGCCATGGTGTACTTCTGGCAAGCCGATCCCCCGGTTGTTGCCCCCTCCCGACGTCCGCTCTTGATTGGTCTACGGTTTTGGCGCAAAAAAACCGCGGACAGAATGTCCGCGGCGGAGAAGCCTATTCGTGGCCCTGGGGTGTCGAACGTGCTGGTGAGCGAGCCCGACACAAATCCGCTGGGCTTAGTCTTCGGAACTGTCGTAGCCGGTTTGCAGCAGCTCTTCTTCCTCTTGGATGATGATTCTCGGCGTGACCATCATCATCAGGCTCTGCGTTTCACGGCCGATACCAACATTCTTGAACAAACGATTGATGTACGGAATGTTGTGGAGAATCGGCAGACCACGCTCATTGCGGCCTTCCCGTAGCCGCTTGATTCCGCCCATGAGAACGGTGCCGCCATCGGGTACCGCGACTGTGGTGGAAACGGTAGTGAAACCGAACACCGGAAGCTGCAGTGTTGAACCTTCGCGAGAGATAATGTTGTTGGTGGCTTCAGCCCGATCGGTATTACCTGCGTCATCCAGGATTTCATCGGCGATAGAGCTTGTGTCTGAGGTCTCTTTGCCTTCAAAAGTAAACTCTTCGACGTTGCCAATACTGCTGAACAGGGGTACCAGCGTGAGTCGCACAAAGCGACGGTCTGAGGAAACAACCGCTTGTACACTCAGTGACGTACCCTCGTTCAATACGGTCACAACAGGTTGATGTGCGGCTGCAAAATCACCCACTACGGGGACCAGGCCTGTTACGAATGGACGTTGCTGGACGTCCATCACCGTTGCCAGCTGGCCATTGAAGAGAGTGACTTTGGGGGCTTCGAGTACATTCGTTCGGTTATCACCATGTGCCGCCTGGATCACGAAGTAGGCCTCAATGTCGCTGAGGATCGCGAAACCAAAGTTGGCGGCAGTACCGACGTCAAAACCGCCGAACTGGGGAATGGAACTTTGAAAGAAGTCCTGAGTGAAAGACAGATCCAGATCTGAGGTCGGCTGTCCGTCGGGAGCCAGACCGACCACCATGCTCGGTCCCGCGTCATCGAGGCTCGGGTGCGTCAGGTCTGTCGGTGTCATGTTGGTGTTGTCGTCGATGTCAAAATCGAAATCGACACCGATGCGTTCAAAGAAATTGTCCGACAGCGTGATGAATCGCATTTCGATCGTCACCTGCAAATCCTGGAGGCGTCGCAGCTGGTCAAGCAGGTCGGCGATCTGATCATGGATCTCTTGAGTTTGACTGATGACCAGACTCAGGTTCGTGCCAAATTCCTTGATCGCACCATTACCACCGACTTCGTCCCAACTGTCGGGAGAGATTGTCGATGTGATCAGCTCGATAAGCGAATCGAAGTCGGCCGCGGCTGCACCACCGGGTGCGCCCGGTCCGAATTCGCTTTCTGGTCCTGACCCTGCACCGAGGCTCCGCAAGGCACCGGCGGCGCCGAGTTGCGCCATGGCTGAACTCTTAGGAACCGATCCACTTTCATTAGCGGCCATCATCAGGGGGGTGCTTCCGGATGAGGGCATGTTCTGCCCATATCCTAAAGCTCGGTAGCTTTCTCGAATCGCCCCGGCGAGGCCCATGTTATAGCTAGGTACAAAGTTGGGAATTGGAATAACCAGATCCGCGACGTTGTACACCTGGCTATAGACATTCATGTTGTGTGCGTCCATGCTGGTGACCCGCAGGACCTCGTTTTGAATGACATAGCTCAGGTTCAGAGGTTCGAGAATCAGTCTCAAAGCTGCTGACATAGCGATCGGCTGTCGTAGGTTGATGGTCACCGCGGTATCCACCGTGACGCCTTCAGCAGATAGTCCGTACGGATCGAGGTAGACATTGACGTCCGCCATCGTGCCAAGAGTTTCTAGTACGTCTTCCAAGGGCATTTCTTGGAACTTGACATCAACCTTGGTCTTCAGCTGCTTTTGAATCTGCAGTTCGGCTTCGTTGAAACGCAGTTGGTAGCGTTCTAGCAATCTCCGGCGATCTCGCGACAGCTCACGCCACTTGGTGGGATTGAATACCAGCGGTTGTCGATCGTCCATTGGTTGCGAGGATGCAACTACTGATTGGAGTACGTCGACCACACCCTGTTCTTTTTGCATACTGATATCGAGGTCAGCTGCAATTCGGCGAATGAATCGGCTTTGCGCCATCAGGTTCACAACAACCGGGTTGCGTGCATCGATTTCCTGAGCCTGGCGGGCGACCGCTTCGGCCTCTGCAAATCTCCTTTCATCGACGAGTGTATTGAACTCTTCTACTAGCTCGGCAATCTTGTTTTCCATTTCGTTCTTTTTGAGTCTTTGATCGGTGACTCCCTGGCGAACGTCACGGTTGTGTTGCTCTTGAGCAATCCGAGCGCGGTTGCGATCGATATAAGTTTGTAATCTGTTGATATGGCTGTCGACCAAAGTCAGCATTTGTTTCTTGGTGACGGAATCGACGGCGGATTCGCGAACACGGTCACTCAGGCGTTGGAGACGCGCGAGGGCGGCATTGGGATCCGTGGCTGCCATTTCTTCAGCCATCTTCTGTTCATTCAAGATTTCCCGTTGCAGCTGGTCTCGCTTGAGACGCTCTTCGACGGTGAACTGGTCGAGAGGTGAGGGGGCGGTTTTCGGCGCAGGTAACGCGTTGGGCGGAGCTGTTTGGAGCAGCGCCAGCTTGGTTTTCAGTTCCTGCCGAATTGCTGGATCGAGTTCGGCTTCAAATTGCCAGGCCTGCGTAAATAGCCGTTGGGCTGCCGCGCGGTCCTGATTAACCAAGGCTTGCATTCCTTGTTGGAATAGCTGAACACCTGCGGAGTTGGGGTTCGGAATCGCTGTTGGTTGGGTTGCCACAGGTGCTGGGGTTGTTGCTTGCGCAGCCAACACTCGGTTTGGATCGCGATTGGGGTCATACAATCCTTGCTGGACGGCTGGGGCACCCGGATTGCCAGCGAGGCTACCCGCTTGCTGGACATTTCGATCGGTAAATCGCGCGACGTTTTGATCGCTGAAACGTACAGCGCTGGGACCGACTGGTGGTGTTTGGACGACCGGATTTGGCTGTCCGGCAGGCTGCCGACGCGCATCGCTGAGCTGGCCGGATGCTGCGACTTGCCCAGCTTGGTTCTTTTGGGCGGCGGTTTGCTGTAGCGCCTTGATCTCGACGAGCATCTTCTGCGGTGTGGTCTCAAACGCCTGGTAGGTGACAGGCAACGACTTGGCCTTGTCAACCAGCTGTTTGGCTTCAGTATATGCCGCATACCGGATCAACCCGCGGGCCTGGTCCATTAGCAGACGCGACTGGTTGCGCTGGTAGGCAATCGGATCCGCAGGGGCGTTTGCTTCCGCTGCTAATTGGCTGATGCGGCGAGCAAGTGCTTCGATCTTGAGTGGAGAATCAGCGTGTAACGGATAGGTGATCCCCAGCTTTTTGGCTTGAGCAATCAGCTGCAAGGCTTGTTGCTGCTTGCCGGCGGCGAGTGCTCGCCGTGCTCCCAGGAGTAACGCCTGGCTTTGCTGCTGGGCGTTGGGTGGCTGCTGCGGTCCCTGGCCAGCTGGTTGAGGGCCGCGGCGGGCATCCGACACCGTACGGAGTGCTGCCTGCCGTGCGGCAAAAGGATCGGTTGGCAGGGCTGCGTTATCACCCGAGACAACAGGAAGTGACAACTGCCCCAATTCACATGATGCACTAAGCCAGAGGCTTGCTAAGGAGTGGGGCGCCGCACTAGCAGACGTAGTCAGCAGTGTCAGGCACGAAAGGACAAACAGGGGGGCAGTCGCTCTCAACGCGATTCTCCTTCTCCGCGATGAACGAATTCCTGTAACAACCCGAAGGAAAGTGCAATACTGGTCAAAACTGTTTGCTATCAGTTCAGATCAGGTCTTTCCGTGAATTGTTGACGAGAAGTCGCAAACGATAATCGCTGTGTGCACCATTTCGCATTGCCGTCCCTGACGGCATTGTCCAATGGCCTCGACGAACGAATTGATAAGACTTGTCTGTAGACGAGAGCGGGATAAATACTGGCCTCGGATAAGCGGGTCAAGGTCAGTTTTCCGCGTGGTTTCTTGATGCGAAACAGACCCAGTCAGCATTCGCGAGAGCGGATTTGTGCAAGTACTCGATGGTTTACTTGCAGGGCGCTGCGTGGTGGCTGTCTGAATCATATTGCTTGTTCTGGTTTTTAACCGGGAAGTACTTTTCTAGAGGACTTCGGCCGCGGTCTTCATTTTCGGCAGACCGGGCTGGATAGTTCTGGAGAACTTGTCTTTTTTTGACACAAATACGGATTATGAAAACTGGGTAAGATAAAGTTCGCTGCTAGCCATCTCGAACGGGTTGACGAAGTCCGTTCTCTGCAACGAAGCGGCCTTGGTTTGACGGGGCGCAATCGATAACCTACCGACGCGCTGGGTGGAGCGCGCTGTTGTTCAGCACGGCTTCAGTATGCGCATCAACAAGGTCGCAACGGTCTCATTGGTGCTGGCAGTGAATCGAATGGCTGCCCAGGTTGAGAGCGTGTAGGAGAACGAGATGAAGAGGTTGATGACCTGCCTGTTATTGGTGCCTCTACTGGTCGGGTGTCGGCGCAACGTCGCGGAAACCGATCCGTTTTCGGTCTGGGGCAAGTCGCGGATACCTCCTCCGGCCACTGGTAGTAGTACCCAGAATGAATATTACCGGCCGGGTACTGTCCGGCCGGTGCCATCAACGGCGACCACTGGTTGGAAATCAGTAAGCCACGGTAATCGCACCTCTCACGTTTCGGATTTGGCGAACAAGGTCGCACCTGAAAATAGCTCGAAATTGGCTGGCGGACACGCTACCGGTAGCGATGTTCGTCGGGCCCAAGTGGTGAGCCGTTAGCCAATTCGAGTCCTGAACGTCTGGGGGACGGAACAAAGGGCTCAATCAGACAGTTCCCGACTTGCTTAGGCAGGTTTCAATTCCGGGTGATTGTTGCATTTCGCCGACCAGGCGAGTCGTCAGTGCGTGGCAGATCCGCTGTTTCCCGCCCATCTAACTCCACTGTTCCCGGCTGTTCATGTTGGCAACAGTGACGTGATGGCAGCTATTGGGGGCCCAGGAAACCTCGCCGCCGGGCCAAAGAAATCCAGGACAAACGGTGTGGTTGGCGGGGAACATTTGACTAGAAATTGCCAAGAAACTTCCGTCCACTACTTGTTGAACGCAATGAAATGCGCGATCATTGGAAGCTTCCAAGTGCGGTGGCAGACTGGTTTTAGTAGCGGGATGAAGAAAGAGCAATAGATGGCACGATACACTGGCCCGAAAACACGTATCAACCGACGGCTGGGGGCCCAGATCTACGAGAATTCTGGTGCCTTACGAGCAATGGAGCGACGGGACGCGCCGCCCGGAATGCACACCCGTCCGCGGCGCACTTCTAACTACGGTCTTGCGCTGCGTGAAAAACAGAAGATCAAGCATTACTACGGATTGGGTGAGCGCCAGCTACGACGTTTTTTCGATAACGTCACTCGCAAAAAGGGAAACACGGGCGAAGAATTGTTGATGTTGTGCGAACGACGTTTAGATAACGTCATCCGACGCTCCGGTTTCACCAAAACGCGTCCCCAGGCACGTCAGGGAATCGCACATGGACACTTCCAGGTAAACGGAATCAAGGTCGACAAGCCGAGTTACTTGTTGCGTCCGGGCGACGTGGTAACGGTTCGTAATCGAAAGAACTTGCTCAACTTATATCGTGAGGTTTCGGCGGATCAGGCTGGTGAGCCGCTGGACTGGGTGGTCTTTGATCCAGAAACGTTGCGTGCCACCGTTCAAGGGAATCCCGGACCTAGCGATATTAGCTTGCCGGTTGACGTAAATATGGTGGTCGAGTTTCTGTCTCGCTAGTTGCCTTGCTCGGTTTGTTTTTTGGCAACGCGCACCGCCCGGGCCCATGGTTGTCAATGTGGGTGCGCTCGTTCGAGCTTGTATAGATGCATGCACCCTTGGCAGTAATCGGTGGCGGTCCTGGTGGGTACGCTGCGGCTTTCTTGGCAGCGGATCTAGGTGTCGATGTAGTCCTGGTCGATGCGGCCCCGAGGCTGGGAGGGACGTGCCTGTTGCACGGCTGCATCCCATCTAAGGCACTACTGCACGTTGCCCGCGTTCTCGCGGAAGTTGAGGAATTGGGCCAGGATTGGGGTGTGGCTTTCGGTCAACCCGACATCGACCTGGCTCATGTCAGATCGCGTAAAGACAAAGTGGTAGCCACGCTCGCCGGTGGTTTGCAGCAACTAGCGAAACGTCGCGGTGTTCGCGTCGTTTGTGCTCGCGCTCGTTTTCAAGATGCAAATACGCTGCAATTGGAAGGGGAGAGCGACTCGATACCGGACGGCGGCGTTATGACATTTGATCATGCGATTATTGCCACTGGGTCATCGCCCATTGTTCCCGAGCCGTTGCGTACCGCCTCCCAGCGTGTAATGGACTCGGAAGAAGCGCTGCGACTGGAACGCATACCAGATTCGTTGCTCGTTGTTGGTGGTGGTTACATCGGCTTGGAACTGGGTACCGTTTACACCCGTCTGGGTTCTCAGGTAACGATTGTTGAAATGGCTGATCGCTTGTTGCCGGCGGTCGATTCAGATTTGGTCAAGCACTTGCAACGGAGGCTCGGCAAACTCGTTGAGGATCGTCTATTCTTGAACACACGTGTGGTGAATATGGTCGATAGTCCCGCTGCTGTGGAAGTTACTTTAGAGGGTAGCGCGAGCCAAGCGGTCGAAAAGTTCGATGCGGTCCTGGTTGCTGTTGGTCGGCGCGCTGCTACACGACAACTCGGATTGGAGAAGACCCGTATACAGGTGGATTCGCTCGGCTTTATTCAATGCGATCGGCAGCAGCGCACCGCTGAGCCTCACATTCTTGCGGTAGGAGATGTTGCTGGTGAACCAATGTTGGCACACAAGGCGGCGCACCAGGCGCGAACTGCAATCGATGTGCTTCAAGGCAAGTCGACCGAGTTTGACAAACGGGCCATTCCGGCTGTGATCTTCACCGACCCCGAGATTGCCTGGGCTGGATTGACTGAGCAGCAGGCGGCTATGGCAAACCGGCGTGTGGAGTCCGCACTTTTTCCTTGGGCAGCCAGTGGGCGAGCTCAGGCGACCGGGCGGACGGACGGTTTGACCAAGTGGCTGATTGACCCGGATTCAAGACAACTCATCGGCTGCGGCATCGTAGGAGTCGGGGCCGGAGAATTAATCTCGGAAGCGGTACTGGCAATCGAAATGGGGTGTGAAGTGACCGATGTCACACATTCGGTACATCCGCATCCGACGCTGAGTGAAACCCTGATGAATGCTGCCGAGGTGTTTTCGGGAACGGCGTTAGAAATTTACAAACCACGCCGTCGCTGAGAGGTCTGCCCAGCTGGGAAGTTCTCACTTTGGCGCGGCGAACTTATGTCGATGACAGCAGCGCTGTCTGACTCTAGGGTGTGTCCACAGGCCTTGTTGTGACGTGTGTTATGGTTTTCAGTTTGACAAACGTCTAACCCTGAATGAATTTCATGAAACGTGTCATTATTATCCCCGATGGCTGCGCCGACGAACCCCAGGATGCGTTGGCAGGAAAGTCTCCTCTAGAAGCCGCGCACATTCCCGGGATGGACCGGATCGCGAGTGATGGCGTAGTCGGGCGGGCAAATCATGTTCCTGCGCACTTGCCCGCGGGTTCAGCGGTCGCCAACATGAGCCTGCTGGGGTATGACCCCTGTAGGTACTTCACCGGTCGCGCTCCCTTGGAAGCAGCGGCACAGAACTTAGATCTAGGCCCCGATGATTGGGCAATTCGTTGCAACCTGGTGACTGTCCAGGATCAGATGATGCGTGATTTTACAGCTGGCCACATCACCTCGGAGGAAGCTGGTGCGCTATTGAAGACAGCCCAAGGCGAGGTCGACGACGATCGCGCCGAATTTGTGCCCGGTGTGAGCTACCGCAACCTGTTGCTAGTTCGCAGCGCCGAAAACACGTCGTTGTTTTCGAACGAGACGCGGACGGTTCCGCCGCATGATCTCACGGACAAATCGGTAGTGGATGATTTTCCTCGGGGTCCAGGGAGTGACTGGCTTAATGAAATGATGAGTCAGAGTGTTGAGTGGTTTGCGGATCACCCAGTGAATCAAAGGCGTGCACAAAATGGGCAGCTGCCCGCCACCAATTTGTGGTTGTGGGGGCTTGGAAAGACACCTCAGCTTCCGGCTTTTGACGAGATGTACGGTTGTCGCGGTAGTATGATCACTGCGGTTGATTTGCTGCGTGGGATTGCGGCGCTGATCGGGTGGGAGCGTGTGGAGGTTCCCGGAGCGACGGGCTATACCGACACCGATTATGCGGCAAAGGGGCGCTTTGCGATGGAGACGTTGTCAAAGCAAGATCTTGTTTGTGTCCATATTGAAGCGCCAGATGAAGCTTCACACGAAGGTGATTTGAAGGCAAAGATCTCTGCGCTGGAAGCAATCGACCAGGACATTGTCTGTCCATTGCTTGCGGCTCTCGAATCTCAGGGAGACTATCAGATCCTGGTTAGTCCCGATCACCCCACGCCGTTGCGAACGAAAACTCATAGTCACGGATTCGTCCCGTTTGCGATTGCTGGTACGGGAATCCAATCAGACCAACACAAGTTCTACCATGAACGCGCAGCATCAGAATCCTCATTGTCATTCGAAGAAGGCTGGCGTTTGATGGCATATTTCACTCAAACATCTATCGCGTGACCTGGTGTTTTCATGTCATTGGTTGTACAAAAATTTGGTGGTACCAGTGTGGCTGACAGTCACAAGATTATGGCTGCAGCCCGCAAGGCAATTCGCGCGCAACAGCAGGGCCACCAGGTGGTCATGGTAGTTAGCGCGATGGGCAAGCAGACGGACTTGCTGGTCGAATTGGCGCAGCAGATTCATGTACGGCCACCAGCTCGTGAAATGGATGTGTTGTTGTCGACTGGTGAGCAGGTTAGCGCAGCTTTGATGGCAATGGCGATCGACTCGTTGGGGCACAAAGCGGTTAGCTTGACCGGGACACAGATCGGGATACATACCGACAGCACACACACGAAAGCGCGGATTCGATCCATTAATACTGATCGTATGCAGCAGCTGTTGAATCAGGGAAACATCTTGATAGCCGCGGGCTTTCAAGGAGTTGACGAGGATGCCGACATTACTACGCTGGGGCGAGGTGGTAGCGATACGACGGCTGTTGCATTGGCGGCGGTACTGTGCGCCGACGCTTGTGAAATCTATACCGACGTGGATGGCGTTTACACAACGGACCCACGGATTGTTCCCGAAGCACGTCGTGTCAGCCGGGTGTCGTACGACGAAATGCTGGAGTTAGCAAGCTTGGGCGCAGGCGTGATGCATAGCCGCTCAATCGAGTTTGCCAAGAAGTACGATGTGCAGATTCATGTTCGGAGTAGTCTAACGGATACACCCGGGACGTTGATTACCGATCTCCCGGAGTCTAATTCACATGTTGTGTGTGGCGCCGCGGTGACTCTAGACGAAGCACGTGTCAGTTTATTGCGCGTGGCGGATGTGCCAGGTACCAGTTGGGAAGTCTTTTCACGCCTTGCAGAACGCAAGGTCGCCGTGGACATGATCGTACAGAATGTAGGTGAGCAAGGATTGACGGATCTTTCATTCACAGTCCCGTGTGCGGAATTGGAGTCAACTTTAGATGCCATGCGTGAAGTACGTGACGTCGTGGCAGCGCATCAGGTATCGCATGATGATCAAGTCTCTAAGGTCTCGGTTGTCGGATTGGGGATGGTTCGTAGGACTGGCGTGGCGGAAACGATGTTCCGGGCTCTCACGGAAGTCGGCATTAATATCCAGATGATTACGACCAGCGAGATCAAGATCTCAGCGTTGGTTGCCAGGAGCGAGGCTAAGGCTGCGCTGCGTGCCGTACACCAGGCTTTTGAGCTCGGTGACGAACCTGCGCCGAAGTTACCTCAGGAGGGGAGAGGTGAGCAGTTGGCGACCGCTGATGTTGCTGATGTATTGTCGAGGTTGCGTGGTGTCGACATGGAGGAGTTATTTCTGGATGAGATCACCCTGGACCAGCAACAAGCGCGTGTCACGATGAATGGTGTCCCTGACTCTCCAGGGGTTGCGGCCGAGATTTTTGAAGAGATCGCGGCCGCGGGTGTTCTTGTGGACATGATCGTACAGAGTTATCACGAGATGCCTGGAAAATCCTCGTTGAGTCTTACGGTACCTCAGCCACAGCTCGAGAGTTGTCTTCAAATCGTTGGAGCACTTTCACAAGAATTGGGGTGCCAATCGATCACCCATTGTCCGCATGTCGCCAAGTTGTCGGTCAGCGGTGTCGGGCTGCGCAGTCACACTAGTGTCGCAATTCGTATGTTTCGCGCGCTCTCAGAAGCGGATATCAACGTGGAGATGATCAATACCAGTGAAGTACGCGTTAATATTGTCGTCGCTGGGGAGCTTGGCACGCGTGCTCTGCAATCGCTACAAGATGTTTTCGCCGATGCGCTGCGCTAGTTGTTTGAGTTTTGCGGCGTGCGGCTGTGGATTTGTACGCGATTTTGTCCACTGTCAGCGGCAAGCAAGAAAAAAACCTCCGGTCGAATGCGACGAGTGGAGTCGCTGCGAGACTGGCGAAGATCTGGCGTGCTATTGCACTTGCCGGTGACGACCTTGGCCAACGCAAAAAATTGGTCCCTCTGCCGTAATGGCGACCGGAGGTTGTATTGAGTGTGGCAGGGCAAATTCATAGCTTGGCTGGCGAGCTAGCTGGCATCGGGATCCGTAGAATGTGCCACACTATCACGCGAACCCCAGAGTGGCCTGCTACACGCACTCGCTGTTGGTTCTAGCTAGATGATCGGCAATGTCAGCCGATCGATTCGCTCCATTTGCGTGTTTTCTGGATATTTACTTGGCCAGGAGAGGAAATCACGGATCCGGTGTCCCAGACGTGGCCGTATGTACGATGATCAACGGTTGTCCCGATCCGAGCCACTTTTGACTTGCTTTCCGATGAGATCCGGAGCTGTTTCGCGGAGGATTTCCTGAATCGCCTGCCGACCGGCACGAGCCAGGTGTCGAAAGGGTTTGCTCTGGTCTTGCCCACTGAGAATGAGCCGCAGCCGTAGCGCGATATGTTGTCGCACGGGAGTCGGTAGTTGTTTGAACGATGCACTGTAAATCAGGTAGCTACACGGGTAGCTGAACAGGCGGGTTTGGAGGTCGAAGTCACGTAGAGAACGGCCCTGGCGGTCACGGGGCCCTCGCCGCGAGAACTGGTCAGCGAATTCCGAGGTGCCTTGGATCGGAGAGCGCAAACGTGGTTCACCGGAAAACAACATGTATCTGACAACTTTCTCCGCAGCGGCTTCGATGCGACGCTGCGTACTTGCACTTTGATAACCGACTGGCCTGTCTAACGCTTTATTGAGGTTTTGATCGTAGGCGATTGCCATACGTGTTTCGTAGTTCGCGAGAGTCAATAAGTTGTGCATTCGCACCTGATGGTCGAGGACCATAATCGCCACGAGATCACTGTGCGGTGATGGGAAAATGTTTGTTCGAAAGTGGCCTGACAAGTTCGTGATATTGGCACCGGCTTCCTGGTCCAGCGTCTCTGGTGTGCGATAGTCGCGCACTACGACGTTTCCACGGTGTCTCATGGTTCCGTGAGTCCCAGTCACATACCAGCCTCCCCACCTTTTCTTGAAAGCGGTACGGTGGTCGGTGGTGTACGATCCAGCACCAAACAGGGATTGCCCTTGGCGGTCCACGATTACGGATCGAGCGACGGGTGACGGTACCCTGAGAGTACGCGCTGATGCATGACAGAGCAAACACTGCCCCCCATCTCGCGAAATTTGAGGGTGCTTTTGTCGGTGTCGTGGCAGTGTGTAGAAAATGGCACCTTGTTGCGCATCCATCGCGAGCAGTTCAATCAGATCTCCGGATGGTACCCACCCCAGATAGGTGTCGTCGTTGAAATAAATTGCTCGCGGTTGTTGTGGTGAGATTTGGCGTTGAGCGCTAGTACGAGAAAAGACCAGCAGTTGTGAGGAAAGGGGAAGCTCTAATTCCGAAAGCAGTGCGGGGAGATAGCCCCGCGTGCTGTCGTAGGAGAGCGATGTTTGTTTTGCGTCCAGCTGTTCTTGAAGTTGCGAGACACGCGTTTGAGATGGGGTATCACTGTAAGCGATGGGTTCTCGTTCGAATTCAAGTGGTCCTTGGCCCTGCGTAGTGTGAAGTGGACAGCTCAGCAGCAGTGTCCATGTCATCCGGTAGAGATGGATCCGGAGAGTATTTTGGCATTGAAAATAACCGATGGTGTGGGCACGGAGATTGGGCTGTAACTTGCCTACCGGTCCACGGTAATACGATTCGAAACGGCGCATTGAGAGACCCGCCTGGGTCGAATGAGAGAATGGAGAACGACAGCCGTAAAGTTTTAGAACACGAAGGAGATTGCGTTCTGGGGACGATAGTCTTTTCACATGTTACGCTAGAGGCGATGATTACGCCACGCACGCGACTGGTCAGCACCGTCACATGGTGGGTATGTTGGCGCGGCGGGGTTGCTCGGGCTTGTCGTCGGCGTATTGCGGCTTCGATTGATCGAGCGGTGTTCTGTTGCCACTAGGTTTCTTTAGTTTGAGTGTTTTCGAATTCACTGGGGTGTCAGCGCTGAGTGACCGAGATGTGCGCGGTTGTGTGTGAAGTGCTCAGGGCACTGGTCGGAGCGCCTAGAGCAGTTTGATTTGCCACAGTGTTGTTGAGCGGTCGGCAACCAGAGTTGTTGAGCGGTCGGCAACCAGAGTAATGTCGTAGTACCCGTTTCTGGACTCTGGTTGATAGTGGGAGTATGTCACGGCAGTAGGTAAGTTGAGCCGTGGACAACATGATCAATATGCCAGAAGATGTGCCGGCTAGGAATGTTCATAATGGCTTTGTTGATTTGTTGAGAAAGAACTCAGGGAAAGAAAGCCGATGACTGGATTTCTGATGTGTGTTGGTGTGGAGCTATGTTTTGCGGCACAGCTGGGATCCGCTCCCGAGCACCCGATTCGTGTCCCCATGTTGCAGTCTGAACCACGTATTGATGGCCATTTAGAAGATTGGAAAGATCGAGCCTTTTCTAATGGGTCGTGGGATATTCACCGATTGCGATACACTCCGTGGTATGATCCCAAACGCAATCGCTTGACTGATCATGGTGACGAGCCTCGTCCGGAAGATGATCTGCGCGCGCGGTATTACCTGGCCTGGGATGCTCAGTATTTCTACTTTGGGGCAGAGGTTACAGATAATGTGAATGACGTCGAGGACCCAGCGCACGAAGACAAAAGGTGGTATTACAAAGACTGCATCTGTTGGTTTCTAGAAGGTCCTCGCGATCAGCGCAGCGAACATTTTGGGCAGGGAGACAATGCGTTTTGTTTTGTGATTGATCGTCGGCGTCCAAAATATGCCGCCTGGTGGCGGCACGGAGCTCCGGGTCGTCAGTACATCGAAGAACCACTTCCCGCATCGAGTGTCGATTACCGCATTCGATTTAACCCTTGGGGGCGAGGGCAAGCCGACTTCGTTCTGGAAGCACGCGTGGAAATGGCAGCTACTTTCGGCCGCAGTGATCCTGCGTGGCAGGCGCCACAATCAGGCCATGAGTATGGCCTTGAAATCGTACACACTGACCCAGATGGTGGTGATTACGGTGGGCATTTCATCATTTATGGAACCGGTGATGACGATGCGTCCTGGTCTCGGATGATACTCAGTGGACCGCAACAGCCGGTGCAACGCCTTCCAGAGTGAGTTGTTCGAGCCGCCGAGAAACGATCAATTGCTGAGGCGTGCATTTAGCCAGTTCGCGTAATCGCGTTCATCTCCCTGATCCGCGAATTCAACAAGCAATGCGATTGCGTCAGCTCCTGCGACCTCGAGTTTGATTGCCAGAGGACGCGTTGTTCCGCGTATAACGGGGCTTTTGTACGTCGCTGCCCACTTTTCATCACGCTGCAGAAATACGCGAAAGACAACGCTGCCGCGATTGGCAGCGGCTTGATCGATTGCAAGTTCCGCTTGGAACCAGCGAAATTTTCGATCAATCTGGTACGTGATTCTACTCGCGCTATGCATACCGATTCCCTTGGCGTGAACGGCGCCAGCGTAACGCAATCGGCCACCGAGTGCATTTTCGTCTGTGCCTTGTGGCCATGACTGTCGCAAGAATGGGATGTGTCTGTAACTGGATGGTTTCAAGTCGGAGACAAACGTGACCCGAGGCGTGTGCGTTTGGAGCTGCGTGAGTTCACGGTGGAATGTTGGGGTGGCTGCCGAGAGTATTAATTCTCGATTGACGTGCAACTGGACTTGAGTTTGATTGCTCATGATCGCGTCTATGTGAATTAGACTCCCGTCAGCAAAACCAAGAGAAAGGCGGGGCGGTGTCTGTTGTTTGGTTTCAGCACGTAAATCGCGTTGTGTTTGAGAACGAAAAATAAGTGCGTTAAGGCGTTGGAGCGGTATTGAAAAGGGTGTCCGTCGGCGTTCAGCCTGAAATCCAATGTGATCGGTTAGGTTCGCAGAGCGGGGATTCGAGGTTGCGACGTAAGCACCACGAAGTGTGTCTCCATTCGTGAAATGCACGGTATCCAGTTTGGAGTTGTATGAAAGTATCTGTTTTCTGAAACGGTCCCGCGCCAAGGCATGGGCACGCGGAACAAACACGATGGCGCGAATCAATGGGCGGGGAATTTGTACTTCCGTAAAGATTCGTGAATAGAGGGAAACCTGCGTAGAGGTGATACGCATAATCTCGGCCGTGAGGACGCTTCCGTCCCTCAGGTACACATGTGGTTGCCGATCTTGATCGGTATACGATCCCCAGGAAATTAGGTCGTTGAGTGGGAGTACGTGTGTGTTATCACCATGTTTCAGCTCGACCTGATGGTCGGGCAAGAAAGTCACCAAACGAGCGTCATAAGGCAGCTCTGAGATGGTTAGCGTTTGCCGTGTCGTGTGAATGTCTGGATCGCTGCCACTTTGCACGAGAATCGCAGCAGTTAAGTAGGCGGTGACATGTACGGGTGACACGATGACCTCAACTACCTTTGTAGTATGGGGAGGAAACTATTTGGCATTTGCAGAATAATACATGCCATTGCAGTACCGTATTCGTTGCAAATTTGATCGGGCCAGCATCCATTGGGCTGTTGCCGTGTTGTCAATGTTCGACAGAGACTCGGATACCAACGCGCCCAGCGCCGTCCTCCGGCGTGCCACATAGCCTGGACCGCGTAATAATGGCCGTAATAGAAATACTGAATCTGAGTGGCCGTTTTTGTGTCGGGGTGAAAACGCTCAAGGTAGTCAAGGCTCTGTTCGATTTGAGGGCCTTCGTAGATGCCCGCGTTATACAAAGCCACGACGCCTGCGGCACTGCGGGAAAAGGCACTATTGTCTCGGTCGGTGACTTGATAGTTGTAGCCGCCATCGGGGTTGTGGCATTTTCTGACGTACTGTGTACAGCGGTTGATGGTTTCTTTGGGTACATGGATGCCAGTGTTGCGGGCTGCACGGAGGGCCATCACCTGGCAAATTGTGACAGATAAGTCCGCATCACGACTACTTGGTTCATAGCGCCAGCCGCCCTCCTCATTTTGACTTTCAACGATCATTCTTGTGGCCGAGATAAGGGCAGAACGCACCTTTGGATTTGCAGTCGTTCCGTATGCTTGGGCCAAGAACAGAGTGGCAAATCCGTGGCCGTACATCCGCCGTTGATCCTGAATACCTGGCGCAGTGACAAATCCGTCTTCTCTGGTGTTACGAAGAATGAAAGCAAGGCATCGATCTATTTCTTGTCCGAATGGTCCTCGCTCCGGCGTGCTTCCGTGTGACATAAACGCCAGTCCGCACAGCCCGGCAACTGCGACTCCGCTGCGATACCCCCTGTTGCCAAAAGCACCGCGTTCGTTTTGCTGCTGTTTGAGATAATCGAGGCCTCGTCGGATTGCTTTTGATACAGGTACTGGAATCGAGGAAGCGATGGGCGGTTGCTTGGACGCTGATTGCGAGAAACCTATCTGTGGTCCAGCCAAGAGTACTATGATTGACAGCAGTAGGCCCGTCCGCGTTCGCAGGAGGTTAGTCCGATACCCAGTGCAATAATGCTCGCGTTTTTGGCTACTGCCCTGAAACCGGGCTTCGCTCAATGCGCAATTGTCAGGAACCATGAACCAGTATTGTTTTCAGTGAAAGAGGAGAGACGATGTTTGACGAGGAACACGGAAACGTGTTCGCTGTGGTGTCTTTATTAAAACATCATCGATCTGTTGTTTCGGGATTCGTCGCATCTTGAGTAGCTGTGGAAAGACGTTCGTAGTAGGCATCTACGAGGATTTGGTATTTCGGTAATACTTGTTCATTGGAAATGTTCCTCAGGCGGCTTCGAATTTGCTTGGGGAGCGATCCCCACAATTGCTTTTGACGTACCCCACGAGATGCAGATGCGGTGGCATTAGGATCAGGTAGTAATGCCGAACCTCTGCTGCTGGATTTCGTTTGACCATTGTCGGGCAGCTGTTCCCGCCGCGATGTGGCAGGGGGATCTCCCTGATTCGGCGGAGTTTTGCCTGGTCCCTGCAAGTTTGGCCCAGTTTGTCGCAGGAGTTCATCCAGGTCGGCCAGGATGTCTTTTTGCATTTGCTGTGTTTTGTGAAAAGAGGTGCCTGGATTCAGACGCGCTGCGACTGCTTGCATGCGCTGGCCGACCCGTACTAACAGTGCATTGTTTTCGCCGATGTCGGATCCTGCCATGGTGGGAGATTGAGAGAGTCGCGGCGACGGTGGAACCTCTATTGTCGCGCGGCTTGTTTGAGATGGCGCATCTTTCAGGAGTTGATCAGTCAATGAGGGAGGCGTAGCGTCCTGCGGTGAACTGAAGGACTGGGGCATGGACCGCGCAGTTCCAATCAGCAGAACAATTGTGGCCCAACAGCACCAACTAGATTGTTTTCGTAAGGTGGATGTACGGCGTTCCTGAGTGACTCGTTGAATTTGTCGTGTCCCCGTTCTGGTGCCCGGTTGGGTATGTAGGTGACTACCGTGATTGGTTGTGCATTGAGTCATAGTGCGTGAATGGTAAGTGGGTATGCGACTGAATTATTGTGGACGAGCTGCTGCATCGTCGAGAGTTGACGATGCGTCAACCGGTTGTTTCGCTGTCGTGATGGAATCTTTGCCGAGTAGAATAGCTAACCCACCGAGCTGTTCTTGAGTTGCCGCGAGTTCTTCGAGTTGCCGAATTTCCAGATCGCTCAATTTTCCGTAGCGTTGTTGGCGCGATGCGAGGTTCGCGGTTTGCTTGAACACGGTTCGTTGCCAGGACTGCAAAAGACGTAATTGCGATCTTGTTTGACCTCCGCGCTGGGTCGCGTTCCTCGCTTGCTTGGTAGCGGGTCTGGTTGCAGTGGTTGTCGCAGTTTGGTCAGCCGAAGTCAGATCGGTTTCTACGGCTGCGATTATCTCTGCCAAAGCATTGAGAATCTGTAGCTGTACCGATTCGGACGATTGCAGTTTTTCAAGGGACGTCGTTGGCTTGAAATACTCCGCCACCTGTGTCATTTGGTTTGTGATGTTCTGCAGGCGTGCTGAAAAAACCGGCAAGAGAGAAGGTTGCTCTGCGCGGGTGTCTGTACGCAGTCTACGTTGCGATCGCAGCAGCGTTGTTAGAGTGCTTTTCTGCTGTTCAGACCAGGAGTGTTGTCGGACATAGGATGTCAATAAACGTCGAGTTTGCGCCAGGATCTCTGATTGTTTGGTGTGACTTTCTCGCAATGCTCCCTGTAGTTTTGTGCTCCAGCTAGTGGCGGAAAGGTGAGGTGTGTTTTTGAACGCCTGTCGCAGCTCTATCTCTGCTTGTTTCAAGAGCCGGATTGCCTCTTCCGCAGCACGATTTGCGGCCGATCGTTCGGCTTGGTCCAGTGCGTCACACACTACTTGCATTTGGTCGGCCGCAAGGGAAACCGTTGCGCTGGGCTCAGTGATCCCGGATTGTTCGAGCCGTTTTCCCAGTGCACGTGCGCCACCGCCCAGGATCCGCTGGGAAGTTGACAACGCCGTCGGCGCATCGATTACCCGGGTACTCAAGCGGTTCCGGACGTCTTGCTGTTGTTCTGTAAGTTGGGTAAGTCGTTGTGACAACTGTTGGTGCGCTCGCGCTGTGTTCAGAACTTGATGCGGTCGTTCTTGCAGAAGGAGCTGGAGTACTTCCTGGATCCGTTGCAGCGCGAGTTGTTGTTGTTGCGAGGATCGCCCCACCTGGTTTTGGCGCAAAGCAACCGAACTCGCCAACAGCAGTGCGTCGATCTTATGTCTGCGACCCGTCCGCAACGCCGCTTGCAGAGTGCTGCCTTCGGAACTACTGGCCGTTGTTGTTGCGAGATAGGTGTGTTCCATATTGACAAGCAGTCGCTGATAGCGGTGTACGAGGTTAACCTGACGCCTGCTGAGATCATTGACTTCTTTTCCGTCAGAGTCACTCAACGAGTGGCTTGTATTTTCCAGTAAGCGTCGTTCGCGTTGGTGTGTAGCTTGGCGTAGTGCAGTCTGTTGTTCCATAATGTGTCGTAATTGGACCGACAACTTGAGGTAATTCTCTCGTTGGACAAACTCATTCTGGATGGAAGTTAATGAGTGGATGATGGACGCCTGGTGCTGTTGCGCCTGAGTCAGCAAGGAGGTCGTGTCTGCGCCGCTGTTTTCTTCAGCAGCGGTCTTGATTGCGGTAAGAATAAGCGTGCGGATCGCAGGAAGTTCTTCCACCGTTATTTCGTTGATTCCGGTCTGCCATTGGCTCAACAGCTTTGCGGTTTCCGGATTCACGATCCGGTTGATGCGTATGTGCTGTAAGATGGTTTCGATTCGGGCATTTACGCTGCCCTGATTGCCGTTGAGTTGGCCGGCGATTTGCCGTTGTCTCAATTCGATTCGTTGCAGCTCATCTATATCTGTCGTAGGTTCCTTTGCCGTACGTCCGAATGTGCTTGTCAGTACGTCGAGCTGTTGACGGAGCGCCCGTTGAAAATCAAGTATTTTGCTTAGTTCGTTCAGCACCTCAGCGCGTTGAAGGCGAAGCAATTGTTCCAGTTCAGCGATCGAAATAATGGTGAGACGAATCGGCGTGCTCTGCCCTTGTTGGGGAAGATAATCTGTTGCGACAGCGTTGCAGGTCAGAGTATCGCCTGCGGTAAGTTGCGGAATGGACGCCAGATTCCACGTATGGGAAATATTTCGAACGTCTGCCGCACTCCTGCCAGATTCAAGGTTTGCCAAGGAACGCTCGGCGGCATCTTTCGAGACCTGGGACGGGCCACGCTGCAGGTACACTTTCTCTTCTGTATGCGTGCTACCGTTGTTGTGGTACTGCAAAAAAACATCGCGGACTGCCAGATCTTCCTTGATCATCACCTGCAAGGGCAATTGTGCCAAAGTAGTTACCCGTAGGTCCTCGACAGTAGTCGTCAGCGTTGCTGTGGGGGGGGTGTCAGGAATGGCTTGAACTGAAAACCGTGTATCTTCACCACCCTGAATATCGGTTTGGTCAATAAGTTCAAACCAGAATGTTCCTGTCTGTTTTACGGTCCAGGGGAGTTCAGAGGTGGCGGGTACGACGAAAACGTGTCGTTCCTCATCGAGGTGGGTCCAAATGTCGAAAGGCAGGTCATGGGCTGCGGAGCGCAACGTCACATTCATCAGAGGTTTGTTGGAATATGCACCGATTTCGATGCGCGTACCAGCGACGGCTCGGATTGTGCGATCCGTTGGTTGGCTCGGCCAGCCTGTATAGGCTGGCGGGTGGAGCCGCAGCAGAAACGACTCGATTCGTGGTGGATCGACCACGTGAACCGTTGACCAGTCCATTGTGTAGTCGTCACCGCCCGTAGCGCGGAACTGTACAGGCTGTGTGATGTTCTTCAAGTGAAAATGTGCAGGACTTTTCTTGACGTGAATGGTTTCTGTATGGAGCTGGGCTGAGTTGTCGCCAACGTATCTGTATTGCAGCGCGACCTGAGATGGCAATGCGCCATTGCGGTCGACCAGACTTAACTCCAGATCATGGCCGTGTGCAACCTGTTGTGGCGGATCTTCAAACTGCAGTACATGTAGCCTTGGCCATTCTGTCGTGCTCCAGGGAAGAAGTAGCCGTTTCATGGCGAGGTGTGAAGTTTGGGAATACGCTAGACAACCCAGCGTGACGGGGACCACCAAGATGAAGGTAGCAATGGCTGTGCGCCGTGATCCGGTGGTATCGACGCAGGCGTTGATATTGATTTCGTGGAGCATGTCGGCGGTTTCTTCGATCACCGCGTTTTGCAAGTCAGTGGTCTGCTGTGTGGCATCGAGAAATGCCAGCGCACTGGAGAGACGATTACGTAAATCGGGAACGCGCGTTTCTATGTGGTAGGCAGTTTCGACGAGCGTTGGTCTGTAGACCAGAGTGGGGCGCAGAAAGTGAGCACTACCCCAAGTAGCGGTGACCAGGAACAGGATCGTGCTAGTAAATCGTAGGCTTGGATCTTGAAACCGGATCAAGAAATCCACGAATCCAAGCAGCAGCACAGTCCCTGTTATGAGTACCAAGTAATTGCTGATACCTTGTACCCATAATTGCCGTCGCACCTTTTGCTGAATCGCAGTGATCGCCTGCCTCAGACGTTGCGGTGCTGATTTGTTTTCTGGAACGCGGTTCATGATTGAACGTCCACTGTCACGTCTAAGGAAGTGCTGTTGGCGAGAGCGCCCACCATCGCACCTGTCGCCGGTTTAGTGGGGGCGTGGAATCTTTTGACGCGCAAAAGCGGTGGACATATTGCGATAGCAGGTGACAGCTGCCACGACGGGGTCATATCCAGGCTGTCTCCAGACGGCACTACTGACTTCACAGCAGACGTCGCCTCGATAACCGCCTTGAAAGAGCAGCGAGAGCAGCTGGTCATAGTCCATATTGCCGCTTTCGCCGGGTAATACAAATGTAGTGGCGTTACCCTTCCGGATCGTATCCTTTACCGCGATGTGCGCAATATAAGGGAGTGCTGTCGCAACCGTGTTTTCCAGAGTCATGCCGCGAAACGCATAGTGACTATAGTCGTAAACCATCCGGATACGGGATTTGTTCCCCAGTTGGTTGATGAGCCAGACCGCTTCTTCTGGACGAGACATTCCTCCGCCACGGTGAGGTTTGATTGCAATCAAGGCATCTTCTTTTTCAGCGAGTTCATGCCAATCGATCAAACGACGCAAGAACAGGTCTTTGACCTGTCCCCATTTTCCGCTCCCCAAAACCGTTTGAATAAGGGGTGTTGTTTGGGGCGCGAGTGCACGCCCCAAAGCGGCTACTTGTTTAAGACGTTCCAGTCCCTCGAGGTGCGCTGCGTCTTCTGTTGACGGATGCAGGTTCTCCATCAACGCAGTCAATGTCAATCCGTGGGCAGCGAGTAGTTTGCGGAGCTCTCTGCGTCTTTGTGGCGACATATTTGTGGGCGTGGCATCCCAGTTGGGGGCGGTCATCACCTCGAGTCCATCGTAGCCGATACGTGCTAACGTTTGGATTACAGTCTCCAGCTTCAATGTGCGCGTACCATAGGTACCAAAACTGAGCGTGATATGCCCTTGGGGTTTTACTTGTCTTGCGGACTTCACGGAGCCAACTCCAGAAATCCCTAACCCAACAGTTGAGGCAGCGCGTAACAAATGGCGGCGTGTGATCGGCTTCATGAGAGTGCTCCAGACGGTTTCTCGTGATCGGGTCGCGCTTCGATTAAAGGTGACCGGCAGCTGATTTTCAAGCCACAGTAGGACATTGTCTAATGCGATACGCCGTAACAGTGCCGTGCTCCGCTCTGGATTCAATACAGCGCGAGATCTTGTGAGCAACCTGGTATCTGTCTGGCAGCGAATACTTGTTCTACGCTAGGGAAGCGTCGAGGTTCGGTGTGGCCAATCGTACGTTATTCGCATTGCACGGTTGACGACGCCTGTAATCTCGGCGCAGCTCACAGGCTTGTGTAATGTCGAAAACGCGTCCAGTTGACGGGCCTCCTCCGCTAACTCGTCATCCATTTTTGCGGAGAGCAAGATGCACGGAAGTCGTTGGCCGAGCTGTTTGACTTGGCGAATCGTCTCCAATCCACTCAGACGCGGCATATGCATATCAAGTACGATGAGATGCACTGGCTGGGTATCGATGATCTGCAACGCTTCTTCACCATCACTGGCGAGTAATGTATGAAATCCACGTGGTTCAAACACCGATCGTAATGTCTCACGGAAGCCGCGGTCATCGTCCGTAATCAGGAGAGAGGGGGTTTCCAGTTTCACGAGAGGGTCCTGCTGGAAATCAAAATACAAACCAGTTAAACCGCCCTGTAATGAATCGAGTTACACGACTTGGGCGTTGGCCGCCTATGCTTGCCTGACGAAAGTACTCTGCGCGAACGATTCTTCCAATCTCACAAGCACTACTTCTAGCAAAATCGGGCTAATCATGAAAGTCAAAACAGAATTTGTCGGGTTTTCAACACGAGGTTTGCCGCTGGTGTGTAGCGCTGTCGTGATTGGTCTAAGGGCAGCACAATTTAGGGCTCAGAACCGGTAACACCTGGGAGTTTGTTCTTCCGGAGAAGTTTGACAGAACGCGTCGAGGAGAGGACCTGCCAGATCGCACCGGCTAACCCGTTACGCAGCTGGCCGTTATAATACAGCAGTTGTCGTAGCCGGCTTGTGTGGAGCACATGGAGGTGGTTGTCGTGAGGTCGGCCGTCGCATGACGCGTCCACAGCCAACCAATGGGCGTTGGCATACTTGTTTGTTGTTTTTGGATTGGACATAAGTGCAGAGTCTGATCGTCAATGGGTATTCGCTTCGTTTGTGAGTCCTGTAACCGCAAGTTGCACGTCAAGGCGTTCTTGGCGGGCAAGCGAGGAATTTGTCCGCACTGTGATGCGCGCGTGAGAATTCCGGAGACAGAGGATTCATCGACAGCGACGCAACTGCCTGAGCAGCTTGCCGCAGACCCTGTGGTCCCCCCGGATCTCGGTGAAGCGTTGGTAAGTGAAGTAGAGTCAGTCGCGGTCATCCCCAACGCGCATGATGTGAATGCCAACGAAGTTTCTGCACAGCAGGCTCAGGCGATCGGTCCACCCTCTCTGCCGGCTAGTCAGAATTCAGTCGGTACGGTGGAGGTAGACCCAATTAATGAAGCGCCCGCTGCGAACTGGTATGTTCGGCCACCGTCAGGCGGGCAATTTGGTCCGGCGAGTGGCGAGATCTTACGGTCGTGGATTCGCGAGGGACGCGTGACCGCCGATTCCCTCGTCTGGCGAGAAGGTTGGGAGGATTGGGTCGCTGCCGAGGCTCGGTTTTCCAGTTTGAGCACGCTTCCACAACTATCTACCAACCTGCCCGTGTGGGAGGGCCCCCAGACGGAGAGTGAAACGTCGCAAAAGAACGGTGACCGTCTGGCAACACGTACCCGCCGACAGCAATCGAGGTCTTCGGCCAGTGCAATTTTTGTGACCCTCCTGCTGATTACGTTAGTGCTATTGGGTATCCTGATAGTAGTCTTGATGAATAGTTAGTTGCTTAAGTTCGAGTACGCAGCATTTGACCGTTGCGAAATTGGATCGTTTCAAGTCAATGACAAACCGTTGTTTGCGAGCACGCTGAGGAACACCCATTATGAAACGTCTACCAATGTTTTTGGTTTTGGGATTGGTGGCAACTATTGCCCATTTGCCTGTATCAACGAATGCCGCCGAGAAGAAGAAAATTTCGCTAGCCAAGGGGAAAATCACTCTGAAAGCGCCGGACAAGTGGATTCCTAAGAAGCCCAAGAGCCGTATTCTCGAATACGAATTTGCCGTACCGGCAATCAAGCCCGACCGTCTGGACGGTCGCGTTACCATCATGGGTGCCAGTGGCGGGGTGAAAGTAAACATCGATCGCTGGAAAGGACAGTTTCGTAATCCATCTCGCAAGCCGAAAGTTGAAAAGGGCAAAGTTTCTGGTCAAACGGTGCATTTTGTGGACGTTGTGGGAACGTACTTGCCACCTCCGTTCACCCGCGAGAAACAGATCCCTAAAGCACGCATGCTCGGTGCGATTGTCGAGACGGAGAAGTATGGCTTGCAGTTCATCAAGCTGTATGGTCCCGAGGCGACAATCACGGCCCATGAAGCAGCTTTCAAAGCGATGCTGAATAGTCTCATGGTGGCGAAGTAGTCGGTACTACGGGAAAACGCCTTGGATCCGACTAGGCCTTGTTCTGGGGTTGGTTCTGCCGAGGAGTGGCCTTCTCATGACGCGCTCATCACAGTGGGTTTCGATTCCGGATCTGTCTGGCACGCGTTCATTGCTTTACAGATGTGTACTGTCAGGTCTGTAGAGTTGTTGGCCCCGTGACGGCTTGCTGACAAGCTGTTCGCTAGTTTTGCGTAAATGAAGCGAAGTGCGCGGTGCCTGCGTTCGGCTGCCTCGCGGACGCGATTTCAGACATCGGCCTTGACGGGAGCTGGCAATCCTGGCAATCTCCGCGCCCTGTCCGCTTTTCAGGCGGGTAATCAATCTTGGGCGTTAATTGCGGATGACATGCCGTGGCTCGAAGAATTTCAGCGTTCTTGGCTATGACAATGGCCCTGTTGCACATTGGTTGTGGGGCCCCGACAGCGGATTCCAGTGGGGAAATACCCGCGGAACAGGTTGGTCAGGTGGAATCGCCACAGGCGGTAGCGGTTGATTCTCCGGGGCAGGCAGTGAGTCTTTTCTTGGAGGCATTACGTGACAGTGACGAAGCACGTACTGTCAATTTGATGACCTCCCAAGCTCGTAAGGCGGTAGATTCGAGTGAGCGAGTGAGTTTTGGATTGCAGGACACCCAGGGAATTGAATTTCAAGTTGGTGAAACTCGGTATTTGCCGGGCAAGCACAAGCGAGCTCACGTGGATGTCTGTTGGGATGGAACGGACGTCGTGTTTGCTTTACGTGAACAGGAGAGTGGCTGGCGTATTGCCGGATTCGCGGCCCCGTTAGTACCCAATGGACGCCTTGAATACCTCAATTTTGAGGATCCCACTGAGATGCTTGCCAAGATCAGTTCGCCTAGCGTAGAAGAAGTATCAGCAGGTGCTGATGTGAGTGAGCGGTCTGACCGAGTGGAACAAGCCAACGCGCCGCTCCGTGATGCAACCGGTTCACGTAGGTGACTGGGGCCGCTGCGATCGCAGGATTACTGTGTGGGGCAGGCGACCAGAGTGGCCTCACTGCGAAATGCGCTACCAGCAGCGGGCCTTGGCAATCGCTACAAAAGTCGCTGAGCCGGTGCCGCGGTCCTATCAACCTACGGTCCGCGCGGCGACGTCCAGCGTATCTCTGGAACAGCTCCCCGGTTTACCCGCAGTAATAAGACTGGCTCCTCGATAATACTGGCGCGATTAGACGCACAGGTGTATTGTATTGATACATTTTCGGTCTGTCGGGGCGCTGCAAAAGCGAACGCTTGACACGAATTTACGGTTTTTGCAGGTGTGGTCTGGAACCGAAATAAATGTTGTAAGTGACGGTTATTAAGTTACTTAACTATGGTGTTTTATCCCTGCTGAAATTGGATTTTGCTGATTTTTTGCCGTGTTGTCAGACTCTCTACGCAGTTGGCATTGGGTTTGCTTCTTGGACATCTATCAGAATGAGCTCCTGCACCTTTTTCGGAGGAGATAGAGAAATGGCCAGGATCAAACGTGAAATCAGTCAGGCGGAAATTGCCTGGAAAACAGCTCGCATACGTTCTGGGTGGTCCGAGCGCGAGCACCGAAAACGGGCAGGGCTGGTGTTACAACGTTGGTTGCCACCATTAGTTGCGCAGGTTGATATTCAAGACGAAGATCAGGCTTGGTCGCAAATCCTCGAATCTTATTGAGCTGCATTACCTGTTAGTCTGGCGCAATAGCAGGCCAGGCGCACAACAAACGGTAGTTCATTTTCTGGTGGCTGGCGGCCGATACCGTCGCGGTACCACTGATCGACCCGTTTGGATCGCGATGTACGATCAGGGGCCGGGTGCTGCCCAGCGGCGGTGTCTCTCGCCAGCCCGGTGTTTTCTGTGCAACGTAACTTTTCTTGCGCAGGCAAAGGCGGCATGCAGCGATCTATGGAGTTCCTTGGCGGAAGTCGAAAACGAGCTTTGCTCGAAGCGCTCCAGCGCGCGGCGCAGCAGGGTGCGATTCCCGCTTCGTCGGTTTGGTATGGTGTAGGCGCTTGCTCTAACTAAGAGACACCAGCTGGATTGAAGTAATCCGGTTCGGCCCCTGCCTTCCACTTGATGTTACAGCCGATACTGGGGATCTGTTCGATTGTGAGGTCCCCTTCATTGAGCACTGTATCAACAGCAGCTTGCAGGTCCGCACCAGTAACCTCGATACCTGAGTCTGGACGACTAGAATCGAATTGTCCTCGGTACACAAGGGATTTCGTACTGTCGAACAAGAAGAAATCGGGGGTGCAGGCGGCGCGGTAAGCGATCGCCACTTCCTGAGTTTCATCGAATAGATAAGGGAACGTGTAGCCTTGTTGCTCGGCTTCGTGGATCATCTGTTCAGGAGAGTCGCCCGGGTGGCTGGAAACGTCGTTTGAGTTGATGCCGATCAGTGCGACATCTTTTGCCTGGCAATCACGTGCGAATTGAGCTAACTGCGGCGCAATGTGCTTGACGAAGGGACAGTGGTTGCACATGAAGACAATGATGAGTGCTTTGGCTAGTTCAAAGTCTGAGAGTGAAACCGTTTGACCATTGACGTTGATGAGCGAGAAATCGGGGGCTGTTGTTCCCAAAGGAAGCATAGTACTGGCGGTCTTGACCATCGATTATCTCCTTGGTGTGTCGGTGGATAGGCGTTCACGATTTTCCAGTAGAGTCTGGAACATGAATCATACAAATCGACGTTCTTGGTTGCCAGCGGCGAAGCCACGCTGCCGTGTTGCTCGTAGCGCCTGTTGCCCGCAAATCAGTGGGTGCGAAAAACCCATTCGCGAGAGGTGTAAGTCCGTCGTGGCCAAAGGGGAACAGTGTTCCAACAAGTGACAAACGATGTTCAAAACAGAACAGGTTACGCAGCTGCTGGTGCAAGTTTTTTGGAAACCGGTTGTTGACGCCCCCATAGAACCAAGATGTCGTCTAACCAACGATCACGGCACGGGTGCGAAAGGGGGGTGAAGCCGGCTACTTGCAAAGTAGCAGAGAGCGTTGCGCCGGTGAACATGGTGAGATGATAACCGACACGAAATCCATTCCATTCACGACCGTGCCGTCGGTGGGATGGTCCCCAGAGCTTTGGTACCTTGATGACCACGATACCTTTTGAACGTAGGATGCGATGTACTTGCTGCAAAACGGAAACTGGATCAGGGACGTGCTCGAGTACGGCGTCCATGGTAACCACATCAAACGCGTCATCTGGAATCTGGGCATCTTCAATGGTGGAACGTATTACTTTGAATCCGGCCGCTTCAGCCGCAGCAGCGGCTCGATCTGAAGGTTCTAGTCCGGTGCAATCGTAGAATTTGGTAGCTTCCTTTAGCAAGGAGCCTGTGCCGCAACCGATATCCAGCAAACGCCCGCTGGGAATGACTTTGTGAGTTTGCCGAATCAGGCGGGATCTTGCGTTTCCGAACAGGCTGTTTTGTATGCCGCTACGAATACGTTTGAACCACACATTACGATAGATTTCTTTTCGGTGCGGGGACCACCAATCGCCTGTTTCGGGCAGCTGTTGCGAAGTTGGGACAGGATCGAGTAACGCGATCCCGCACTCACAGGCCCAGAAACCAACGGGGATGGTTGACACATTACGTAGATGGGCCGGATCCCAGTGGTGGAGCA
>PAQH01000083.1 GCA_002709225.1 Planctomycetaceae bacterium
CTAGAAACAGCCACCTCGTTGGCTACTACTCGAAGTAGATTCCACAGACCACCTCCTTTCTACTAAAGTAACCCCACACCGGTCGCGGCAGCCATAGAAGGCGACCACTCGGTGGGCCTCTAGTCCATCGCGCCGCGTCAGCGCGATCTTGATTCTCTAATGATTGGCACAATTGGGAGAAATGGCAAGGCGGATTTTCATTTTCTCTGTGGTCGCCCAGAAAAGTTGCTCCAGTGTTCCACAGGTCCCTCGTGTCTGTGTACAGAAATACAAATCCAAGCGTTTGTTTTCCCCAATTGCCTGTGGCTCGCCAAGATGATCTTCAGGTCATCATCGAATGGCCAACGGTCGCATCGTAAATCCGGCGGTGGAGCCGGCAATCTTGTTGGTAATTCCGACATAGCAGAATTCAAAAATTTTGTCTTTCGCCAGATCTTCCAGATAATGGAATTCGGCGATATGGACACCTTGTTCTACGAGCAAATATTTGTGGACTGGAATAAAGGAGTCGGAACCCTCCGGCGCGGGGCTTACCTCCAATCCACTTGTGTCTGACCCGATCATGATCGCGCCAAATTTTTCGACCAGGTACTTGGCCGTTTGCAGGGTGATTCCCGCGGAGTCTGCGTCGGTCAGTGCAGGGTGGTCGTCTCCATCTTTGCCCCAGAGACTCAGGGTACCAGTTCGAAACAGAACCACATCGCCGGGGCGCAAACTAACGCCTTGGACCTTGATGGCGTTATCGACGTCTTGAGGAGAGATGGCGTAGTGTGGCGGGAGTGTTCGGACTTTGTGAAGTCCTGCGATATCGAGCATGATTCCGCGCCCGATTACCGGTGGAATCGTAGTTGCGTCGCACTTTCGGACGCCAAAGTCACCGCCCCACTCAGCTTCCTTGTATCCGTTGTACCAGTGGTGGTCTTTGCCGACGGTGACATGAGCCAGGCCATCGATTTGCGTAGCCACATTGTCGTTGATGAACAGTGCACAGCTATGCCAGCGTGTGCCACTTGAATTGACTTCTGGTCGAATGAAATCATGATCTTTCTGTCGTGACGTTCCCTCGGGTGTCCTGAAGGTCATGATTTCACCCGGAGAGTGACCTGGCCATTTGAAGCTGTTGCGGCTGTAAGTGATTCCCAAGTCATATACCTTGCCTTTGTCGGCGAGTTGCAACGCCGCCTTCGTGGTCTGTTCGTTGAGGGCGTTGAGTGCTCCAATTTCGTCATCGGCTCCCCAGATCCAGCCCCAGCCAACCCCCGGTTTCCAACCAGATATCTTGGTGGTTGATCGTTTGTTCCCTTCGGCATGAGGTTGGGCGGACAGCCACGTGATAGCGATTGCTGCCGACAGAGCTGCGACGAACACGTCTCGTGATCTAATCATGATTATCTCCTCCAGAGTTTCGCGAAATTGTGAGTCGACGTTGGCAGTCTCTTACGATGTGTTCTGCCCAAAGCTGTCCTTCAAAGAGATCGATAATTCCAGTGAGCGCCCGTTCTTTTTCGTCGCCAGAGAGTGAGGCGTCGAGCTGCTCGACGTAGGCTCGCAATCGTTGGCTTTGGTCGTTGTCGCGTCTGGGTGGCGTGGATTCGATTTGTTTCAACTCGTGTTGCGCCAGGCGAACGACGAGCGCAACTTGCCGTGATTTCTCCGGTAAAGCACCAAAGGCATCTACGAGTTGCTGAAACCGTTTCCGAGCCAGGTCCAGATTCGATTGGCGGGTTCGCCAGGCGAGCAGGAATGCCTGGTCTTCCGGGGGCAGAAATGCGATACCTCCGAGTTGTCTGGTTTGACGTTCTAATCGCCGTGCGTGCTTGACGGCTTCGATTTCGGTGAGCCATTCCTGGACAAGTTTTGAACGGGACTTGTTCTTTGATGCTTTCAAGAAGGATCGCATCTTGGACTCTTGTGACCGCAGGTCGGCGAGCCCACTCTCGTGGGCCTGCGAAATCTGTACAAATTGATCTTCGATGGACTCGGGCGAGAGCGTGTTGAGGACCGCCCAGACCATTCCTGCAACGACTGCAACTAGTGCAATTGCAGGTGCTAGTGTGTTCCAGGGAAGCGCTACTTTGGCTTGAGACCAGGTTGCCGACGTTCCTGACCTTTTTCCTGCGACACTAGTGAAATCACGACGTTTGTGCCGCGCAATGCCTGGTTGTGTCGACTGACTTCCGGGCAGGTTTTGGTTCTTGGTTGGTGTATCCGTAACGCCTTGCTGTCGTTCGTTCGTGGCGTGGCTATAAGCAATAGGTAAAGTTGGCTGTAAGGCGATTTCAGAGTCGGAAAACTCAACCTGTTCGAGATTAATCCCTTGAGTCAGATCTTCGGGCCTGAGCGGTTCTTCGACGTGCGTATTCTCTGCAAGCGCCAGATCCATAGCACGTAATTGCTTGGCAACCAGCAATGGCGTTGCAGTGCGTCTTGCGGGATCTTTATGGAGCAGCTCTTGGATGAGCTCGTCGAATTCACCAGGTACGTCCGGTATCAGGTTCCGGATCGACGGTACTTCGTCGAATTGCACCCGGTGGAGAATTTCTGGGGCGTTTGCGCCAAGATAGGGTGGGCGGCCACCAATTAGCGCGAACAGAACCCCACCTAGTCCGTAGAGATCTGTCTTTGTAGAGACCGGTTTGCCGGTTGCCTGTTCCGGCGACATGTAATCAGCAGTTCCCAACGCGTTCCCATCTGCTGTCATCTGGCTTGCGCCGAAGAGTTTGGCGATGCCAAAATCCGTTAACTTGATGTGCTCGTCAGACGTGTAAAGCAGGTTGGACGGTTTGAGGTCGCGATGGATGACGCCGTGATCGTGCGCATGTTTAAGCGCGTCGCAAATTTGCATTCCGATGCGCGCGGCCTCGCGCCACTGGAACCTGCGGCCGGTTTTCAATTCTTGCTGTAGGTTCTGACCTTCGACGAGTTCCATCGAATAAAACAGATGGCCGTCATGTTCACCGAAACCGACCAAGCGAACGATGTTCTTGTGATCGAGTTTCTCGAGTGTTGCGATTTCGATTTGAAATCGTTCTCGAAAACGTTCGTTTTCACCAAGTACCAGCGATAGTACTTTGACCGCAACGTTTTGGCCGGTCTCGGTATGGACTCCGGAATAAACCGTGCCCATTCCGCCTCGGCCAATCGTGCGTTCTATACGGTACGGTCCGAGTTGCTCGAATGGCATCGGTCAACGATGGGTCAGAATTCATCTGGAAATGCAAACGAATCGTCGTCCTTAAGATTCGATTGTCATCGCTTGTCAGTTGCGAATCGAGGGTACGAAACGGTCGCGAGGTCGTACCACGTTCTATTAATTACGCGCCACACTCAATGGACTAACACACTACCGACTAATTGTACGGTGGGTAGCGAAGAAGTGAAATAGAATGGCGCCGGGTTGATGAAATAATAAGTGTGTGTCCACGGCTCGTCATGCAGCATTAGTCTTGAATGGTCTGTGTAGGTGTGTATGGTTTTCAGAGTGGGGTGGGTTCATCAGGCGTAACATAGGCCGCGGTTAATCCACCGTCGACGGAGAAATCGGCGCCTGTGATGTAGGAGGATTCGTCTGAAGCCAGGAAAATCGCTGCCTGTGCCATTTCTGAAGCTTCGCCAAATCGCCCCATGGGAACATGTACCAGTCGGCGTTGCCGCTTTTCTTCTGTGTCGAGGTAGTCCATCAACATTTTTGTTCTTAATGGACCAGGGCAAAGTGCATTGACGCGTATGTTCTGACGCGCATGAATAATGGCCAATTCGCGAGTCATCGCCAGCACGCCTCCCTTGGACGCTGTGTAAGCAATTTGTGGTGTTGCGGCACCCAGAATTGCGACGAAGGAGGCGGTGTTGATGACCGAGCCACCACCCGCGCGTTGCAATGCGGGTATGCCGAACTTGCATCCGAGAAAAACACCCTTCAAATTGACCTCCATGGTGCGGTCCCAGATGGCTTCTTCCGTGCTGATTGCGTCGGCGTCCTCACCGAGCATGATGCCTGCGTTATTGAACAGGATCTGAAGCTTGCCAAATGTCGCTTCGGCATGTTCGATCATTTCTTGGCTGCCAGTGGGGGAGGCCACGTCAGCATGGAAATAACTCGCCTGGCCTCCTTGTTGACGGATCAACGCTACGGTTTCTTCTCCGGAAGTATCATCGACGTCGACGGCAATAACTGCCGCCCCGTTTTGCGCAAACAATAGTGAAGCAGCGCGTCCGATGCCACTGGCGGCGCCTGTAATGAGTGCGACTTTATCGCTTAATCGCATCGTTTTCTTCTCCCTACGGTTGGGCTTTGTAAGCCTGTTCGACAAGCTCGTCAAATAGGCTCTGTTGGGCTTGTTCATTGGCCGCGGTCAGTTCGGGATGCCATTGGACCCCGACAAGCCAGGGATGTTTTTCCATCTCGCAAGCTTCCACTACGCCGTCTGGTGCGCGGGCTACAACGCGCAGGTTTGATCCGACACGATTAATGGCTTGATGATGCCATGACATCGGGGAAACTTGTGTTGTACCGAGGATTGTTGCCAGTTTGGAGTCGTTTGAAACGATCACATTGTGAGGGATCGGGTTTCTTGGAGGCTTGCGATGCCGGACTTGCTCACCGATATCATCGGGCAGATGACTGTAGAGTGTGCCGCCGCATACCGTGTTGATAATTTGGATACCACGACAGATCGCAAGGGTGGGAAGTTGCTTTTCGATCACGGCTTGGGCCAAAGCGATCTCTAATTCGTCGCGTTCGTGATCGACCATGTAAATTTCGGTGTGAGTTGATCCTTGGTAGCGAGTTGGATCGATGTCACCACCGCCAGCCAAAATGAGTCCAGCCAGCTGGTTGAGTAGATGACTGGTGTTGCATTCACCCGGTGGAATGAGCAGCGGCAGGCCTCCCGCTCGGCGCACAGCCTCGACGTACTCGATGGGCAATTTGAGTTCATTTTGTTCGTCACGGGCATATGTTGTGATGCCGATGACAGGCGGGAGATTCATATGCGTTCGAAATATCGGATTCGCTCCCAGTCGGTGACGGCCTGGTCGAAGGCAGCTTGTTCCGTTTGGAAAAAATGCAGGTAGTGGTCGACAACTTTATCGCCGAGCGACTCGCGAGCCAGCGTACTGGTTTCGAGAGCAGCAATGGCTTCATTCAAGGTCTTGGGTACATGGGGTATGTTTTCTGCGTTGTATACATTTCCAGACAGACACTCGGGCGGTTCGATTTGTTCTTCGATTCCCTTGAGCCCGGCCGCCAGGGCGGCGGTGTAGGCCAGATAAGGATTGCAATCGGCGCCTGGGATGCGACATTCCACGCGCAAGCTCTGGCCGCGACCAACGACTCGGAACCCTGCGGTACGATTGTCGTAACTCCATGCCAGTCGCGTGGGTGCCCAGCTTCCCGACTGAAACCGTTTGTAAGAGTTGATTGTGGGAGCAAAGAAAACCATCAATTCGCGCGCGTGCCGGATCCAGCCACCTAGAAACCAACGAAACAGATCACTACAGGAAACCTCGCCTAATGTCCGAGTGCCTGCGAATGCGTTGGTCTCTTGCTGCCAGAGACTCAGGTGGATATGACAGCTTGAGCCAGCTTGTTCCGCCGCGTATTTGGCCATGAAACTAACACTGTTGCCGAGTGAATCAGCGATCTCTTTAAGGCATTGTTTGTAGAGCGCATGGCGATCTGCCATCGCCAATACATTCGTATAACGCAGATTCAATTCATGCTGCCCGAGCCCCCATTCGCCCTTGGTGCATTCGACAGGGATCCCTGACTCTTTGAGCGCTCGTCTGGCAGCCGAATTAAGCGGCTCACTGCGGGTGCCTTGGAGCAGGTGGTAGTCTTCCAGGTACTGGCCATTGGCGCGTAATTGTTGGAATTGTTTACGGTTCGCTTTTTGATAGCTGTCTCGGAATATGTAGTATTCGAGTTCCGACCCGGCTTTTGCGCTCAAGCCTTGTTCTGCAGCTTTACGAATTTGCTTGCGCAACATGGAACGCGGAGCGACGTCCACCGCGGTATGATCCTTATCGTTGTGTAAATCACAGATCACGATTGCGGTTTCATGCAGCCAGCGCGCGTGACGCAGCGTCGCCATGTCAGGGACAAGATGGAAATCGCCATAACCCTGCTCCCAATTTGCGAACGAATAGCCAGCAACAGGTTCCATTTCCATGTCAACGGTCAACAAGTAATCGCAGGCGTGAGTTCCTTCTTGGGCAACGGATTCCAGGAAAAAGGTCGCATCAAAGCGCTTGCCCATCAGACGACCGTAGAGATCAGGGAAGGCGGTAATCACAGTGGAGATGGCCCCCTTGTTGACGAGGCCACGAAGTGATTCCACGTCGAGCATGCCAGTAGATTCGTTCATAATCGCACGACACGAGTTAGCGGTGACTGTGAGAGGTCCATATGAGGTCTAGTCTTCATATCCGGTGAAAAATGATTTGCAAAAAGAAGGCACCTGCGCGCCATCGCAAGTATTGGGGCCCGCAGATCAGGGCGGCGATTATCAGCAGCACGCGTTGATTTACTGTGTGCGCCTCGTGCCAGCCTGACCATTGATTGCCGAGGGGTCCTGAAAGAAGCATTGAATCGGCCCGAAACGCCGAACGCTTGTTTGTGGCGCTCGGGTTTCCAGCGGTTCAATAATCTACTGCGCGGTTGGCCCGGTCGTCCAGCAGTGTGTGATTTTCGCCAACGATCAGAAAGGCTCTCAACGAGATCGCTTGCCGTTGCGTTTGGACCGTTTGCGACTCGCTGCCGATGTGGCCGCTCGCGTTTCGGGAAGGATCATCGGGGACGGCAGTGTTTCGTAGGTGATTCGCCCTTGTTGGAGATCCCGTTTCCAGGAATTGATGGATGCCTGGGCCTTGGAAACTTGGGGTGAGCGATACGCGTGATATCCCTTCGTACGCCCCGTGATTTGTTGCAGGATTTGGGAAGAAAGAACGCGCACATCCATACTGGGGTGTTCGAGGTAGCCAACCAACTGCTGGGCTCCGTTGGTTTGCAGCTGTTCCGGATTGTAGCCCCAGAGCAAACGGTAACGCTGTGCCGCTTCTGTTTCATCTCGTTTACGTTCCCATTCTCCACGCAGTCGCCGCGATGTTTCAGGGCCACGGGTGAGGGCATGTTGCAGAGCCAGGATGTGATTTTCCCAGAAACTCTTGAATTCCGGTTCAGTCAAAGCGTCGAGTACTGCATCGAATTGGTCCAATGCGGCGAGACAGCGGGCGGCCAAGGCGCGAACTTCAATGCGGCGATGATGAAGTTGTTCACGGAGTGAAATACTGATCGGAAGCTCATCATCTCGTTCGGAATTATTGATCATCTCCCTGAGGAATTCCGCAGCATCTTCGTCCAGTAGCTGTCGGGGACTGGCGTGCTGCGCGGAGGCGGGACTGAGCTCGCCGGCTTTTTGGTCCACAAACACATATTGCATTCCTTCGGGAATGTCGAGAGTCAGAGGTTCTCCGTCCGATTGTGGAATCGACCATTGTGAATTACCGCGAATCGACTGAAGTTGGACTACCAGCTTGGGTTCATTTTCCTCAGGATTAATTCCTGGAGGCAGATACCGTCGTACTTCGATGGACAATTGGGACTGGGGGTCCTGTAGAGTTACTTGGCCGGATTGGTTTCCCAGCGTGAGCAACACGATATTCGAGGGTGTTCCGCCACGTGAAAGTTGCAGACGGCCAAAGTGAACGGTAGCGCGGGATACACCGCTGGGAGTTGGCGTACCCAATGTGATTTCGGTGGGTCCCAGTAAAGAGATCAGAATTCCAGATCCGACCAGAATTCGTGGCCGAAATGCAGGGAGTACCAGCAGGTGATCATCAGAATAGAGAATGCCTTCGGGCGATAAACGTTTGTAGATTTCTCCTTCCAGACGGGCCAGAACTTGTTCGTCCGAAACGTAACGGCCGACGTCTACGGATTCGTCAGCCGTCGCATCCACAGGGGTCGGTTCCGTGTTAGGTTCGGGAGCCGAGCTGTCGTCGGTTGGTATAACTTCAACAGCGGGTTCTTCCGGTGATGCGTCCAAGGGGCTTTCAGGGGCAGCCACCGTTGGCGATTCATTGGTGTTCGAATCGTTCTCTGGAGTGGGGAGAGCGGGATCGCTACTCAGTGCTGGGCTAGGGATCGAGTCGACCACAGGTTCCACACCATTCTCGGTGGACGCGTCAACAGTATCAGGTACGGTGTCGGTTGCTTCCGATTGCTGCTGGGCCTGAAGTTCCGTGGCAGCAGGGGGCGCATCGCTTTTGGCGGGTGCTGTTTCTGTTGCAGTTTGCGGCGCTGCCGCGGTCTGACTCTGTCGCGTTGGAGAGCCTGGCCAGCCAGACCAGATGGCGATTCCCGCTCCAGCGACGAGGAACGCGACAGCGAGCGTGACAGCGAGCGGCCATAGCCGGATGCCACTACGTTCCTGCCAGATTTCCGGTACGTCGGACGGCAGGTCAGTGCTGGTCGATGCAACCGGAGACTCGTTCGTGACCGGGGCACCGAGATTCGGTGGTGGAACGTGGCCAGTTACTTCGGTCGGTTCTTGTGAATTGGTTTCCGCCTCGCTATTCAGCGCGGCAACGAGTTGATACGTGCGATTGCGGATTGCGGGCGAAACATCGGCCGGTTCACCAAGAACGAGCGTCAGAATCTGGTGGCAAGCAGCGACTTCCGCCAAGTGGATATCCGATTCGAGGCAGACTTTCTCAAAATCTGGGACGCGTTCCTGAGAGAGTGTATTGTCGAGGTATTCTGCAACGGTATTGGAGTCGAGAGCTAGGCCTTTCCCATCGAGTTCGGGAGCGCCAAGGCGCAGATGCTGCGTACAACCGCGAATGTGGTGGACAAGGTTGTTGGCAAACTCGCTCGACTCGATTTTCTTGCCCAGTTCTTTGGCATCTGCGGGTTCCAGGATATCGTCCAGATAGGCCAACATCGTTCGTAAAGTGAGCCGCATGGCGATTTCCTTGCAAAATGAAAAATAGGCAACAGATCGGGTGCAACGAAGCGGAGGTGGCTGCCACTATTGGTATGTGTGGTACTCAGGCAGTCGTTTCGTACAGAAACAAAAGGAAAAAAAGAAAAGAAACCGAAGACGGGTGACTTGCCAGCTGTTGTGTGGTTCTGTCAGCTGCGTCTTGTGGGGTTGCTGTGCCACATTCTTGGATCGGCGCGCAGCTATGCCCGGCTGAGGCTGCGGAAACAAGCATAGCTAGCGGGACGAGGGAGCCAGTGGCACGCGCGGTTGACTGCTAATGAACATGCGCTCGTGGTTTATGCGACGGTGTATAGCTCACAATGTCTTAATCTTCGATTTCACCACCCACGCCGCGTGGTAGGAGGCAGATTCCGATCGCCCCAAGGAGGTAGATGAGGCTCATAATGCGGCCTAGTAAGGCATAGTTTTCGTCAAACATCTGGATCAGGAAGGCACCCGCGAACACGGTTACGGCGGTAATGATACGGCCGAAATTGAAGCAGACCCCGGCACCCGTAGAGCGGATGCGAGTGACGAAGAGTTCTGGCAGGAACAAAGGTAACCAACCGAAGAAGATACCACTGAAGAACCCCAACGCGGCAAAACTGGCAAGGAACTGCCATTGGTCGGGTGTGTGGAAGAAATAGACGTACTCTGCACATGCCAAACAGATAAGACTGGTGAGGAAGTAGGTGCGTTTGCGCCCTACAACGCTCGCAATCACACCGCCCAGAAAGCTGCCGATGATACCGGTAAGCGAGCGGGCCATCCCAATATCGGCTTTGAGACTTGGATTACCGGTTTCTGCACCAACCTTGTCGGCCCAACCTTGAGACCAGTTTGATGCTCCCCATCCTCCTAGTAAGGGAACGGTAGCCAAGAGGATTCCGACGAGCGTTACACCGATTAAGTCTGGTTTGAAGACTTCCCAGGTGGAGGTCTTGTTTGCCACTTCACTGCTTGTTGCGCTTTCACTGGTGAGGCTGTGCCCACGCTGGCTTTCAGCGACCCACTTGGGTGATTCAGGAACAGCTGCGATGACAAACACCGCCAGCAAGATAGGAGACCCGCCCATCAGCAATACCCAGCGCCAACTGTCGTAGTCAACTCCGATCTCCCGGCCGATGAAAAATGTTAAGAAGATTCCTACGTTTGCTGCGGTTCCGATCACACCGGCCAGCATAGGTCGTGATACGCCCTTCCATGCTTCGGACATCAGGGCGACGCCATTGGGCCACATTCCGCCCACTCCCATACAAGTAATGAAGCGGGCGATCCAGAGCTGTTCAGGCGTCTGACTGAAATAGGCAAGTAGTGACATTGCTGAATAGCAGGTAATCGCGGCCGCCATTCCCTTGGAACGTCCAAAGCGGTCTCCGATACGTCCGAATATCAGGCCACCACATGCTGCTCCAAATAGGAATGCGCATACGTAAAATGCGAACCACTTTCCGGCGGCTGGTCCGAGCCGACCATCGATTACGTACCGTTGTAATTCATCTTCTGACAGGATGCCGTCCTGGTTGCCGGCGATACCGAGTACTTTGACGACATCAGGGTTCTTCGTCAGTTCAACCGTCTGGAGGTCTTCTTTGCTAATGGGCCCTTCACTGGTGTTGGACTGTCGAAACGCAGCCGTTTGGATGACGCCGTCACCATCGAGGTCTAATCGTTCTTGGAGCGTTTTAATCGCGGATCGATCTTCTGCGGTTGGTTCACCACTGCTGGTATTGGCTAATAGATTGAGTGCCGCAGTGCGCATCGCGAGGCCATTAATGGCCATGTGTGTTCCGCCAAAGAACCAACCCATGAAAGCTGCGACGATGATGATAATCTTGCCCGCTTGCGACAGGGCCGCGGGATCTTGAGAAATGGAGCTGGGTGCTTGAGACATCCGGAACCTCGGGAACAGGGCAAAGGCGTGTACTTCGCCCCATCGTATTTTGTTGAGACGCCTGACACAACAGATTGCCAACGTACCCTGATTCTTACGGGAGAATGATCTGGTGGCGTGCGTTGGACTTGCGTAACCGACCGCCGTGTTGAGGAAATGGCATTTGCCCGCGTAGCGATTGCCAGACCATGCCGGCCTCCTCTTGGCAGCAGGCGTTATGCTTCCTAAACGGCTATTGAAGCACTTCCCAAGCTCCCAGCAGGAGACTGGCCGCGCGGTCGATTTCATCAGCGGTTGAGTTCCAGCCCAGACTGAGGCGAACCGTACCCTGTGCCGCATCGGGATCCAGGCCAATACCTTTGAGGGTTGCTGAAAGCGTGGTTACACCGCTGTGGCAGGCAGAGCCCGTCGAGGCGCAGAGTTCCGGTATACGCTTCAACAAATCAAGACCACTGACGTATGGAAAGTTGACACTTGTAGTATTGGGGAGTCGCTCCGCTCCCAGGCCATTAATCGACATGCCGTCACCAAGGGTATCGCGTAGCTGTTTTTCCAATTGATCACGCAATTGGGCGAGTCGTTCTTGGCGGTTATTGAGGTCTTCGGTAGCAAGCGTCATCGCGCGGCCCAGTCCTACGATATAGGGCACGTTTTCTGTACCCGGGCGTACTCCTCCTTCGTGCCCGGCACCGTGCAACGCTGGTTCCAGGGGGATTCCACGTTTTACGTAGAGTGCTCCGACACCTTTTGGTGCGTAGAGTTTATGGCCGGCAACCGACAGCAGGTCGACATCCAGTTCACTGACCTTTACCGGTAGCTTTCCCACGCTCTGTGCTGCATCGGTGTGAACCAGTACATCTTGCGCGTGGCATAGATCTGCGATCTCACGAATCGGCTGGACAGTACCTATTTCGTTGTTGGCATGCATGATGCTGACGAGTCGCGTTGTGGGGCGTAACGCGCCTTGGATTGCAGCGGGCGATACGACGCCCCGCGCGTCACATCCGACGATAGTGAGTTCGTAGCCTTGGCGTTGTAGGAATTCTGCCGGTTGCAGGATTGCGGGATGCTCAATGCCAGAGATGATCAGGTGTCCACCATTGTCGGACGGTTCTCGGAACATGACTCCCTTGAGGGCCAGGTTATTGCTTTCGGTCCCACCGCTCGTAAAGAAGACTTCATCACTGTCGGCATCGAGTGCCGCCGCTGTTTCGGCGCGAGCGTCCTCGATGGCTTCGTGGCAGGCACGGCCTAACGCATGGCTGCTGGAAGGGTTGCCAAAGTGCTCCGACAAAAAAGGTAGCAGAGCATCCCGGACTGAAGGAGCAATCGGCGTGGTGGCGTTGTAGTCGAGGTAGATTTGTCGCATCAGAGTTCCTGTAGCGACGCTCTGCAGAGGACTTTGGAGAAAAGTGTCACAGAGCGTTGGCGTGGTTCTAGATTGAATCAGCAAACGGTCGCGGCGCAACGATCCGGATAGTACCGTGATGGCAATGCGATTCCTGCTGCTGATGAGTGGCTGGTGTGGTTTCCAGAGTAGCACTTCCGCAGTGTTGGTATGGATTGGATGCAAACGCGGTTTTTACGGCAGTGGTGCGACCAGGTAGAGGATTCCTGGCAACAAAGCAGGGAATCTAGTATGCGGCAGTACTAGGGAAGTTGAAAGGACTCGATGCGCCGCTTTAGTTCGGTCAGAAACTCGGCAGCCGCAGAACCGTTTGCAATACGATGGTCAAACGCCAGAGTAAGAGTTGCCGAGAGCTGGAATTGGATTCCCTGTTCAACGAGCTTCGGAAGCCAGTGGGTTTGTCCCAGTGCCAGAGTTGCCATTGCGGGTGGTACGATCACTGGAACCCCCATCTTCATTCCGAGTGACCCGATGTTGGAAACAGTTAGCGTCGTTGTCGCGTCGATTTGGTCGTGTCCTTGCCGGGCCCGGTCAATCTGCTCTCGCACGCGATCGGCGAATGCGTAAAAGTCGAGCTGATCCGCGTCAGAGACGACCGCGGTTACCAGGTCGTGGTTTGGGAGCGCGACGGCGATCCCCAAATTGACGTGACCGTAGCTGCGCAGCGTGGTTCCGTCGGATTGAAGCGTACTGCGGAATCTGGGGAAATTCTGCATCGCACTGACTACGCAATAGAGCATCAGGGTCATGCCTGATCCCCCGCCACCTGCCATTGTTTTCCATTGCTGACGGGCAGCTTCCAGTTGCGTCCAGTCGACATCGACAACGATGGAAGCGGTGATTGCTCCTTGCATGGCCCGAGCCATGCGATAGTTGAGTGTTTGTTGTGCTTTGGGGAGAGGAGTATCAACGTAAGTGGGGGTTGGAACCAGCGGTGAGGGTGCGACTTGATCGGTCAACTGGGTGGACAGAAATGCGTCGACGTCGTGTGGCATCAACCGTTTGCCGCGTTTTGGTATCTGATGGGCTACTGAGAGTAAGCCTTGCTCTTTAAGGTAGGCGCGAGTACGCGGTGGCATCAGCCGATTGCGTAACTCTACAAGGTCCTGGTCGACTGCTGTAGCTGGGGTGATCGGGGGCGTGTCCCGTTCGCAGGAAAGTGTTTCCGGCAGCGTGTGCTCGATGTTTGCTTCATTACTAGCAACTTCGAGTTGTGCGATTTCGGCACCAATCGACAGGACGTTCCCTTCATCCGCCAGCCAGGACAGCACGACACCGTCACAAGGAGCTTCGACATCGGAAACAGCTTTGTCCGTTTCCATCTGGTACAACGGTTCGTCCCGGCGCACGAATTCCCCGGGCTGCTTTAGGTGTTTCACCAAGAGGGCCTCTTGCAGCCCTTCGCCAAGCTGTGGAATCGAGACCGTAACAATCGAAGCGGCCGTCATAGTTTCGTTTCGTGTTGGTGTGCCGAAATCGAAGGAACGATACGTACTTAACCTTCCAGCACTTTGCGCAACGCTGCCACAACCCGTTCCGTATCAGGGATGGCGGAGTACTCGCAGATTGGGTTGAATCCAATTGGTACATCTTCACGTGAAACCAATTGAGGTGGACACAGAAAATGGTCCCAGCTCTCAGGACACGAGGTCAGGTCACTGATGATCATTTGGCCGACGCTACAACTTCGTACATCCTCCTGGACGATTACGAGTCGTCCCGTTTTTTCGAGCGAGCGGCAAACGGTTTCTCGATCCCACGGCATGATAGTTCGCAGATCGATGATTTCGACAGAAACCTCGCCTACCAGTTGGCTGGACGCATCACTCGCCGGTTCGAGGCAATTCCCCCAGGCGACGAGAGTGACTTGACTGCCCTCCTGGCGGACCGCTGCCTGGCCAAATGGCACTGGTTTGACTGGCGATGTCACCAGCGTATGTTGGCGCAAGCGGTGTTTGGGCAACAGAACGATAGTGGGGTCGTCGGTGTGCATTGCGGTCCACAGTAAACCTGCGGCATCTTCCGGCGTGCCGGGCACGACGACACGTAAACCAGGTACATGTGCAAAATTGGCTTCATTGGCCTGGCTGTGCCAGTTTCCACCACCTGCCAGATATGCTCCGTAGGGAGCGTAAATTACGGCGGGACAGGTCCATTCTCCCTTACTGCGCCAGCGAATCGTCGACAAGTTCTGGGCAATTTGGTTCCACGCTGGACCGATAAAGTCGACGAACTGGATTTCAAAAACTGGCCGCATGCCGTAACAGGCCAGGCCGGCAGCCACGCCCGCGATGGTGGCTTCCGCCAATGGCGAGTTGAACACACGATCAGGGAAAGCCGTTGAGAGGCCTTTGGTGATACCGAAAACACCACCTTTGGGATCTTCGATATCCTCACCGAAGAAAACGAAGCGGCGATCGGTTTCGAGACCTTCCTGGAAAACGCGATTGACGGCATCGACCATTCGCCACTGCCGGTCCCCTTCCAGGGATGGCGCGTTGGTATCAGCTGGCGTACCGAAGAGGTGGTCCGCATTTTCCTCCGGAGCGGGGTCGGGTGCCCTCTCAGCCAGGGCATATTCTTCATCGACGGTTCGGTCAATCTCATCTCGAAGTTGTTGCCATTGTTCGGAACTGATCTCTCCGTTAGCGATCAGTTCTCCTGCAGCAAGGTCAATTGGATCACGGCCTTCAATTTCAGCTAGTTCTTCTTCGACGCGGTAAATGCGATGGTCGTCACTACTTGTGTGACTGCACAGTCGATCCAATTCACAATGCAGAATCGTGGGGCCATGTCCCTGCCGAGCTTTTGCCAAAGCAGGTACTGCTGCCGCTAAGATGTTTTCCGGGTTTCTGGCATCGAGTGTCGTGATCCCTACATCTTCATGAATCAGTTTCAAACGCAGTGGATTCATGCGGTCAGTAGGTGTACTGATTCCGTAGCCATTGTCTTCGACGACGAAGATGACAGGAAGTTTGCGTTCAACTGCAAAGGCAACGGCTTCGAAGAACTCTCCCTGACGCGTGGAAGCATCACCGATTGTGGCGACGACCACGGAGTCCTTTTGTTCCAGTTTCATTCCCCAGGCTACGCCACACGCCGGTAGCATTGATGCTCCAGTGGGGGTCAATGCAGTCCAGATCTTTCGTTTTGGACAGGACGCGTGGGCAGGCATCTGACGTCCGGCGCTACTTGAATTACGCTTTCCGAAGTAGGCCAGCGCCAATTCGTAGTTCGTCATTCCCCGCGCCAGTAGTAGCGCGCGGTCACGGTAGTGACTGAACAAGTAGTCGCCTTGCTCCATGGCCATTGACAACGCAGCCAGCGCTTCATGACCAGTTCCAGAGACCTGAAACCAACCACGTCCTTGACGCATCAAGACACCTTCGCGACGGTCTCCCTCGCGACTGAGATACATCAGTTTGAGAAGGCCCAGTCGTGTACTGCGCGAAGTGGTGAGCTGAGGTTGACTGGCAGACAAGTCGAGATCGCTTCCGTTCTGAGGCATGTCTGTAGAGGTCCGTCCCTGGACCCTAAAGCGCTCACAGAGTACGCAAAACGTGGGGGTGGGACAAGGCAAATTGGCCGCAAATTACGGGCTCTTTGGGGCACTGAAGTTATCTGGCCAGGAATCGCTCAGCACCAGCTTGCGAGGGCAAAAATGATACGCCCGGGGAAGACATCCTGACTTCCAGTGACGTGCTATTTCCGTGGGGTGACTTGCTTTTCCACCAAAAGTGCACATAGGGAGCTGGGGTGCCAGTATTCCGCCGGGCGTATCGTGTTTTGCAGTGACCAACTCTGCGTGCCACGGAGCGTTCGGGCAGAGGTTCGAACGCAATGATCGAGAGTGGTCTATATCCTGAGAGGTCGCCTATGGGGTTAAGATAGGTAGAAGTGAGAGGGTTGGTTACTTTCGTTTTATGACGACAGGTCGGTAAAGAGCTCTGAAAACTGACTCATATGATCCTCGAGGTACCTGATCCACGTTGAGGGATGCCAGATTTCGACGCACAATGCGGCTCCCAGTACCAGAACTTGTTCGCCTGGCTCGACCGCCAAGAATTGTCGGAATCCGTCGGGAACGAGCAGCCGTTCGCGATCTGTTAATTGGACACTGGTGTGGCGCGTGGAGAGTAAGCGTCCGAGGCGTTGTACTTCTTCCAGCCGTCCGGCCATCCGCCCCGCTTGTAGTTTCTCTTGCACCAGCGAAATGCCTTGGTCCAGTCGACGCTGCCATTTTTGACCGTTCCAGAGGCTGAGCGTACCCGGGCGTTCTTTGGCGAGGATCAGGCTTTCGCCCGGTTGTGCCAATTCGAGGCAGAGGTGTTTGGGAAGCGCCACGCGGTAGCGGTTGTCGAGGGTTCTGCGATGTTCGCCCAACAGCAGGTCGGTCATGTCCAGATTCGCGCGGTGCCAGTGTCACAGCCTCCCGCTGTCGGAAATGCAAATCCATGGCAGTTATGGGCAGTAAACCCACAAAAAAGAATGTTAGATTGTGCGTGTGGGCATAAAACCCACATAAAGAGCATTCTAGGTTTGTTGCCGGTTTAGGCAATTAATGAACGTGCGTTCACTGCCTGGCCCGACGGTACTGCGCGGTCCGCCGCATTGAAACGCCCAGCGAGTGGAAACCCAGCTACGGCCACAACTGCTGCGCCGCGAGGTTGCTGAAAATGGAATTTGAGAAACGCGTGGGCGGTCAGTCTCCCAGCGTCGCCTTGCGGCGCAGAATATGGTGGTAATGCTGGGCAAAACGGTGAGCTTCGTCGCGGACGTATTGCAGCAATCGCAGTGCAAATGAGTGCCGGCTTAACCGGAGCGGCTGGTCGTTGTCCGGTGTGAAGACCTCTTCGTTCCGTTTGGCCAGTGAAAGCAAGACGGGTGGAGTACGCTGCTGGTCTCGAAACGCGGCTGCGGCCGCTTGTAATTGACCGCGGCCACCGTCGATCAGTAGTACGTCGGGTAGTGAAATGGCGTCATCCGCGGTGTGTCGGAAACGCCGTGACACAACTTCATGAATGCTCCGATAGTCATCGACGCCCTGAACGGATCGAATTTTGTAACGCCGATATCCGGGCTTGAAAGGTAGTCCATCCAGAAATTGGACCAGGCTCGCAACGGTTTGGCCACCGCCTAAGTGTGCGATGTCAATACCTTCGATCGTGCGAGGTGTAGCTGGCAGGTGAAGTACCTTGCGCAGTCCTGTCAGGCCTTTCTTGGGATCGATGTAGAACACTTCTGGCTGAACGTGCGTATCGAGCTTGCCGCGTTCGTTGAGCGTTTCCAGCATATGTATTTCGTCGCGAAGTTGCGCAGCTTTTTCGTAGTCCAGTGTTTTGGATGCTGCCTGCATTTCGCGTTGCATTTGTCGCAAAAGGGATGTTCTCTTACCTGCCAGGAACATCTGTAGTCGACGTATATCACGGCGGTAATCTTTCTTGCTGATCTGGAAGTTGCAAGGCGCGGTGCATTGGTGAATGCTGGCCAGCAGGCAGGGCCGAAACCACTTCCAGCGTTCATCGTTTTCATCAATATCAAGACTACAGGTGCGAAACTTGAATATCTTCTGGAGGATTTGTACAGCACCTCGCAGAGCCCCGGCATTGGCGAACGGGCCGTACAGCTTTGCGCCGCTTTGTCTCGGTTCACGTGTCACTTCGACTCGAGGATAGTCTTCGTGAGTAGTGACCATTAAATAGGGAAAAGTCTTGTCGTCTTTGAGTTCCTTGTTGTGTTTGGGTTGGATGTCTTTGATGAGACGTGATTCCATCAGTAAAGCGTCGACTTCACTTTCACACTCCACATAATCCACATCGCAGATTTCGAGAACCCAATTCGCAGTGCGTCGTTCATCCGCTGCCGCTTTGAGAAAATAGCTACTTGCCCGGGAACGCAGGTTTTTCGCTTTGCCGACATAGATCACGCGACCGGCCGAGTCTTTCATTAGGTAGACGCCAGGTGCCTGCGGAAATTTGCGCACCTTGTCCGCGGCCTGTTGGTAATGCGAGCTCTGCACTGAGGAGGGGGCAGATTCGGGTTTGGGCGTGCGTGCTTCGTCGGAAGTGTTCAAAACCGACTCCTAGAGATCAGACTCTCCGATTCTAAGGCAACGCGGAGGCTACCGGCAGGGCAAACTTCCGCACCACTGATCACAATCGTGGCTGAAGTTTCCGTAAGAGTAGGCTGTGACGCACTGGTGCTCGGCAACCGGGTCTCCACCGCGCGCAAAGCAACACCTGCCTGGAAAGATAACTCCAGGCAGGTGTAAAAAGATTTACCGCAATCGAACGCGGGTCTTATTCAGTAAAGCTGACTGTCGTAACCCGCGTGCTCCGCTGCAAAAGGGCGGAAGGATCTACGATTGGTGCTGGTGGTGTCGGGCTAATTCGAGCTCCGGTTGCCGCGGGTTGACTGCTCGCCCCGGTAGCACTGCCTTTACTTTTCAACCTTGGCAAGGTCAGGCGTTTGTGTTTGGCGACGCCACATTTGGGTTTGGCTTTTGCGACGGTTTTTTTCTTACTTGCGCCGCATTTGGGTTTGGGTTTTGCGATGTGTTTCTGTTTGGGCGAATGGGTTTTTGTTTGGGGTGCCGCTTTTGACTTGGATTTGTGGCCAAGACCGAGATTCAGGTGGTTCGCCAAGTCCTGTAACAGGTTGCCGCCGTGGCTTTTCGATTTGGATTTTGCAGTGTGCTTCTGTTTCGGTGCACCGCATTTGGGTTTGTGCTTTGTTTTCGTTTTCTCAGCGCCGCATTTGGGCTCTGGTTTGGATTTCTGAACGGGCTTGGTTTCGCACCCGCAGTTCTTGGTATGCAGAATGCGGTCGAGCGGGCCAGCGCCTTCGCTGGAAGAGCTGAGCGCGATGCCGATGATGAGAGATCCAATGAGTGTGGTCCATTTCATGGGGCCTGTTTCTCCTGTGCGTTAAGTACTCTCTCCGGCTATCCCGCGCCCGCTGGTAGGCGCCCTCCAAATGCCCTAGACACCGGCTCTTCGACGGGGGCATGTCCAGAGTAAGGAAGGCAGTTGTGCGGTTGTGCGGCTAGGACAGGTTAGTGGAGCTAGAGTAGGTTGAAGTGAGTTGGGGGCGGAACTGAGTCAAATGATGTCTCGTTTATTGGGCAATGGAACAAAGTGGCTCTTGCTGAGTCGCGCGTGGCGAGTCAGCCGTGATGGCTGTACGGGCAGGAGCGTTTGTAACCATATTGACAATTTGAGCATCGACCGGATTTTCAAGACCCCTTGAGTTTTCGTAAGTATTTTTTGGTAAAAGGTTTATGGCGATAGATAGAGAATGTTTTCCGAACGTTGAAGCTAGTAAAACTTTGCCGGTTATAGGGTCGGCTGTGACATCAAGACCCACAACGCTTGGCCATTTGATCGGTTGCTTACCGCCGTGATTCTTTCCCGCAGCGGAACGGGGTTGGCCATGTCGAACAGGCAAACCGCAGCGAGTGGGTGAATTCGCATCGCCAGCCAGTGTGCAAAACGCGCTCTGGCAGCGTTACGCGCCGGTTGCCTTGGATTCCCACCCGAGGTTCGAAATCCTGCCCCACGGCCCGCTTGGCAAGTCGACTCTCTCTGCGCGGTCTGATAAGATGGGGCGACTAACGAAACGTTCACACGCGCCATGATGGACAGTGATTCATGTCCGACCCAGCTTTGAGTCGCGGCTATGAAATTGTTGATTTTGGTTCCTTACCGGGAACCGCTTGTCCCTGTGGGACTGCTCGGCGTGCTTTTGTCGATACGGAGGATTTTCCTGGCACGATCCACGTGACTGAAATTTCCGAGACCGCTCGTGAGCATTATCACAAGCAGTTGACTGAAACCTACTTTTTCTTGGATTGCGGACCTGGTGCCCAGATGCAATTGAACGACGAACTGATCGATGTGCAGCCTGGCATGTGTGTTCTGATTCGCCCAGGGACGCGCCATCGGGCGATTGGGAAAATGAAAGTATTGATTGTTGTGTTTCCTAAGTTTTGCCCAGACGACGAATGGTTTGATGACACTGGCCCGTGAGCGACCTGATAGGTTCGCAGGTACACCGGACGTTATCTGGATTAGTGGAGATAGCTAGAATACGTGTTCGCGGAAAGCGTGTTATCGTCAGGGCTGGTGGAGAAGGCCGAGGTGCTTTGGAACCCACGATCCTTGCGGCCCTGTGGAAAGCTTTTTATTCTTATCGACGTTGACTTGTGCCACGAATCGGACGGAATGAGACATATGATCCGCCACTTTGGATACTTGCTGTTTACTGGTATTGCACTGCTCACCATGCTCCCTCATGCCTCGGCCGCCGATGCGCTTGATTGGAACTATTGGAGAGGTCCTGAGTTCAACGGGATTTCCCGCGAGACGGGGCTGCCGGATGATTGGGATCCGCGCCGCGGAACGAATGTCAGTTGGAAACGTGAAGACCTGGGAACACGTAGTACACCGATCGTGATGAACGGTCGTCTCTATGTGATGGCGCGGGCTGAGCCTGAAACTGCCAGAGAAGGTGAACGCATCGTCTGCCTTGACGCGGCGACAGGTAAGACGATTTGGGAAAATCGTTTCAATGTCTGGTTGTCCGATGTTCCCGACACGCGTGTTGGTTGGTCTTCGGTGGTCGGAGATCCTGAAACCGGGAACGTCTACATGCTGGGGGTCTGTGGATACTTTCAGTGCCTCAATGGAGAGACGGGAGAGCGGCTTTGGGGTTTTCCGCTTCACGAGAAGTTTGGTTTGTTGAGCACGTATGGTGGACGTACTAATTTTCCGATCGTCTTTGAGGACTTAGTTGTCATTAGCTCGATCGTGATCGGCTGGGGCGAGATGGCCAAGCCCGCGCACCGGTTTCTTGCTTTCGACAAGCGGACTGGTGAAGTCGCTTGGTTCAAAGGAACCCGTTTGCTGCCCTTTGACACGACGTATAGTGCTCCCAATCTGACGGTACTCCAAGGGCGTCGCGCGTTGGTTTTTGGATCGGGAGATGGTGCTGTGTGGGCAATTGAGCCCAGGACTGGAAAACCAATCTGGCAATATCGTTTTTCGCGAAGAGGTTTGAACGTTTCGCCGCTCGTGGTGGGTGATTTGGTTTTCACAGGACACAGTGAGGAAAACATCTCTGGCAATGCGATGGGCGCAGTCGTTGCCATTGACGGAAGCGGTCGGGGTGATCTCACGTCGGGTGGCGCATTGTGGCGCAAGGATGAATTGATGATGGGCAAATGTGCTCCGCTGGCGATTGGAGACCGGCTTTACTGTTTCGATGATCGCGCTAAGTTGCATGTGCTTGACATCAAGACGGGGAAGGCTGTGATGAGGAGGCCTTACTCGGTAGGGGGCACGACGATGCGCGCCAGTCCGCTTTACGCGGACGGCAAGATTTACGCATTCGGAACCAGTGGGTGGAGTATCCTGCGTCCCGACCCGAAACGTGGTGTCAAAGTCGTCAAGCGAAAAAGGTTGCCAGCAGGAGAAGAGGTTTACGCTTCTCCTATCTGTTCACATGGCAAGATTTACGTTGCCACGACAAGCGCGCTCTATTGCCTGCAGGACAAAACCAAGGAGCCGGGTACTGTACCGAGACCTGAGGTTGCCCAAGAGGCACCGTCCAAAGATGAGAAGCCGGTGACGCTGCAAGTGATTCCCGCTGAATTGCTCCTCAAGCCAGGCGACTCCCAGAAATTCACTGTCCGTTTATTCAATGGGCAGGGCCAGCTGTTGAAAGAGGCTGCCGCAGAATTCAAGATCACGGGACCTGGTGAGATGACTCCTGAAGGGGTATTTACCGCAGCTGGAGGAGAGGGGCATTACGCAACCACGGTTGAAGCCACAGCATCAGGATTGAGTGGCGCGGCACGCATTCGCGTTGTGCCGCCGTTGCCATGGAGCTTTGATTTTGAAGGCCTGAAATTTCCACCGTTGACATGGGTTGGTGCTCGCTATCGGCACGTGATCCGGGAGGTGGATGGCAGCAACGCGATGGTGAAGATTTCGACCATTCCGAAAGGGGCTCGTAGTCGTTGCTGGTTTGGTCATCCGGAACTATCGGATTATACGATTCAGGCGGACGTTAAGGGCGCGTTATCGGATAACAAGATGCCTGATATCGGTTTGATTGCCCAGGGTTACACAATGGATCTCAAGGGTGAGAGTAAGAGTCTGCAGATTCGCAGTTGGGTGCCCCAGTTGCGGATGGCAAAGACGATTCCCTTCGCCTGGAAACCAGATCAATGGTATAGGATGAAGTTCAAGGCAACTGTCGAGAAGCTTGCTTCCGGAGGACAGCGGGCACATTTGTATGGTAAGGTCTGGCCACGCGAGGAAGACGAACCTGCCGCCTGGACTATCGAGGCTTTCGATGCGTCTCCAAATTTGTCAGGCAGCCCAGGTTTGTTTGGGAATGCCAAAGATGCGGAGTTGTTCTTGGACAATATCAAAGTAACGGCGAATAACTAGTTGGGGTGTTCGGAAAGCGATACTCGCGGTGACTAACCGGGACCCTTGTGACCTGCTGGCGTAAGACGAGACCGTTTGATTTCACGTCGCGCCCTTGGCTATTAGTGCTTGGTTTTCGTTTTCAGCGCAATTACAAATGTGATGCGGTCGGCGGCTATGGCAGACAAGAACCGAATCATCTGTAGCGTCTTTTTGAGTTGGGTTCTCCCTTTCCTGTTGACGGATGCATTGGCGACGAAACCTGAGCAGAGGAGGCCATATTATTACTCTCAGTTGGGGGAGCGGCCCCCTGAGTTGCTGTCCCGTGATTCGCATTGGCTTAACGCGACCAGGAAAATGACACTCACCCAATTAAAAGGGCAGGTTGTCTGGTTGCAGTTCAATTTCTGAGAGAACTGTACTCCTTTGAGAGACTACCTGGTCAGGTGGCATCGCAAATACGCGTCGCGTGGTTTGGTGATTATCGAAATCAACCAGGGGCAGCAAGAGACGCTAGAGACACAGAAAAAAAGTGTGATTCGGCAACAGGTACCGCAGTTTGTGTTGTGGGATGAGGCAAATCGAAATACGCAAAATTATGGTATCAAGGCTTGGCCAATCGGTTACCTGATTGGACCGGATGGCAAAGTCAAATGGGAGGGGAATCCAGCCCGTACGATTCGCCGTACGAAGTCGCACCGTCAGCTCGTCGAGTTGTTGGAGTCGAATTTGAACCAGGTTCGTCAACCACCAGTACGCACAAGTGCTGTACCCACAAGTGTGGTTTTGCCGGTACAGCCGTAAGAGATGCTCGTTTTACTTTGCCCAAATCAAGAACTCTGCGAATGTCTTCAAGGGAGATAAACCTAACATGCAACGGATGAATGCGATCTTTCTGACCTTGTCCGCGCTCGGATTGGGTATGGTTGTTACAAGCTTGATCTCGGGTTGTCAGCCAACTGCCCAAGATGAGGCGGCCAGTTCCGCTGCGACGGCAAATACGGAGCCGGCGGCTGACGCGCCTGCCGAAGAGAAACCGGCCGCTGACGCGTCTGCCGAAGAGAAACCGGCCGCTGACGCGTCTGCCGAAGAGAAACCGGCCGCTGACGCGCCTGCCGAAGAG
>PAQH01000084.1 GCA_002709225.1 Planctomycetaceae bacterium
CGGACGGAGTACCGATAGAGAACCAGGCCGATCGAGGCGATCAGCACCATCATCACCGCACTCAAACGGTCGATAGCCAATTCAATCGTCGGCAGGAAACTCCACGGTGTTTCACAGATTACCAGGGGAGTGGCGACGTAGCCGTCCGCGGCTGTCTCGACGAGTGCCACAATCGCGACCACCAATGCCACGGCAAGTGCAAATACGCCGAAGTTGTAGTTTCGGTCGTCGGTGTTGCGGTTCGGAAGAGCGCTATAAACCGCCGCTACGAAAGGCGCTAGAAGAATGAGAATCGGGTAGTAATTCAAGATAAACTCCATTCAACTTTCGGTTAATTTCCGCTGCCAGGTCGCTCTTTGGCAGATGCCTCTGAGAAGTGCCTCAGGTTGATGCGCTCCTGTGCAGGACCAAACGCGGTTTGTAGCTGTTCATCCACACGAGAGATTGAGTTTGACTGGGTCGTGAGTAATGCGTCGGTCTTTGCGTGGAGAGAAGTTGGCTGCCCAGAAAATCGCGAATCACAGAGATGACCAGCAAGAACTCGGGAATCGCGGCGATCCCATCGATCAGGTCGGATAGTGGCGTTGCAATCGCGCTCTGGCGGTTTGCATGCGACAGCCGTCAATGGCGTGCACTGCGTCTAAAGAGCGGGCGCGTTCAACACGTCAATGGGGCCAGCAGCCCATTGGGCAGGCGGTGACCATCGACACAGCGAGTAACACATGGCGGGCTATGCCGTGACCGGAGCAGTTGCCGCGTCGCCTTTCGGAGATGGCGATGTTCGGTGGCGACACGAATCCTTCGCTGCTCGTTGCTACGTCGTTCGTCGGCCGTTTCTTCCGTCTCTTCTCCATTCTCCAGCGGTGATTCCGATTCATTCACTAGCCGTGACACGACACCGTCGAAGGCAGACGCGGTGAGAGTAGGCAGCAACGCTGCGACCATCAGGTAGGCCAATGCGCGGCGGTACACCGGGCGGGATTCGGCGGACGAGAGGGGGCAGGTAAGCGACATGCGTCAGGAATGCAGGGGAGGGGGGACGCCAGGGCGGGGAGAATGTTGTCAGGAAGATGAAACCGTGACCATGGGCAAGAGGCTAGCGAACGGGAGCCAAGTCTGTCAATCGCAAACCTACCGCTACGGGGGGCCAGGGATCGATCCTGCTGACTTTAATTGGGCCTGTTGGAATTGCAAGTATTGCGGGGCGCGGGCCATCAGCTTTACCAGCGGTCCTGGAACTGTCCGCCATTGTACTCCGACGAGGTGCCGGGGACAGGGCGGGCATTCTTGTGCCTGGCAGGCGGACCCGCGGGTCTGTGGGCTCGCGTTCTAAGGGGGCAACGCAGCTCTTCGGGGATTTGTATCCTGATACATTGCATCGAGTAAGCCCGTATGGCTGGGGAATTGGCTGGTCAGATGCCGGGCGTTTCATCTTTATCGAGGCGATCGCGAACGAACGGCACCAGCCGCATGCCATGGTTGCCTCCGTACACTTCATCTCTGCTTTCGGCTGTGAGTGGTGTTCCGCTGGTTTGTCTCTGTGCTGCCGGGCCGCATGGTCGGTGCGAGAGTGCGGGAGAGTCCCGCCACCGATCGGCGTACGCCGATCAGAGTACGCCGATCAGAGTACAAGGCGCGCCCACCAGGCGAGAGGTGGCGCGGTCAGATCGCCGCGGCACACCCCTTGCCACACCTGGACACTACGGCACAAAACGGGCACAACAGAGAGGTTGGCCGCAGGGTGCCAGCTGGGGACGCGTGGGCCGCGATCTCCGTGGATGAGAGCAAAGTGAGAGCAAGGTGAGAGCAGGTGCTTCATGAGTGATTACCATCTGGGAATTAACATGGGGCACGACCGTTCGGCTGCGGTCGTGCGCGATGGCGAACTCGTTGTCGCCATTGAACAGGAGAGACTCGATCGAAAAAAACACAGTATTGGATTTCTTTATCAGACCAGTGGTGATCCGGAGTTCATCCAAGTTCCCGGAGAGTGTCTGAAGTACTGCATGGACTCGTTAGATCTCCCGCTGCTGGCGATGACCACAATCACTGCGAACATGCCAGGTGAGGACTTTGCACCCGGGATTCTACGGAACAAGTTTTCGGCAGAGATTGCGCATGCGATTCGCGAGATACCGAGCCATCATTTGGCACATGCGTATTCGGCATATTGGCCCTCGGGATTTTCCGAGGCCTTGGTACTGGTCGTCGACGCCACCGGAACGACGAAGCGTACCCCAGGTCTTGGCCATCAGACGGAATCGTACAGTTTGTATCGTGCGAGCGGGTGCCAGCTTGAGCCGCTTCATTCAGAGCAAATTGCCGCCCACTTGGCTTCGCTGTCGACGCTAGGATTCGTTTACGAATACGTGAGTCGCAAAGCCGGGTTTGTGACCAACGTCGGGACCATCCAATATCCAGAGTCGGGCAAGTTGATGGGCTTGGCCGCTTACGGCGCCGAGCAACCGAACTGGAGGCAATGGTTTCGCAAGAATCCGGGAAGTTACAGCCTGGAGATTGCCGCCTATGATATCTTCCTGGAAATCGCCGCATTGGAGAAACGTCATGGCCAGGAAGGTGACGTTCCCTATCTGCGTCCCTGGCTGGTTGACCTGGCTTACAAGGTCCAGAAGGAACTTGAGGAAGCACTGGAACACGTCGTCGAGTTGGCACTGCGCCAAACGGGGTTGCGGAAGCTTTGTATGGCGGGCGGTGTGGCGTTGAATTCGGTCGCCAATTACCGCTTACTGCGAAATCTGGGGTTGGATGATATTTTCGTGTTTCCAGCAGCTGGAGATAGTGGGATTGCTGCGGGTTGCGCATTCTGGGCCTACCATCAAAGTGGTGGCGCGCTGCGGCCACCGCTGCAGGTGGCCACGCTGGGCCACGCCCATGCCGACTCTCGGATCGCAGAGGCACTGGATGCATTCAGCGATTTGGTTCATTTCGAGAAGATGACTCGTGAGGAAATCCTCCGGCAGACCGCAACTAGTCTGGCGGCGGGCAGCATTGTTGCCAGATTTGAGCAAGGTGCCGAATTTGGTCCGCGGGCGCTGGGCCACCGGTCGATTCTGGCGGATCCGACCTTCAACGAAATGAAAGCCGTGATCAACGCACGGGTCAAGTTTCGTGAAGCGTTCCGACCATTTGCGCCGGTGATTCCGCTGGACCGAGTAAACGAGGTGTTTGTTCTGGAGCACGCGTCCCCCTTCATGTTGCTGGTTTCAGAGATACGGCCAGAGATGCGGGACCAGATACCCGCCGTGGCACATGCCGATGGCACGGGGCGCGTGCAGACGGTTGAAAAGGAAACCAACCCATTCTTTTACCAGCTTTGTAATGCGATGGTCGAACAACGCGGCGGCCCCCCGGTAATCTTGAATACCAGTTTCAATGTGGCGGGCCAGCCGATTGTCGAAACGCCTCGAGAAGCGTTGCAGACGCTCCTGCGTTGTGATCTGGATTACCTGGCATTAGGCGACTATTGGGTCAGTAAGAAAAGTGTGCCGGTGAGAGATTATCAGGAACACCTGAGCACCGTTCCCGCGACAGTACTGCCCCACGGCCTCGGTCGGCCCGATGCGGCGGTGACCGATTTGATGGAGCAGCTGGATCGAGCACTGTTTTTTCAGGAGGGCGACCAGAGTCCTTGGACAACCGCAGAGTTGCGGCGGCTCTCGACTGAGGGGGGCAGGTTTCGAGAGACAAGTCGTTTGTTTCCCAACACGCCGTTTCATGGAGGCCTCCGCACGCAGTTGAGCGATGACGTCGTCTTGGTTCTGGATCCGTTAGGCCAGTCCTCACTGGTTGATTTGGCGGGCCGCGTCAAGCTGCGCGAGTACGACTTGCCGCAAGTAAGAATGTTGCTGGCTGCTTTCAACGGACCGCAGGACTCGGTTGAGGAATTTCGCTTGTCGGCCGCGTTGACCCATCTGGAGTTGCGCCGCGAAATCGACTGGGCCCGGGCTGAGTTAGGCGTTTTCGGACTTGCGGCGCATGCCGAGTGGAGCCCGGTGCGAACACCAGACGCACCGCTTGGCAACGATCCTGACGATGCGCTTTGCGCGGCATTTGAGGATGCGTCATTCAGTCAGCGATGCATCCTGGAGGAGTTTAACAAGGCACTCCAGTCGCAGGGGTACCGGGAAGACGCGATTTGCGCGCTGTTGGATTGTGATTCGTTGCAGACCATCGAGCCGACGCATTTGCGATACTATGATCGCAACCGACTTCCCGACACGGGGTTGGCTGATCTCGTACGGTTGTTTTTGTTGCGCGCCGCGTTGTCGACGGAACGCATCGAAGAACTCTTGGGCAACCGGGTCGTTAACGCATTGTGCGGGCTTGGCGTGTTGGTAAGGCGAGATGACCGGTGGGCGTCACGTGTCGATTTGTTTTGCAGTGACGGCCTGTTTTTCGCGACCGATCACCGGTACATGTTTCTCGCGGAAGACCAACTCACGGAGCAGCCTGTCATGTACATCGGCATGGACAGCCATGGGTTAGTGCAGGCGGCGCCACGCTGGCGATCGATGGCGACACTTGATCTCTGTTGCGGTTCCGGCATTCAGGGAATTGTTGCCAGTCGATACAGCCGTCGTGTGGTCAGCGTCGATGTGAATCCACGCGCGGTGCGCGTGGCACGGTTCAACGCTCAATTGAACGGTGTCGAGAACCTGGAGATTCGCAGGGGAGATTTGTTTGAGCCTGTGCGCGGTGACCGCTTCGATGCGGTGTTGGCGAATCCGCCGTTTGTGCCGAGTCCGAACGCCGAATACCGGTTTCGTGATGGGGGTGCAAACGGGGAACAGGTGCTGCGGCGGATTATTCAGGAAGCGGCCGAGCATCTGACGCCAACGGGAAGAATCGCTGTCGTTACCGATCTGGTGAACGTCGATCGGTACGGAACCAAATTGGATTCATGGTGGTCTGGAGACGCCATGGATCAGTTGGTGTTGAAAACAGCCGACCGCGATGCCCTGCTGTTTTGTGTGCCGCATAGCCATGCGCCCTTTGGGCAGACGTTTTCGGAATACAACCAGGCGTTGGACCAATGGGTGGAGAATTTTGAGCGCGAAGGGTTGGAGAGCGTCAATTTCGGTTACCTGCTGATGCGCCGCGCTGAAAGTGGCAAGTCATCGTACTTCTGTCGCACGGTGAACAATCCGGCGACGCCCATTCACTCGTTGGTGGAAGATTATTTTGGGCTTGTACAGCGGCTCGCACGCGAAGATTGCGGAGAATTGCAACTGCGGGTGCATCCGGCACTGAGGGTACGTTCGGAAGTCGATCTCGATGGTATCGAGGGTCGCGTGGAATTATGTGTGCCCGACAATCCGTATTTCACGACCTACCCGTGCACGCCGGCAATTGTACGTTTGCTTCAGGACATTCACGAGAAAAGTCCGCGTTTAAGAGAGGTGATTACCGAGTCCAATGGAGAGACGCTCCGTGACTTGATGCGTAAAGGCATTCTGGAGCTGTCTGTACAGACTAGTGCGGTCGTCCCTACAGTTCAGGAAGAAGCATCGCAGGAAATGTTGGTCCGGGAAGACGAGACGAAGACGACTCCTACTTGCCTTTCGTCGTATCTGGCCTAGCTGGTTGGCCTTGCCACACTGCGTGGCGAGGCCCGCCCGTTTAGACAGTGACCGCTCGCGCGCCGGGTGGCGGATTACTACTTTGAGCCGCTGACTGTTAAAGTAGAAAGTCGACGTGGGAGTCGACTTCAGGATCGCCGTTGTTTGAGGGCGCGCCGGTTTTCCTCTAGCGACTGATGGGCACGTCATCTGGCCAGCCAACAGGCAGTTTCAGGCTCGTATTACTTAGGCTCGTATTGCGAAGTCCAATTCCGTGGAGGTGTTGATGTACAAGCCAGTGTCGCGGGTCGCAGTGTGTGGTGTTTGTGTTGCACCGATGCTGTGGTCTTTTGTGCTGCAGACACTCTCTGCCCAAGACGAGACTTCAGAGCAGAAGACACAGTGGTCCTTTCAAAAGCCTGTGCGGCCCAGTGTGCCCGCTGCGGCGGGACTGCAGCACGGAGACCGGGTGCACAATCCCATCGATGCATTCGTCTTGCGAACATTGCAAGCTCAGGAGCTCGCTCCCGCGCCAATGGCCGACAAGCACACGCTGGTTCGACGAGCCTACTTTGATCTGCTGGGCCTACCGCCGAACCCCGCCCAGGTCGAGCAGTTCGTCAACGACACTGCGGGTGATGCGTGGAAGAATTTAATTGACGCGTTGCTGAAATCCAAACAATACGGAGAGCGCTGGGGTAGGCACTGGCTGGACGTGGCACGCTACGCGGATTCGGCGGGCTTTGAAGGGGACGACTCGTATCCCAATGCGTGGCGGTACCGTGATTACGTTGTCAAGTCATTCAACGATGACAAGCCTTACGACCGGTTTGTGCAGGAGCAGCTTGCCGGCGACGAGATGTGGCCGGACAACCTCGACTTGGATCCCAAGCGTGTCTACCGGGTGGCACCGAACCAGGAGGTGCATTTCGAAGCCCGCGTCGGCACCGGTTTTTTTGGATTTCCGCCCCGCGTATCCGAGTCAGCGCTGGATGCGCGGCGCCGGCATTACGAAACTTTGATCGATTGGGTGGATACAACCGGTTCCGCGTTTATGGGACTCACGCTCGGCTGTGCCCGGTGCCATGATCATAAATTCGATGCGGTTACCCAGGAAGACTACTTTGCCATGCAGGCGATCTTTACCAGTAGCATCGAAGTCGACGTGCCGATCATGACGCCCATGGAAGTGCAAGGGTGGAGCTACATCTATCCACGCATCGTGGCCGTTCATGAAGCGAAAAGTGCCTATCAGGTATTCCAGCAGCGGACGAGTGGTCGCCAGCTGACCGATCAGGAACGGGTCGCGGAGAAGCGGCTGCGTGACACCATTGTGCAGAAGGTGATGGAACTTCCCACGAAAAACATTTCGGTGCCCAACACGACCTACGATCCGCTGGTGCAAATTCCCAAAGTTACCGTACTGGGACACGAACGGCCTGAACTGGTCAAACCGGTACACTTCCTGGACCGTGGTGAACTGTATCGTCAGCGACACCAGGTCGAGCCGGCGTTGCCCGCCGCCTTGGCGCAAACAACGGGTCGCAACAAAGCAGTCACCGGTCCGTTTGGCAGTCGTAAGGAATTGGCGTTGTGGCTGACCCAGCCCGATCACCCGTTGACCGCGCGGGTGATGGTCAATCGGATCTGGCAATGGCACTTTGGTCGGGGAATCGTCGCCACCGCCAATGACTTTGGTGCCAATGGGGTTGCCCCGACGCACCCGGAATTACTGGACTGGTTGGCGACCGAGTTTGTGGCTCGCGGTTGGCGGATTAAAGAGATGCACCGATTGATCATGACCTCAAGCACTTACCAGATGACCAGTCGGTTTGCGACCGACAAGCATCAGCAGGTCGATCCTGACAATCGGCTGTTATGGCGTATGAGCCGTCGTCGACTGGAAGCGGAGGCTCTCTGGGACAGCATGCATGCCACGGCTGGGACAATCAATCTGAAGATGGGTGGGCGCCCGGTTGTCGTCCCCCTGGCGGATGACGAGATCGCCGCACTTCGTGAAAAATGGCAATGGCCGATTACGGGTGACCCGGCTGAGTATACGCGACGAGGCCTCTACATCCTGGTATTGCGGAATTTTCGCTTCCCCATGTTCGACGTTTACGATGCGCCACTGAATTCCGTCAGTTGTCCCCAGCGCGATGTGACGACGGTCGCGCCCCAGGCACTTTGGAGTTTGAACAGCCCATCGGTTTATAGGCAGGCCATGCGGTTGGCCAGTCGCGTGGTGAAAGAAGGTGGCAAGACCCCCGAGGGGTGGATTGCGAAGCTGTGGATGATCGCGCTGGCACGACCGATCCGCGACACGGAGAAACGTGAAGCGCGAGAGTTGCTCGATCAACTCGCCGTAGCAGCGACCGCTCGGCAATCGGCAGCAGAGGGAAAACGCGAGTCAGCAATGCCTGCCAACCTGGCTGCGTTGCCAGCGGAACAGGCCTCCGCACTCGTGAAACTCTGCCTGGCTGTTTACAACCTGAGTGAATTTGCCTACCTCGATTGATGCGCCACAGACGACGGGGCTCGCCATGAACCAACTGCGACCACACCGTTCCTCGCGTTTGCCGATCGTCTTTGGTTGCCGGCGGGATCGGTCGCTGACTGTCGTCTTCTGCCCGCTTTTGTTAACGGCAGTTCTTTGTCACCAAGGGGCGCTGGCCCGCGCTGGCGATACAGGAGACTTCACCAGCTGCGTGTATGTCGCGGACGGGCAGCCGGCGTTTTATGACAAGGGTGAAACGGTCGACACCTTGCTCAAGATCCGCGTACCGCAAAAGACCGGAGCATACCGGGTGCGGTTTGAGGCAACCAATGAAGCGGGGCGTCGCATCGCGGTGGAAGAGAGGCAGGTGCGACTGCAGGCCGGACTCAATTCCCTGGCTTTTTCGCTGCCGACGGAGACCGCCGCTGCGGGTGATTACCGGCTGCAGACGCAAATTTACCGGGGTGATCAGCTCGTCGTGGAGAAGTGGCTCACCGTGGCGGTTTTGGACCGTGCGTATCTGCAAAAGAAGCTGGCCAATGTGGCGCGGCGCCGCGCCGAACTGAGGGTGACGTTGGATGCGGCGGCCCGGCAAGACATCGATATCACGTACCCGCAGACTTCCTGGGCCCTCAGCAAGCTTTTTGAGCGACTGGTTGGCGCGGAATTGGAGACCGGAAAACGGGAATATGGCAAACTGAACTGGCAGCTGAATGATGTGCTGTTCGCCTTACAGAAGTCACTGGCGCAGATCAAGGAATGGATTCAGTTTCCCGCTCGACAGTTGCGCGTTCCGTCGTCGGGCAGGCGTGGTTTACGGATTGTCGATGGCGCTTTTCATGACGGGCAAGGTCCTGTCTTGCTGCTGGGTGCGTTGGGAAATTTTGGCAGAAGCTTTCCCTTGGCAGACTTCGAGCTGTACGCCGCGCTCGGCTTTAATTCCACCGAAGCGCTGCTGGAATTTGGGCCTAGAGATACGCAGCCCGAGAAGGGCCAAGGGATCTCCAAAACGTGGTTGCAGGAACTGGACGCTTACATGCGGGCTGCCGCCGCCCACAACATTTTCGTGTACCCCACCGTCGAGCACTGTTACATCGCTCCCTGGATGTTCAGCGAGTACCCGACCGCCTTTACCTGTGGTTCCCATTACCTGGCGACTTGTATCGTGAACCCACAAAGCAAGCAGCTGTGGTCCCAATGGCTGGAAGAGATCGCTCGGGTGATGAAAGACTATCCCAACTTGATTGGATACTGCCTTGGCAACGAGCCACATTATTCCTTTACCGGGTATTGTGATCATTGCCGTCGTGCCTTCGGAACATTCCTGCAGCGTGAGTATGCAGGCATCGGTGCATTGAATAGACGCTGGGGTACGGAGTACCAGACTTTCCACCATGTCGGTATTCCGCCGCAGGGCCGCACGGACTGGTGGCCCCGAAACGATGTGCCCGATACTCTGCGCATCGTCAGACCGGCGGATCCCGGGCCGATCAACAAGGCCAGTATGTACGATTGGCAGAAGTTCAATCAGCATCGGATGACTGAGTTCTTCCGTTCTATGAAAGCGGCCGTCAAGCGAGTCGACACGGACCGACCCGTTTTCTGGGAATCGCCGCTGGTTTGCGCCACCTGGGGAGAATTTGGTCACGACGACGGTATCGACCGAGAGGAGATCGGCAAGCTCAGTGATATCAATGGCTACGACGGGTGGACGAGCAATTACCCGGGGGGAGACTGGGCGATGGATGCCGACGTGGCCAACCTGGAGTTGATGCGCGACCTCTCTCCTGGGAAACCTCTGTTCAATTCGGAGTGGCACACGGTGACGTCGATCAATGGTACGATGAGCTATCAGCAGATGGTCAAGGAGAAAAGGCCGCCGGCGTACATCCGGGCGGCGCTGTGGTTGCCCTACCTGCACGGCAACAGCGCTGGCACTCTGTGGGCCTGGGGTTATGGCGCCCCTCCGCCGAGTGGCGGGCGGTGGCAGATGCTGGATGTCCCCTACTTTGTTGAGATCGCTGGCAGGACCGCACTGGATCTCAGGCGGCTGGCTCCGGAAGTGCTTGCCTTTCACCAGGCGCGCCGAGACGTGGTGATTTTGTTCTCGATGGCTTCCAAGCTTCAGCACGAGGAACACTTTGACGAGCTCCGCACATTTGAGTCGCTCGGGCAGGTGCCGGACGAATGGAAAGGCAAGACACGTTCAACGAGTTCCGTGGCCATGCGGCAATTGAAGCATGTGCATTTTGGCCTGTTCTGCCTCGATCTGAACTACGGCTTTCTCTCCGAACGACAGATCGGGCAGGGGCAACTCGCGGAGCGTCAATTACTGATCGTACCGGCCGCGGATTATGTGGCGGAGCAAACCGTCGAGCGGCTCCAGAATTACTTGCAGTCAGGTGGTACGGTACTGATCATCGGCGACAGCCTCGGCCATGATCAAAGAGGTAAAGCAAGAGATCTGCAAGGCTGGCACGTACAGCCACGGACCCTGTCGATCGCCGGCTTCCCCGTGACGATGAGCCGCTTGGGTAGAGGCAAAATCTACCGTACGGCGCGCCTCTCGGGACAGCAGTACAGACGTTTCTTCGATACATTTCTCGATGTAGTCGGTATTCATAGGTCTTACCGTATTACCGACGTGCAGGGTGGTTCGGTGGACGGGGTTGATTTCAGGACGACGAAACTGGGAACACGCCGGCTGGCGTATTTCATTAATCTGAGCAGGCGTCAGGTGGACATTCAGTTAGTCTCTCAGCCTGCAGCGCGCGGTTCCGTCCAGGCCTCGCAGCCCAACACGCAAACACTGCGGTCCGCCCACGACTTGATCATCAATCAGCCGGTGGATTTTCCGCTAGAGATTTCACCGTTGGAGGTGAGATTGATGGAGATCAAAGAAGCGGAGCATTGATGCTCTCACAAGATCTGTCGGTCAACGGGTTTCCCGCTGCTTCAAGCAGCGGGGGACAGTAACAGACAGCGGTCTCGCCAGGCGTTAGAATTCGGGAGGCCCTGCTACCTTGATTTCCTGGTATCGAGTCGGCTTCCGGAAGACGCCGGGAGACGAGTCGTGTGTAAAGCTTTGCGACCACAGAAATTGCCCGAGCGCCGACGGTTTGGCAGGAAACGCAAGGGCTGGGATGCGCCAGAGTGCAGCAACGGCCCGAGTATCGTTTCAGGTATTGTCGAAGACCGCCTACCTTGTTTGAGTTGGTACCGATAACGCCAACCCCGATATCCAATCGACCTGCAGCAAGGAGTTTTCCATGAACCGTCAGTTTCATCGACGAGTGATGCTTTCTCTCAGCGGTGGCCTGTTGGGTTCCGCGCTGCTGGCAAGGTCAGCTCCGGGCAATGGCCTCGAGGAAGTCCGGTCGCGGTATCTGAAGTCACTACTACCCACACGAGATGACGTGGCTGGCTGGCTGGCTGGTCGCAAGTACCCGTTCTGCAAATACGATCCAGAACTTGGTTACCTACATATTGACCGGGACTTCAAAGAGGGCCTCAATGGTGCTGTCTGTCGGTACCGGTATGACGAGCTCGGCGCGCGGCAGATGCTGGCCTATGCCGACCGACCGTGTCGGATCAACACCTACGGCAACAGTTTTACGAGTTGCGAACAGGTTAGCGATGGCCAGACCTGGCAAGAGACGCTGGCCCGACACCTCTGTGAGCCGGTACGAAATTATGGAATTGGCGGTTATTCCGTGTACCAGTCGTATTTGCGGATGCTGCGCGAAGAACAACGGGCACCCGCCAAGACGATCATCTTCAACATCTTTGACGATGACCACTATCGGAATGTTGTTGGTTGGCAGCGATTCAAATTTGGCGTGAACGACGTTTCGATCAATCCGACGGTACCCTACATGCAGGTGGATCCGGGGCAAGGGACGGTCGTCTACCGTGATAACCCCTGCCCTGATCGTGCGTCGCTCGCGCGTCTAACCGAACTGGAGTGGGTGGCCCGCACGTTCCAGGATAATGTCTACCTGACTAGTCGCCTGCGGCGTCTGGTCGACTCACAGGCGGGCAAGCAAGTGCCGCGCACGGATTACGATGACGAGACACTGAACCGCTACGGGTTATTTGCCACCAACGCGGTGATCGACAAAGTGAAACAATACGGTGAGCAGACTGGTCGCAAGATCCTGTTTGTCTTGTCGTACGGTGGTTATGTGGTGCAGCAGTTTATTGACACGGGGCGGCGCTTCGACCAGCCAATGGTGGACCATCTGAACAAGTTGCAGGTGCCCTATGTCGACCTGCTGACGGCGCATGCGGCCGACCGTAAACAGTTCACGGTTTCGACGGCCGACTACCTGCGACGGTACTTCGTCGGCCACTACAACCCTCTGGGGAATCACTTTTGCGCATTTGCCATGGTCGATCCGCTGGTGCGTCTACTCGACCCCAAACCGGCCAGCCATGGTCCAGCGACGTCGGTTTCCGGAGGATTCATCAAGTAACGACCGGATCGGTCCCGCCGGGTACTGTGCATCGCCAGTAGCGGTCCCGGTTTGCCTCAATGGCAGAAGTTACCTGCCGCAGTGCGTCTTGTCAGGGAAGCAATGTAATGAAACTCGTCAAACAACTGGGGTGGCTGGTTTTACTGATGGGTTTCCCGCCGGGCGCCCAGGCGCGCAAACCGAACGTGTTATTCATCTGTGTTGATGATTTGCGACCCGAACTGGCTTGCTTTGGGGTTGATTACATCAAGTCACCGCACATTGATCGATTGGCTGCTGCCGGTCGCATTTTCCGGCATCATTATGTTCAGGCTCCCACTTGTGGTGCCAGCCGCTACAGTCTGCTGACCGGCCACTACGGTCCTGCCGGTAACGGTGCCCTCTTTCGACGGGCAGGTCGCGTCAAGAACAACCCGCGTTCGGTATCACCCAGTCTGCCCGCCTGGTTCCGGCAGCATGGTTACACGGCGGTTTCGGTCGGCAAGGTATCACACCATCCAGGGGGGCGCGGTGGGCCTGACTGGAGTGATGGAAATCAGCTCGAGATGCCGAATTCTTGGGATCGCCATCTGCTGCCCGCCGGCCCCTGGCAGCACCCACGCGGTTGGATGCATGGACTAGCCAACGGAGAGATTCGCGTCCGTGCTGGCGACATGGATGTGTGGCAGGCGACGGCGGGTCCCGATTCGATTTACCCTGACGGTCAGGCGATTCCCGCAGCGCTGAGGCAACTGGAGCAATTGGCCGCTGACCGCGGTCAGCCCTTTTTCCTGGCAGTGGGGATCTTGCGCCCGCACCTGCCGTTCGGCGCGCCTCAGAAGTACCACGATTTGTATCAAGACGTGCCGCTGCCTGCGACTCCCCACCCGGAGAAGCCAGCCGGCAAGACCACCTGGCATGGGTCAGGAGAATTCATGAAGTACAACCGTTGGCAACGCAATCCCAACAAAGATCCCGCGTTTGCCCTGGAGGTGCGTCGCGCTTACGCGGCTTGTGTGAGTTATGCGGATGCCCAGGTGGGACGCGTGATGGCGGTGTTGTCAGCGACCGGTCAGATGAATAATACGATTGTTGTTTTGTGGGGTGACCATGGCTGGCACCTCGGCGAGCATGCCATTTGGGGCAAGCACGCCTTGTTTGACGAATCGGTTCGCTCGCCGTTGATTATCCGCTACCACAAGATTTCCCAGCCGGGTGCCTCGAGTGGGTCCCTGGTGGAGACGATCGATTTGTTCCCGACGTTGTGCGACTTGGCCGGCTTGCCTAGACCGGCCGGCCTGCAAGGCACCACGTTGCGTCCCCAACTTGAGGATCCTGCGTCCCCGGGGCGTGTCGCCATTAGCTACACCGGCCGCGCCCAGACCATTCGCACGGTTACCCATCGACTGATCGTGCATCGCGATGGTTTCACCGAATTGTATGATCACACCAGTCGGGCGGGTGAGACCAAGAACGTGGCCGCCTCGCATCCGCAACTGGTCAAGGTGCTGAGTGCCCAATTAGCGCAGCGTCTGCGGCGCTGATGAGCCCGGTATCGGCTGGGTCCGCGCCGGTGTGTCGAGTCGCAACCATCTTCTTTTTGACACTGCGGTGGATAGCTTGCTGCCAGGCCGCTGCACATGGCGCGGCTGAGGCGCGTGCTAGGCCATCAGGAAATCGGCTTGCAGCAGCTTGTGGAAGTGCAACATTGGGGCTTCAAAACCAGGCGCGTAGACACCCTGTTGGTAAATTCCCGAGTTGAGTCCTGCCTGCACCCGGCGACAGATCTGCATGTCTTCCTGTTGCACCTGGTCCGAAGCGCGCAGCGATTGGTCCAGGAACTCTGTCTCGGCGAGACCTGCATGGTAATAGTCGAAAATGACCAGACATTGATCCGCGGTGAGCGGTAGGACCGTATTGGTATCCATCCAGGGCCCATACCGGTTGATCATGAAGTTGGGATAGATCCAGGCATAGTCGGCGTGCTCACCGACGCGCTGGCCAAAGTCCACCGTTGCATCGCTGGCAGGCGATGCTGCGGTTGGGCAGGATTGCAATGACCACCGGTCTCCCAGTGTCGTTCTGTAAGACGACATCTCCAGTTGGTTTGTTAACCCAGGATGGACTTGTGTCACGTGGTACCCGCCATCCAGGTAATTGTCGATAAAGACCTTCCAGTTGCAATCAACGCGATATTCGACACGCCTCACAAATTGCATCTTGTCGAATGGATGCGTCGCAAAGGTTTCCAGGAGCGGAGCCAGTTGCGTCTCCAGCGAAGCTGCCGAGCTGCCGAAATGCAACGCCATAAAAGGACCCCATTGGCTAACCTGGATCGGTTTGAGGTCGAGATGACGTTCCCGGAGGGATTGCATTGCGCCGGCTAATGGCGCCTTAATGAGACGCCCGCCTCGATCGTAGGTCCAGCCATGGTAGGGGCACATAAATCGCTCCGTGTTCCCCACTCCCGTGGCGATACAAGTACCGTGATGGGAACAAATGTTATAGTAGGCACGTGCTGCGCGATCGTCGTCCAGCACCACGACGTAGGGCCAGCCCAGGCAGGTTCCACTGAAGTAATCACCGGGATCACGCAATTGATCCTGACGACCGACGAACAGCCAATGATTTTGGAAAACAGCGTGTTTTTCCAGGTCTAGGAATGCCCCCGAGGTGTACCAGGAGGAGGGCGGTGTGAGGGCAGTTTCGATCGAAGCGTTCGCTTGAAAACGCTGGATTTCGTCTGCCAGGTTGATGGCCTGTTGCATGAAGTGGGACCTTTGTCGCGCGGTGGATCGCGGGCAACACGGGGTATTCACCCTACCTATGGTAGGTCTTTTGCATCATATCGCTGTGTAGCGTAACTTAACGCGGCGAGCTTGCAATTAAGCGGGTGTTACCACCGGACGGGCAGGCGGCGTTCGGCCTGAACGTCGCGCGCTTTCCCAGGGCTCGTGACCCCTGCCAGCACGCACGTCAGTATCTGGACATTTTCTGGACGGGAGACCTCCATGCAGACCACCGTCGAACACACCGTCGAACACACCGTCGAACACACCGTCGAACACACCGTCGAACACACCGTCAAACACACCGTCGAACACACAGCTGGGTGCAAGCAACTACAGTGGTATTGGCTGTGTGCCATCCTGTCCATGTATTCCGCCTGGGCGCAGGCGGGCGATCCGATTCGTGTTGGTATTGTCTCGATCGACAATTACCAGGGACTGGCCTTTACCGAGTTGTTCCATAATCCGCCGGCTGACAATCCTGCGCTGCGTGGATTGAAAGTTGTGGCGGCGTGGCCCGGCGGCAGCCCCGACCTGGAAGAGAGCTACACCAACGTCCCGCGTTGGAAACCTCTGCTACAAAAACAGGGTGTACGGATGGAAGACACGATCGACGCGGTTCTGGCGCAGGTCGATGCAGTGATGTTGATGACTGTTGACGGGCGCCCTCATCTCGCCCAGGTACGCCCTGTGCTCAAGGCCGGTAAACCGGTGTATATCGGTCGTCCGATGGCCGCATCGTTGGACGACGTTATTGAAATCTTCCACCTGGCCAGGCGCTACAAGACGCCGATTTTTTCCTGTTCGCAGCATCGCTTTAGTCCCGGCATTGCGCAGATGCGCAGCCATCCCGAAGTCGGAAAGGTGACGGGGTGCCTGGTCTACGGCGGTTGCCCTACGGAGCCACATCATCCCGATTTCTTCTACCATGCTATTCACAGTTTTGAATCCTTGTACACGATTATGGGGGCCGGTGCCGTTTCAGTGACGCGTGCTCGGACTGCGGAGACGGAATTGGTCACAGGTGTCTGGCGCGATGGCCGGATTGGTACCTATCGCGGAATTCGTCAAGGAACCGTGCAATACAGCGCACTGGTGTTTGGGTCTAAGGGGATTGCTCCGGCCGGGCAGTATGGTTACCCGGCGCCTGTCAACGGCGTGGTGCCCAAGAGTCGGTACAAGGGCTACGAAGGTGTGGCGACCGAAATCGCCAGGTTCTACAAGTCCCGTCGACCTCCCGTCACCGCGTCCGAGACGATCGAGTTGTTTGCTTTCATGGAAGCTGCGCACGAAAGTGGGCGGCGCGGTGGTGCACCTGTCGGGATTTCGGAAGTGATGGCGCGAGCGCAGGATCGGGTTGCGCGACGCTTGGGAGTCCCCCGGCTGGATTTGCCTTGACCGCATAGATCAGCGACATGCTATGCGGAGCTGACCGAGGGACCACTAGCGGCTGGTTGGTGCGATACGCGACCAGCTGCTCATAAAATAGCGGACCGGACCTGTCAGTCTGACGGATCGAAGACAAGAATGAGTTAGTTCGGTAGCCCGCTTCGACGGTGACCCAACAGGAACGTTTCGCACCCTGCAGAGGAAGTCATGATAAAGAACCGTGTTCGTGGCAGGTGGCTCTGGAAATGGGGTGTGCTGGCACTGGGGTTACTCTGTCAGCAGGGGCGTCTGTTTGCAGCCGACGAGACTCTCGAGTTCCCCCTTGGCCAGCGGCAGCTTTTTCTCGACGACGTCGGCGTAGCCCGTATCGAAAATCTGCAACGCACCATGCATCGGCCTGCCAAGAAAGGGGCGGTGATTCGGCCCGATCCGACGCAACCGCGTGGCACTCTGCAGATTCGGACAGCTCCCTTCTGGGTGGAAGAAATGCGAGCGTTTCGTTTCCTGGTCGCTGACACGGCCGGTACCAGGTCGCTTTTTCGTTGGTTTCGCAGTTCGGATGGGCTCCACTGGAAGCCGGGCGGGCAACCAAAACTGGGAATGTATATGGTGGTCTACGACCCTCAGGATCCAGATCGGGCACGCCGCTACAAAACGGTGAGACCGAATGAAGGCGTGGCGGTGTCACCGGATGGAATCGAGTGGATGGTGGTACCTGGCGTGCCGGGAGTGCCCACCGCGGACGAGCAGAACCTTTCATTTGACCCGGTGAACCGCCAATTCCTGCTCAGTGTCAAACGGGGTGGGCCTCATGGCCGCGCGGTAGCCTTGGCGGTCAGCGGAGACTTCGCGAATTGGGACGACTACGGCGTGGTCTTTTCCGCGGACGACCGGGATCAGGAGTTGGGCCGCCAAGTCATCGCAGCGCGACTGGCCGATGCCACGTTTCAGCAACCGTATTTCACCCCCGATCCGTCTGTCTATAACGTGGATGTGTACAACATGGGCGTGTTCCGCTACGAAGGTCTCTACATCGGCCTACCCGCCATGTACCACGCTACCAGTCCGAACCCCGACAACGCGAACACCGAGGGATTTCACTTGATTCAACTTGCTTGCAGTCGGAATTTGAAGACCTGGCGACGCCTTGGCGCGCGTCAGGCGTTCATTGGCGCCTCGCGGCGCCAGAGCGGTGCCTACGATCTGACGCAGATGATTGGTCCTTCGAACGCGGTGATTCGCGGCGATGAGTTGTGGTTCTACTACACTGCGCTCAAATACCGCTTTAGTGGCATGGTGAAGGTCGCTGGGAAATGGGTTCCCGCCAGCGACTTCCGGCCCGATCGAGACGCCGGGGCGGTGTGCCTGGCGGTGTTGCGCCGAGACGGATTCATCTCGCTCGACGCGAACGCGACGGCAGGCATTATCGAGACGAAGTCGTTTACTCTGGCTGGTAATCGACTTTGGGTGAACGTGGATGCCGTCGCTGGCGAGCTGCGTGTTGAGATGCTCGACGGCGCTGGGCAGGTGATCGCCCAATCGGAGCCGCTGGCAGGTGATCTAGTGCGCGCACCTGTGCAGTGGCCGGTAGACAATCTCGCCCGGTTCAAGGATCGTCTGGTACGATTGCGATTTACGCTCCGTAACGCCCAGTTTTTTTCGTATTGGCTGGAATAACAATGAGTGAGTGATGAGTCGCTCCATCGATCATCTCGGTGGTGGGGGGAGTCTCTCAGCGTATTGTCTGACACAGGAGGGTGGTCGCAGTGACCACGATAGAGAGATGCCGAAGAGACGAACAAGCAGCGTCACAACATCTTCTGCCCCGGTTTCCCGTCGGTCGTTCTTGTCCACCGCCTCAGTGGCGGGGACGTCCTGGTCGACGGCGCGTCGGGGGCGCGGACAAACAGGTTCCGATCCTGCCTCGCTCAAGGCGCGGCGCCAGGCAGCCTGGCAACCGCGGCCTTTGATCCTGGATGACGACGGTGATTTGGTCTACACCGAAGAAGCGAGTCGTGGCCCCGCAGCGTTTCTCGCGTTGCGGATGCACGATTGTCGTGCTGCTGGTGTGACCAGTCTCGCCTGGTGCATGATGTGGGGAGTCGCTCGGCAACGAAAATCAGCCGCACGTTACTGGCAGACGCAACAACAAGGGTTGCCGTTTCAGCCGAACCTGCCCGATCCGACGCCCGTGATTACCAAGTTTTGTCACGAAAATGAAATAGAGGTCTGCGGTTCAGTTCGGATGAACGATTGTCACGATGGGTATGGGTTGCCGTTTCCCAAGCTGGTCTATCCGTTGAAGGTCAAGCATCCAGAGATGCTGATTGGCGGAGAGGGTCAACGAGGAGCTGTAACGGACGGACTCGCGGCGGCCATGTGGTCCGGGTTGGACTACGCGCACCCGCAGGTGCGTGAAGACCGCCTGTGGTGGATTGAAAATTCAGCCAGGCAGTACGATTTGGACGGCGTGGACTTGAACTTTTTTCGCATGCCTTGGTGCTTCAAGTTGGGAGAAGAAGAAAAATACCTACCACTGATGACCGATTTTATTCGACAAGCCCGCCACCGACTGGACGCTGTAAGTCGACAACGTGGGCGGACGGTGCTGCTTGGTGTGCGTGTGCCAGGCACGGTCGAGACCTGTCATCGGATTGGTTTCGATATCGAAAGCTGGTTGCGCGAAGGGTTGATCGACCGGCTCCTTACGGGAGGCGGCTACGTTTGTTACTCCACGCCAGCCGAAGAGCTGGTTGCTTTGGGACATCGCTTTGACGTTCCCGTCTATCCGTGTATCAACTGTCCTGCTAACTACGTCTTGGGTGGAGATAATCTCCGCGCGGCGGCGGCGAACTTATGGTGGGCGGGGGCCGATGGAATTTACCTCTGGAACTTCCAGTATATTCCTGCCCCAGGATCGCTTGGTTACGGTCGGCCTTCCCCGGCACAATACCGGCGGCACTTGACGGAAATCGGTGATCCACGGCGACTCAAATATTTGGACAAGTCGTTTGCCGTCAACCAGCGGGTGTGGGAACAGTATCAGCGGGCCAGTGCGCCGGCGCCACTTCCTGTCGATTTGGGGCGGCGTGTGGGAGAGGCAAGCCGTGTGGTGCCAATTCGCATTGGCGATGATATCCCCGCTGCGCATCGCAACCGCAAGTTGCGTGACGTGGTACTGCGCATACAAAGTGCGGGGTCTGTTCAGGGTGATGCGCTCGCTGTGACGCTGGGCAAGGCGGCAGCGGTGATTGCTGAAAGCGGTGGTGAAAACCGCTACGAACTGGCGCTACACCCTGCCACGGTTGTGCCAGGAGTCAACGAGCTCAAGCTGGAAATCGCCCGTCGCGGACCGGGCGCCCGGCAGGTGCTTACCATCAAACACGTCAATGTGGATGTACGTTATCGCCGCACTTAGGTGCTCTCCGGACGTACTCGGGTTGGTTACTTGCTTCAGCGTCCCCAAACGCGATGACGGACTGTGGAGAGCACCACGGCGCTGCTGTTGGTAGCACATCATGCCCCTGTCGCAAAACGCCCGTGCGGCTCAGCGGGACTGGCCCGGTAGGTAATCTGGATTGGGTGCCATCATCGCGGCGGCGACGTTCCGCCGCCAGGCGTGCAACTGTGCTCGCAGCTCCACAACCTTCTCGGGCTCGGTCTCGGATAGGTCATCCTGCTCGGCCAGGTCATGTTGCAGATTGAACAACTGCACCGAGTTGTTTTCAAAGTACTCCAGCAACTTGTAGTCTCCAGCGCGGATCGCTCCGCCAGGGCTTTGCATTCCATGGTTACTGTAATGGGGGAAGTGCCAAAACAGCGCTGGGCGATTGAGTTTTCGGTCTCCCTTGACCAACCCGGCGAGGCTGTGTCCATCGATGTGCTGTTGCGGTAGTTGTGATGCACCCACCATTTCCAGGATGGTGGGATAAAAGTCGGTGCTGATCACTGGCACCGTACAGACCTTGCCTCGCTGACCTTGACCTGGCCATTTGATGATCAACGGTTCACGAATGCCGCCCTCGTAGAGCCATCCCTTGGCACCGCGGAGTGGCAGGTTGGACGTGGAAAAAGCCCGGTCCTGGCGGTTTGCCTTGACGACCCGCTGAGGGTTTCCGAAGTTCGCTGCGGACATGCCGCCGTTGTCGGAAAATAAGATAACGATGGTGTCGTCGGCGAGGTCCAGTGCCTGCAATCGGGCCAGTAGCCGGCCGAGACTCTCGTCGACAGACTCGACCATGGCTGCAAAGTGGATGTTGTCCTGATGTTGTTTGATTTTGACGGTGCGTTCGGGCAGGACACGGAAACCCGCCCAGGCCGCTTCCCGCAGGCGGGTGGTAAGCGCCTGTCTGGACAACGGCTGTCTGGCGTCGGGATTCCCTTCCAGGATGTAGGGGAGCCTCGGGTGCGCTGCCTGTCTCTGCAACTTGTTCCGGTACTTGCTAACCAGGTCTTGGCGCCCTTGGATGGGGTCATGCACCGCAAAATGGGATAGGTACAGGAAGAAGGGGTGGTCCTTGTTGGTTTCGATGAACTTTTCGGCTTCGTCGGTCAATCGGTCAGTCAAGTATGCGCCGGGTGTGGCCGGCAGGCCATCGAGTTGGAACGGGGCGTGGTAGCCTCGTTTGGGCCAGCCTTTGTTCCAGCGAGGAATCTGGATGTCGAAGCCCTGTTGGAGTGGACCGAAAGGTTCTTCCCCCAGATGCCATTTGCCGATGTGCGCTGTGTGATATCCGAGTTGCTTGAGTGCCTCCGCGATCGTCACCTCCTGCAACGGTAGTTGCTGGTGGATCCTGGCGTTCTGCAACTTCTGGAAAGGGAATTCTCTACGTCCGGGCAACCAGTCGGTCAGCTGCAGACGGGCCGGGTACTTGCCCGTCATGATACTAGCGCGGGTTGGAGAGCAGACATGACACGTTGCATAGGCCTGTGTGAAGCGGACACCTTGTTTCGCGAATCGATCGATGTGGGGGGTTTCGTAGAAAGGGCTGCCGTAGCAACCCAGGTCACGCCAGCCGAGGTCGTCGACTAAGAAGAAGATGACGTTAGGACGGCGCGTTTCGGTTGCACCGCATGCTGTCAACAACAGTACCAGGGTGATAGCTCCCAGGCAGCTCACCGCGCTGGCTTGTTTCATAATGATTTGCTTGGTCGTGAGGAATTGGTAGATCCGAGCAGCTTCAAGTGCACGAGCGGGTGCACTGCTGCTGGCATTCTCGGCCGGCTGGCCCTCAGTTTACTCGCGTGCTGCCTGGGAGGCAGCCCGCAATCCGACAAACTTGTGGCTGTTCCCGTCTCACCGACTGTTTGCCAATGCACACGCGTTGCCTCGCGGGCGATGGGTGATAGTTGTTGGGGCCAGGCAGTCTCAGAGTGGTTGCCTGGAAAGGCTACACAATCTGAATGAAACGCAAGCAAGTCGCGTGTTGTAAAGGGTTTGGCAGTCGCATTGTTCTGCTGGTCGAGTGACGTAAGGTCGAAATTACCTCCCTCCCAGGCGCTGCCGATGGCGGTTGTTTGTTACGTTCCGGTAGGCGCAGTGTCGCGGGTTTCGTGGGATCCATTTGATCTGCCGCACGAGAAATTGATTCGAAATGGGGTCCTTCGCAGATTTTGCGCGCGCTTATGGCTCAGTAGGCTTCTATTACACTAGGTGACTGCATCGACCAGCCGGTTTTTTACCCTGAACCCAACAAGCAGGAGCCATTTGCAAGTCGGAAGTGACTAGTACCGATTCGGTGGCCTGGCTGCTGGCTCGTGCGGCAGGCGTGACACAGCGAAACTCCTGGTATCATGGGTTACATCGTCCGTCGTGCAGCGGTGGCATTCACTTCACAACAGGGTTGGAGCGGGGCATGCAAATGGAATTGGCGAGCTGGATGGAGAGAACCGCGGACTTGCCTCTGGCATTTGCCCAAGTACGCGAGGACGCGCTCCAGGATAATTGGGTTGTCGACTCCTTACCGGAAGGCGCGCGCGTACTGATGATCGCCTCGGGTGGTTGTACGGCCGCTTTATTGGCGACACGTCCTAATGTTGCGCAGCTTCATCTTGTCGATGCCAACCCAGCCCAACTGGCACTTGCGCAACTGAAGTTAAGACTGCTGGCACTGCCTGTGCAACAAAGATTGGCGATACTCGGCCACACGGAAATGGACGTCAGTGATCGCGCCGCCACA
>PAQH01000085.1 GCA_002709225.1 Planctomycetaceae bacterium
CGCAGTGGGAAACCTCTAGCTGGAAAACCCCCGTATCGTTATGGATCGGCGCGACGCAAGTCCTGCTTGAGATAATGCACCACCAAGAGCACTTCTGACGGCATATTTTTGCCATCGCCAAGCGGTAGCCCCGGTTGCAGAGGTATGCGTCGGGGATTCTCGTCCGCGCTCCCCACGGGCAGGAAGGCAGCTTGTGAAAAAATACGGGCCGAACGTGTCAGCAGTAATGTGTCAAACGCCAGGCGACGGGCCTTGCCGAGACGCTCCATTAACTTGCGCGGCTGCAACGATTGTACCAGTCGCTGATGTGCGATCGTGGCTGGATCGCGAGCCTCCATCGCGATCGACATTCGTAGCGCGGCAATCTCACGGTTCTTTGACTTCAATGTCTGGTAAACGCGCTCAATCGCGCTCGCGGTCGCGGCGGCATAGATCAAACGTATTTCGTCTTCAACTTGCGAGCGACTACGGCCTGCAAGTGTGCTCGGTTCCTCCACTCGCACACCGCCGAGGAACTTGCTCTCAAGCAGAGCCTGCTCAAGCTGCGAACTTACCTTGATATCATTCTCGACCAGCGCAATCCCGCTCTTGGTAAGCGCCCGTTGGATCACCTTTTGCTCGCTGCCCGTCGGCGTAACCGCGATCTCATAGACCAACAGCAACCACGATCGATTTTCCGCAACCGCCGCTCTTCCGGCCGATTGTTTCACCCGAAGTAAATCATCCGCCCGATCGCTGCCCGAACGGGCCGCGGACGTTTGCGCCGCGTTCGGCAAGACCTGCGCAACATCAGACGCGGCCGGCGACTTGGTCTGGCGACCACCGCTAACATCCTGCTGTGTCGAACGCCGATCGTCACCCCAACCCAGCCAAATCACCAATGTCAAACTGGCGGCCAAGGCCAAGCCCCGCAAAGCCACACGTGTCATCTTTTGCGGACGCTGGCGTGATCCTGACACCGCACGTACAGGCTCGCCCGTAGGCTCATCCACAAGGCCTCCACGGCGCCGCGTTTCGTCAATCACACGCTGCGAAAAACCAGCCGGTAAACGTTGCGGTGGCAGCTGTCGCAACTGGTCACGTAACGCCTGATTGCCGCGCTGAATCTGCTGCCCCTGTGGACTATCCAAGAACTCCTCGATGGCTTCATATTCCTCGGGAGGGAGTTCTCCATCGAAATATGCCGTCAACCGTTCTTCGGAGATTTCCGGGTGGTCATTCATGGAAACCGGTAAATAGGGGCATCAAGAGAGCAACAGGGAAGTTCAGCGGGTCAAACTCGGCCACACAATCGTCCCCCCCCCACACGGACCAGTTAGGGTAGGGGCCGCTGGCGTGCTCAGTTCATCTTTGCGCAGACCCCGATCGATGTCAAACCATTTGCGCGCCCGACGAAACCCGCAACCAAATGGCAGGGACACGTACCCCCTGCACTTACAAATCCGCGAAAACTCTACCGGGAGTCGGCAATCTGCGGTAGACCAGTCGCGTTTGCGGGCCTTCGTGGTACTCCGATCTGGCGGGAACCAGCGGAAATGGCAGTCTCCGTTTTGAGCAATTTTCGCCAGAACAAAGAAACCGCGGCCTGCAGTACGCAACCGATCTGCCGCTGGCAAAATCCGGCACACACCAATACTCCCCGCCGCCTCGGAGTCTACCGGGTATCTCAATAATAACTGTAGAAAACCGTTTTGCTGCCCCACCTCGGCACAGCATCGGCTCGACGGGCACCCCTGAACCTGTGCATAGTACCCAGATGCTTGAAACATCGTTGAATCGACAAGCGGCGAGCTACGCTGGGGCGTAGTTCCGTACCGCGCAAACAAAATCTGGTTACAATAAATGGCTCTCGCGATGTTCCCGCTGCGGACATCCCTGCCATGCCCCTTGATCGTCTCCCCTCGCGATGCAACTGATCCGTTTCTGCCTCAACAACCGTGTCAAAGTTACCGTGGGCGCGTTGTTGTTGATTCTATTTGGCACGATCAGCCTCTGGCATATGCCAGTGCAGCTTGCCCCGGAAGTACAACGACCCGAAATCAGCGTACGCACGCGATGGGCAGCAGCCAGCGCTCACGAAATCGAACGTGAGATCGTGCAACCTCAAGAAGACCAACTCAAACGGGTCCCCGGCGTCTTGAAGTCAACTTCGTATAGCCGCGATGGCGCCGCGCAAATCACATTGGAATTCGCTCCTGATGCAGACATGCAGGAAGCCTTGGTCAACGCGAACAATCGCCTCGCGCAAGTGAAGGAATACCCCGTCGATGCCGACGAACCGGTACTGACCTCCTCGACCTCTTCCGAGCGGCCGATTGCCTATCTGGTCTTAATCGCAACCGGCGACAACATCGATGTCACGGAATATGGCAAATTTGCCGAAGACTACATCGCCGCAGCCCTGGAACGCGTCACGGGAGTGGCCGATGTCACCGTCTCGGGAGGTCGGGAGCCAGAAATGCGGGTCATTGTCGATCCCGTTAAGTTGGCCGCACACGGCCTGACCATCGGCGATGTTCAGCAGGCGTTAACCGACCAGAACCGAGACACCTCCAGTGGCGCGATCTGGGAAGGCCGTCGCCGCTACACACTTCGTACCCGCGGCCAATACAATACTCCGGAACAGGTGGAATCTACGGTGATCGCCTACGATGGCCAAGCTCCCATCTATGTCAAGGATGTCGGAAACGCCCAACTGGGATACAAGAAACTTTCCTCCCTGGCGCGGCGCAAAGGTCATCCGGCGATCATGGTTCGCGTTATACGCGAGGTCAAGGCAAACGAACTAGAGGTACTTAAGCGCATCGAAAAAGTCGTTGCGTTACTGAATCAGCAATTACTCAATAAACGCAATCTGCAACTGAACATCGCACATGATAAACGGCCCTATATCTACTCGGCGATCGGGCTGGTTACCAACAACCTCTACGTCGGTGGCAGTCTGACGATTCTGATCCTGTTTTGTTTCTTGCGCAGCGCGCGTTCCACCGCAATCATCTGCGTATCGATGCCGATTTCGATCATCGGCACGTTTCTGATGATGCATGCGATGGGACGAACACTAAACGTCATCAGCCTGGCGGGCATTGCGTTCGCAACCGGGATGGTGGTCGATAATGCGGTCGTCGTGCTGGAAAACATCGATCGCCATTGGCGCAGCAACAAACGCCCCTTTGAAGCTGCTCTCCACGGCACCCGGGAAGTGTGGGGGGCAGTCCTGGCAGCAACTTTGACCACGTTAGTGGTCTACATCCCCGTAATCCTGATTCCCCAGGAAGCCGGACAACTTTTTCGTGACATCGCGATTGCCAATAGCTGTGCCGTGTCGTTGTCATGGGTCGTATCCATCACCATGATTCCGGTGGCGGCAACCTACATGCTCAAATCGCAAACCCCACAAGCAGAAACGCCGCCCCCAGCGGGACGATTGCAGCAGGTCATTTCCTTGATACCCGGCCTGGCGCTGCGCGGATTGGTTGTGCGACTCAACCAGGCGCTGCAACGCAGCGTCACGGCACGCATCCTGACGGTACTGGCATTTGTCAACGGTTCGGTGTTTGTTTGCTGGTTAACCTGGCCGGAGATTGAGTACCTGCCGGCAGGAAACCGGCGCCTGGCAATGGCCACGATGGTGCCCGCCCCAGGCTTGAACACGCAGGAATTAACCCGCGTACTGGAACAATGCGAACAGATCTTGCAACCATTTTGGGAGACCACCATCGATTCCAGCAATGGGAAGCAACTTGATGGTCCTGCCATCGCGGATCAGTTCTCCTACCTGAGTTCGCGGAGCGGTGAGCTATATCTGGGCGCTCGTACCGTCGACATGCTCAAGGGAGCTGAACTGGTACCCATTCTAACGAACGCAACCGCTCGAATACCCGGCCTCCAGGCAAAAGTCCGCCAACGAGGGCTTTTCAGTGGTCGCGGCGGCAGGTCGATTTACGTCGAAATTACAGGACCTGAATTGCCCCGCCTGGTGGAATTCGGAGAGCGCGTACAACGCGCCGCCACGGGGGCACTGGAAGGTGCCAGCGTCATCCCACAACCAGCGCTCGATCTCACCAGCCCGGAGCTGCATGTTATTCCGCGCCGCGAGATGGCTGCACGTGTTGGCCTGAACGCGCGAGAGTTGGGGTACTGGATCGACGCGTTGAACGATGGAGCTTACGCGGGAAGCTACTGGCAAGGTACCGACAAAATCGACCTGACCATCCTCGCCGGCAATGACGAGATCCGGCAAGCGGGAGAACCGTGGGATTCCCGACTTCTCGAACATACACAACAACTGGCAGAAATGCCGATTTCAACACCGCAGGGCCAACTCGTGACCATTGGTTCGGTGGCAGACATCCGATTTTCAGGCGGCCCTGAGTTGGTTTTTCATAGTGAACGACAGCGTGCTGTTCGCATTGAAGTCACACCAAGACCAGACGTCCCACTCGAGCGAGCAGCCAATGTGCTGCAAGCACAAATGGACACAATGCTATCTGCTGAAGATATCGAAAACGGATATCAGATTCGGCTGTCAGGCGCGGTCGACAAACTGCTCGGATCCTGGGACGCAATGAAATGGAATTTGCTGCTGGCGCTATTGGTCACATACCTGTTGATGGCAGGTCTCTTTGAGTCCTGGACGTCCCCGGCCGTGATCATGATCAGCGTCCCCCCCGCCGCTGTCGGTGGGTTGCTCGGCCTCTGGCTGTTGAACCAACACGTTGTTCAGCATTTGGACATGTTGACCATGTTGGGGTTCGTCACCTTGATCGGAATCGTCGTCAACAACGCAATCTTGATCGTACACCAAACACTCAACCTGCTCCGCACACAGCACCTGCCACACGCCGAAGCGATTGTCGAAAGCGTGCGCAGCCGCGTCCGCCCAATTTTTATGACCACAATCACCACCATGTGTGGACTTGCGCCGCTCGTTCTTTCACCGGGCGCGGGCAGCGAACTGTACCGGGGACTCGGCAGTATCATTCTCGGCGGGCTGGGCTGTTCAACGCTATTTACATTGATCCTGGTCCCTACTTTGCTGAGACTGCTGCTGGATGTGCGCCAGTGGATGCATGGGGATTCGAATGCGACGCCAATTGAATCCCGTGACGTGTACGAGGCGACAGCCGACAAAGAAGACGTTACCAACAAGCAGAATGCCGCAACCGTGGTACCGTGATGACACCTTGCACCACGCTTGAATCGACGCGTCGCATGACATTCACGACTGCCCCAATTGCCGGCTACGAGCAGCCAGCGCCATTTTCTCGAGATGGGCAGAATCGACACCCCCGCGATCGGGTGTCAAGTGCATGCCTCCGTCGAGGCAAATAGTCTCACCAGTCAGCCATACGGCTGCGGAAGAAGCCAGAAATACTACGAGCCCACCAATCTCGACCGGTTCGCCGGCGCGACCTAACGGAACATCGGCCGCTTGTTTGTTCCACTCCGCCCCCGCCGCAAAGGCTTGACGTACACCTTCTGTGTTCACTGGCCCTGGTGCAATGCCATTCACTCGAATCTGATGTCGACTCCACTCCAGGGCCAGCGTCTGTGTCAGCGCATCGATCCCCGACTTGGCGGCGCAAGCCGGGAGCATGCCAACCCAACCGGTCCGATGTAACGTCATACTGATGTTGATGATCGCACCGCCCTGTTCGCGCAACATCGGGAAAGCTGCCCGACAGCAATAGAAAGTCCCAAACAGGTCGGTCTCCACAATCGCACGCCATTGATTGTCGCTGAGCATATGAGACGGATAGTAGAAGTTACCAGCCGCATTGTTGACCAGAATATCCAACCCGCCCATGGTTTCCTGAGTAGCGGCAAAACACTGATCTACCTGCTCCACCTCACGGACATTCAGTGGAATCCCCAGCGTTTGCACTCCGTGCTGTTCCGCCAATTCATGGGCTACTTGCCGACACAGGTCACTGCGCCGGCTGGCGATGACGACATTGGCACCCGCTGCCGCCAACCGGTCCGAAATTCCTCTGCCAATCCCGCTGGCACCACCCGTCACCAGGGCTGTTTTCCCGCGCAACAGCCCCTCACGAAAAACGTTCATCATCGCCCTACCCTTTCAGCTGCCGCACACCACCTCTCCAGGTTAAGGCGGGCGTCTGTCCGTGCTGAACTCGGCAACATTTGTCGCGTACCGCTACGTGGCATTGCTCCGCCGCCGCTGCATTGTACCGCCCGAGCAACGGCCGGGCAGGCAACCAAGGCCGGGAAATCGGCGCCACCCTGCGGCTTGCACAGCAGGGACAAATCGGTAGCTCAGCACTCTCCAGCAAAAAACGCCCGGTAAACACCGGGCGTTTGAATTGCCTGAGCCAAGCCGCTCGCAACCACTCAACGAGCGTGGTCAAACCGATAAATACCGCGGCCGTCATTGCTCACCGCCATGAAATAGACTTCGCCCTTTTCATCTTCACCAAAGGAGATCACCGCCTTACGTTCAGACTGCAAACCATAATTGGCAACCACGCGTTTTTGATCGCGATCGTAATGCAGCGCCCATAAGCGCCCGCTGACATAATCTGCATAGAGAAACTTGCCTTGCAGTTCAGGCAGTCGTTTACCGCGGTAGACATAACCACCCGTAATCGACTTGCCAACCTCGTGGTCGTATTCCCAGACGGGCTCCTCGAGTTTCACACCCGGTTTGGTTGCCAACGAACCAAAGGCGTGAGTCCCTTCACGAAAATTCCATCCATAATTGCCACCACGTTCGACCACATTAATTTCCTCCCACAGATCTTGACCAACATCCGTGACCCAGAGGTCACCCGTCTGCCGGTCGAATCCTAATCTCCAGACGTTGCGTAGTCCGTAAGCCCAGATTTCGGGACGTGCCTCTTTGACATCGACAAAGGGATTGTCTTTGGGCACCGCATAGTTTTTTCCGGCATCCTTATGGTCCACATCAATTCGCAAGATCGACCCATGCAGCACTTGGAGATTCTGACCGTTACGGTGTGGATCGTTGCCATCACCACCGTCACCCAACCCGATATAGAGATGCCCATCGGGACCAAAGGCAATAGTGCCACCATTGTGATTCCAATAGGGCTGCTTAATGCGCAATAGTACTTCTTCGAACTCGGGATCAGCCTGTTCCGCATCGGAACGCGAAACACGAAAGCGAGAAACGACTGAAGTTTGCTTGGCATCCCGCGTCGTGTAATAGGCAAAGAACTCCCCGGTTTTCTTATATTCGGGGTGAAACGCCATGCCCAGGAAACCCTCCTCGTTCTCTTTGTCGCTGTAACTGACTTTCTTGGAAAGGTCCAGGAAGACACGTGTCTTCGTCGCGTTCTGATCATTCGGGAAGCTGTGAATGACACCCCGCTGGGTGGCCACAAAAACACGATTACTGCCGTCACCCGCGTTGGTCAATGCGATCGGCCGTAAGGGTTGCAACCGTCCTGCATCATCTTCAGCCTCCCAGCCCGTCCACTGCAGCTTGGGGAATGCAATCACCGGCTTGTAAGCCAGTCTTCCATCCACCGGATCCAGACGGTCGGTGTCGCCATCCAGCTTGCGAATCTTGATGTTCCGGAACGCAACCAGATTGCCATGATCCTGCAGGCAGATGTGCCCCTTGGCCGCTTCGCCAAAACCTGTGAATTTTGCGAACTTGCTCTTGGCAACTCGCCTCTTCCAGTCGGCACTGCCTTTGACATAGCGGGCATATCTCAGGCCGTTCATATGCGTTGAACATTGCTCGGGAGTGATGCGAATACGAAGTTGATTCCATTGCCCGGCGGGACGCGTCGCATCGACACTGGAGGGATAAAGCTGATAGAGCCAACCACACTTCTGCGGATCGTGCCCGTCGACATTGTCTTGAATCTGGATTTCAGGGCCTGAAAAAGCAGCCCCTACTTTGTCCGATTCCACGACGTGGTACATCAATCCACTGTTTCCACCTTTGGAGATCTTGAATTCCAGTGACAGTTCAAAGCTATCGTACTGATCCACGGTAATGATGTCGCCAGCACCTGCAGCGGCTCGTGTCAAAGCACCGTCAACCACTTTCCAGCCCGAACCGATCGTCTGTGACCGATAATTGCGCCAGTGGTCCAGGTTCTTGCCATCGAACAACAATTTCCAGCCAGCGCGTTGCTCTGCCGGAGTCAGCTTGTTCAGTTCGGCACCACGTACGGCCGACAGGCCGGTGACCAAAAAGATACTCAGTCCGGTCATCAATGTCTTCAAATCTTGCACTTGCATGTTACGTCTATTCCTCTCGGAAAAATATTCGTTCAATAGATAGGTCCAATGGTCGACTAGGTATCTGGCAAACCGGGGGCATCCCGTGCGCCACCTCAGCCAAGCATGTCACTACGATTCCCGACCAAACCACAAACACCCCGTCAGCCCTGAACTCTCAAGGTGACAATTGTTGTATCTCAACGCGTCGGAACTCGATGGGGTGGCTCTCTGACTGCAGACAGATGTAACCTCCTTCCAGAAGTTTACCCGTCTTCTTGGCCAGTTCACTGGCATGTTTATCACGCAAATCGAGCTGCGGCTGCGTATACTCCAAGACTGTCTTCCCCGCCACGAGATGTTTGATGGACTGGCCCCCACGCACCTCGATTTCAACCGTCACCCAGTTTTCCCCGTGGTACGTCTGGGAACGTGAATTGGTGCAATGCCTTGTGACCAATTTTCCAGCCATCACAACATTCGTTCCAGGCGTACACAGATTCGCTGTCGGGCGAGTCTGTGTACCATTCCCGCCTAACAACTGCACTTCAATCGATACGGGAAAGTCCTGGTCCTGGGCCATCGATTCGGGCGCTTCGCTATGAACCATGACACCACTGTTGCGAACGGCCCAGCCAGGACCGCCAGGAACCTGTTCACCGACAAATCGATATTCGACACGTAGCCGATAATGCGTAAACGGTGCCTGGTAGAATAAGTGGCCAAACTTGCGATCAAAACGTTGGTAGCCGTCATAAACAACCTTCAACAAACCGTCTTCAACACGGAACGTGTTGTGATAATTTTCATTCAATGCATGGCCGACAATCTTTGGCTTCCAACCATCCAGATTCTTTCCATTGAAAAGCGATACCCATTTTTTCCCCGGCGGTTCCGATTGACCTTTGTCCTCCGCAGCTAGGGCACCACAGGCAACGAGCAGTACCAACGCGGCAAGCATTTGGCGAATATTGAAATGGTTCAGAAACATGGCATCCTCTCCATCCACGCGTGAAACAAGTTGCCTCATCATTGATCAGCAAGCGGCACAGACAAACTACCCGGAACTAACGGCAACCCCATGACGACTCCGCGGACCAGCAGTCGGCAAGAGCCGCCCAGAGTACCACAAAAGACCGCCCGCGTGACCACCCACAACGGCGCGAGTTGGGACCCACCAATCACCTGCAAACCTCAGAGTCTGCGAAGGCTCTGAGCCAAACAACGCAGAGCCGTGGCGGGTCGGACCAGCGGCAGCGCCTGTTAGCCAGACGACGCTTACACAGCGGTAAGCGCACAGGACAGCACCGCAAAAGACCCTCAAACTACTCCTGCCAGAGACACTTCCCCGTCACCTTTTCCTCATGCGGGAAATATCCTGCTCCAGCAATTTCATCATGCCTGCCAGCTTGTTCACGGAGTACTGGTCGTTCATCTGCTTTTTGTCATCGAGCACCTTGTCCAATTCCGTATCGTCCAACCAAATTCCACGGCAAGCGACACAACGATCCACCTTGACCGGGACTAGATACGAGAAGTGGTGCTCCTGCAGCCGGCCATCGTCCCCAGAACAACGTGGACAACGCATGTAGCCGTCGGTCTCACCCTCCTGGTAATCCGGCTCACGACCAAATTTACGCTCCAGCTCTTCTTCAACCTGACTGAGATCAAGCTTACGAATCACTTCTAATTCGCGTTCATCAAACCAAATCCCATCGCACTTGTGGCATTTGTCGAGCTTAACGCCAGCCACTGTCACGACAGCCAATACAGTACCATCACGTGGACACTTCATCGCGGTATCTCCTCTCAAACACCACCCAACAACAGAGTAACCGTCACCAATGGCAGCGCGTCCCGATCACTTACTCCCAGGAGGTAGAAAACTGACGCGACGCGTTGCTGGGAGTAGTTTACCTAAAACAGCCTACGGGACGCAAAACTTGGGCAGCAGAATAGCCGCTACGCCAGGGATGTGCTGCCGATGGTTCCTCAAGACAAATCTCGAGTTTCGCTGATCAGGCTCGTCGTAATCGCGTCAAACACGAGCTCCAACTCGGCGAACTCACGGTCTTCAGCCTGACAGAGTAGCAAACAACAGCGGTTCCCCAACGAAAAACGCCTGGTCCGTGCAACAACTACCATATCCATACAGAAGAAATGCAGATCGTGCCCAGTCAAATCAACATCCAGCAGTCTCTGCTGTGACGCTTCGGCCTCAATGTCGCCGTATTCGCTGCGCAGTGTCTGCAATAAATTCTCCACGAGGTCCTTGGTTTCCTGCTGTGACGGGAAGTGCTGTAACATCCAAAATCCACTGCCTGGGCTTTGAGCAGAAACGGTCTCGGAGAATCCATCCGGCTGCTCCTCAACGATGCGCCAATTTTCGGGGTACCGAAAACGGATTCCCGACTTCTCATATTGTGGAGGCTGACTCATCGGTTCCCACTCCCATCGCGGCGCTCGATCGGCCACATTGTGTCAGCCACCTTGGGCCTGTCAATCCACGTAAGATCAACGAACTCGAGCGCACGGCTACCGCTGCGCTGAAGACAACCCCACCAACTCCAGATAACTCCTGCGTTCCGTTACACCTAGATCCAGTTCACGCGCCAGCCGCTCCAAATTTTCCCGAGCTTCTGCCACATCCGCAGAACACACAATGCTCTCTAATTCCAAGAAAGTACCCAAACCGTCGACTTGATCCAACGCGACAGTAACCACTCGACCGCGACCTTGCAGGTGACCCACTCGGCGACTTTTTGTCACCTCACCCGCACTACCAAACCCCAGTACACGCAAGATCTGCTCGAACTGTGTCGCGGCAATTTCGCCGCCTGCCAACGAGACCTCGATTTCCTGGCGAGTCTTGGTACGCTCATCGAGACGGGGCCCCTTATAAGTCACCTCAACGCGACTTTCTGTCCTCCGAATACGTAGAGCCTCATCCGTACTGGAAAAATCACGTGCCGGATGGGAAAAGTAGGAGTCAACTTGTTGTTCACTCCGCCCCAGATCTACTCCCCATTTCGTCAGACGCTGCCGAAGTTCAGCTTCATCAGACACCGAGAATTTCATTTCCACTTCAATCGCCATGAATCATGCTCCCGCGATTCTCGAATGCGAATTTTCTCTAAGTGCCATTACGAACCACGGCGTCTGGCTTTGGCAGTCAAAGAAACGGTTTGGTAGCCTTACTGGCTCACAACAGAATAGCAGGCTAGTGGCTACAGAAACCCCACCTGCTCCGCCCTCGGGTAGGCCGAAACGAAAAGGGCACGGTCGCAGCCCTTGAAAACAAAACAGCCGGCCTCTAAACGAGGCCGGCTGTAACTTGTTTCACGTAAAGGCGGTCGGATTCACCGGAAGATTAATTCCGCTTCCAGCCGTTCGCCAAATCTTCAAGCAACTCATCCACGACCAGATCTTCCCGGTAGGAACTCGCCGCCAGGACTGCGGCGTCCAACGCGGTTACATCATTGATCGCAGCATGGCGAGCGGCGGCCAACCACCCGGTAACATCCTGCGAATCACTGGTGGCGGCAGGCGTTGGCAGCACGGGCGGTTCGGTGACCTGTCGTGACGCAACAGATTCACGACGCGTCCAAAGTGCGTCACCGAACACAACTACTTCGTCAGGCGGAGCAACTGCAATCGCCGACCCGTGTGCAGGCGCTTCACCAGCAGCTGATGCACGTTGATTGAGAGCACTGATCACCAAGAGAGCGTCAATCGGTGAAATATTCCCATCAGCATTCACATCCAGGTAGGGTGCTGCGTCTGACACAACCGACGCTTCTCCCTCCGCAGCACCCGTGTGCTGGCGGTTGAGATCCTTGACAACCAACAGTGCATCGACGGGAGAACGAGCACCATCGGCGTTCACATCGTACGGGTCGACGGGATTGGTATTCGTCGCTTCCCCTTCCGCCGCGCCGCTTACGATCGTCACGCTATCTGCACCATAACGAATCTGGTCAAAACTCACCGCTTCAGCTGGCTCAAACGTCAGCGTGTCTTGCCCGGGACTGCCATTGGCGGGATCCGCCGTGAAGGTCGCCACGCCGGACGAAGTCGCCGTCATACCAATGCTCAGCAGGTGAAATTCTTCAGAACCAAGCGGGCTCTGAGAAAATTGCACGCCACCGGCTTCATTCACGATCCCGGCAGTCGAGGCATCGACCACTTGGCCAATATTGCATACGTCGGACGGGAATTGCGAATATGCAATACCGCAGGTAATGTCATAGCCCTCGGCATTTCCAGTGTCGACGTTGACCGCGGTCAAGCCGCGTTCATAGAGCAAATCCATATAGGCCGCGTAAATGCCCCGGTCGGCACCAGCGCCACGCAGATCTGTAACGAAAACATTGAGCTGGAATTCGTCTCCGACTGAGATCGACTGGTTCCCCAGCGAATTTCCATTCTCGTCAGCCACATCGACACGCAAATGAACGACGTCGTTCGCATCGCTACCGTGCACTGTGATTAGTGCTGTTGATTGCAAGCCAATGGAGTCTTCGATGGTATAGGTAAACTGATCGGTGACCGCCACACCTTGCGGCGCCGTGTAGGCCACAGACGCGCCGTTATTGGTAATTGTCACGGCACCACCAGCAGAGGTCGGACCCACTGAGACAATACTCGCCTGTCCGTTGCTGCCGGAAAGATCATTATCAAGTGGATTGAGGTCCGTGGACCCAGCGGCAAAAGAATCATCGATCGCTTGTGGTGGAGTACCCGCACCAACGATCGAAACCGATCCGGAACCAAAGGTAATGCGATTCCGCGATACTGCCTCCGTCGGCTCAAAGAAGACCGTGTCAAATGCCGGCGACTGCTCAGTTGGATCGGTCTGGAAACTAACCTCGCCTGCAGCGATCGCCTGCATTGTCGCGACAAAGATCTTGGTCGGCTCTGGCCCCAAGGCGGTGGGTTCTGACTGGAGACCACCCGCATCGTTGATCACGTTCGGAGTCGACGTGTCAGCCGAGGTGGCATTCGGGTACAAACAGTCACCACAATCGGTGGCAAATGCAACATCCAAAACCGTAACACGGGATGCGTCGTACAACAGATCCATGTAGGCTGCACCCACACCACGGTCATCAGCTGGTGTCGCCGTATTGGGATCTTCCGTTCTCAGGTCATCCGCAAAGGCATGCACCAGGAAGGTGTCACCTAATTCAACCGCACTCACTTCGGTACCCGACTGGTTGGTTACCACGAGTGAAAACGCAACTAGATCGTTGTCTGCAGCATTCTCGGAAACCTGAACGCTTACCGTACCCGAACTCGTCGCCCCGGTAGTATCGACGATGGTGTAAGTAAACTGGTCCAAGTCTTGGAACCCAGGATTCGGCGTGTAAATGACTGCCTGGCGACCAGCCGGCACGCTGACAACACCATTATCAGGCTGAGTCACCGCTTCAATCTCAATGGGTCCATTCGGCCCAACGATATCATTCGCCAGCACGGCCAACACATTGGGACCTGGGGCCACGTCGGTGACATAATCATCGACCGCGACTGGATCGGCAAACGTCGGCGTAATACTGACTGTAACCGCCGCCGAACTGGATCCACCTGGCGTACCATCACTGATGGTGTAGGTAAATGTATCGATCCCGAACGCGCCCGCAGGGGGGCTATAAGACAGGGACGAGCCATTCTGCAGTATCTGCACACTGCCACCCAAGTCGGTACCACTGACACTGCTGATAGAAATGCCGCCGGCGGAGCTGACTTGATCGTTGGCCAACACATCCAGCAAGTTGCCAGAACTATCTTGGGCGACCGTAAACGCGTCGTCCGCGGCTTGAGGGCGGTTCCCCAGTACCGTCACTGAATAGTCTTCAACTTCTCCAGCGAGCGCCGGCCCGGTCGCCCCGATACCGTTTTCGTATCCGTAGCGGAAACGGGCATAGGTCAATCCGCCGTTCGCCGTGGCGGGAATCAAGAAGGACAACGAATGGGTACCTTCCGTCAACTTCTGGTTGGCAATAATCTGCTCACCCAAGTCGTTCCAATCGCCATCGTTATTGAAATCAACGAAACCCTGTAGACGTCCAGGAGAATGCCCATTTGTGGAAACCACGACATCCACCGTACCAACACCACCGGAAAACAATCCAGACGTAAAGGTGATGCCATCCTCGTCGGCACCATCCCCGTCGGAACCTGCTGTATTCAGTGAGTCGGCTTCGCCATCGAGGGCCGCCCCGAGATGAAATCCACCCAACACTCCATGCCGCGGGCCATCATCAGCGATACTGACTGGGTAGGGCGCGGGGGCGTCGCCTAGATCAAAGGCCTGTCCGACATTTCCGAAATCAACATTCTCAAATTCCTGGAGGGTCCCCGTACCGACCTGACCGGGATCCAACTGCAATTGATACTCACCCAATTCGGGAAAAGAAGTTGTCCAACCAGGAGGCGCTTTTTCGCGGACTGCAATCGAAGTGGAATAGCTAGTAAAATCTAGTTGATAACGCCCACGCGAATCGGTCGTCACAGACGGCTCGTTCAAATCAAGCGCATAGTCATTATCCAAGTCGGCGTAAATTATGATGCCGCCCAAACCACGTTCGCCCGCATCGTAGATGCCGTTGGCATCTACGTCGTGCCATTTCACACCACTGATGGTGACGGGTTCGCCAGGAATTGGTTCTGGCTCGGGTGGTGGGGGCAGTTCATCATCAAAACGGAAGGAAGCGATGCGGGTTCCCCAAAAAGCGCCATCGGCATATTCACCAGTAAACCAGAAAGTCTGGTCATCCACCGGGTCGAGTGTGAGGGCGCTGTAATCACCCCAGCGGCTACCGCTAACCACACCCGTTCCGTTGACGATGGGGTGTTCACCACGAGGCATCACCCCGAGCGGATCGCTCTCTAAACGTCCGGAATAACGCAAACCGGCTGGGGTCACCTCTGATGCCACGTTATAAGCCGCCGCGATATTTCCATACTTGTCCATGGCGACCGAAGCCATCCATCGATGTGTCGCGTCGGGCTCAATGGTTCCTTCCTGGTAAGTACGCCAGACATCCTCGCCGGCATTCTTGCGCAATTCAAACCAGTGCACGCCTGCACGCGCCAACCCGTCGACATCGACCGTAAAGTTACCGACCAGCGACTCGTGGGTATCAAAGTACCGATACTGGGTACGGAACATGGTAGCACCGGAGAGCGGATCGAGCCCATCTCCACCACCAGGCTGCGGAATACAGGGTGACGCGGCAACAAATCCACACATGGTCAAGTCCACGTCGACCGTCGTCACTTTATCCTTCAAGACAAAGGTCGAGCTGGTGGGCTGATCAAAATCGACCACGTACTCGTAGACTTCGATGTAGTCGGTCAGTGGATCCGGCGCCGCACTGGTTAATTCGTCATCGATATTCCTGACAAAATACTGAGGGGTTCCGGCAGGAGGTGCCTCACCATCCAGATCGGCAGGCATCACGATCTGTGGCGCGGTCCCCGGATCAGGCAGCGCATCGAATCGCTGGTAGGGGCGCGCTTCGCTACCGGTCAACATGTTCTCACGATCAAACGCGTAGTTCGCCGGTGTCGGTGTCCCAGCTCCGCCTAACAGAAAGTCATTGGTACCGACGAAATAACCGCTTGGCCCCACGCCCATTTTCGGGTAATCGGGGAACGAACCAGTATTGAATTGATACGAGTGCCAGTCGCCAGTGGTGGGATCGGAAGTGGCGGAGACGAGAAAGCACAAGGTATCGGGAAGATTTCCATTGAGGTCAATGTTTGCGGGATCGACCCCAAATTCCATCAAGACCCAGCGACTGGCCAAATGGTCATAGAGCAAGATCGGATCACCGGCGGCACCAGAATCGTTACCCAGATTACCGGTGCTACAGGCGGTATTGGCCGGGTGGTGGATGCCCATGTTGAAGGGCTGACCGACTTCAGTACCGGTCGCCTTGTCGTGAATCTGCACCATGCTGCCACCCACAGCATTCACGGCCTGCATGAAATAATTCTGCCCGACCGCTCCCACGGTATCCGGTGGCTGCAGCGCTAGATTAACCGGATCGGCGTCAACCAGCCCCAGACCCGGCACATTGACGAGCACGTCGCCAAACGCCAGTAGTCGCCGATCTTCGAGTGACTCAAAGCGCAAGCCGCGGCCACGGTTCGCATTTCTACGTTTCAAACTCTTAGCCTTGCGTGACTTAGAGGCCTTCAC
>PAQH01000086.1 GCA_002709225.1 Planctomycetaceae bacterium
CAGGACGTCGTAGCCAACCCAGCGGAGGGCGGATCCAAAAACAGGAAATCGACTATCAGAAGGAAGCGTTTCAACAGTGGTGGGAAACTGATTTTGTGACCAAGCTGGACGATCTTCCTACGCAGGGTGTGGTCCCCAAACACCGAGTACCTTATTCAGGCCATGACTACCCCGACCGGGGTGGCGGGACGATGAGGGTGTTACGAAAATACGACCGCGCGTTTCACGGCGGCCAAGGCGTAGCCGTCGCATTTGAACGGAAAGACATTGTCGCTCATCGACGAGGCCTGTTTGGCAGAACACCAGCAGATGGCCGACCGCGACGTGGCCTATTCGGACGCAGGCTTGACGACTCCAATAACAATCGTTTGTTTTCCAGCGGCCGACGCAATGGCCTAGGTGGAGGCCTGTTCCTGGGGCGGATTCCCGCTTGGCACGGTCACTGCAATGGCTGGACGGCTGCTGCAATTCGACACGCAGAACCACAAAACAACGTAGTGCGTAGAGGGGTCGTCTTCACTCCGGCCGATATTAAAGGCCTCCTCGCGGAAATTTATATCTACAACGACACCGAGTTCCTCGGTGGCATGGACTACATCATGAACCCGGCCACGATCCATCTGGTGCTCACCAATTGGCTCGGTAGAGGTTCACATCCCATAGGTATGGAAACTACCCCCGGTAAAGAGGCCTGGAACTATCCGATTTACTCGTTTGCGACTGTCACGGAGAAACTACCAGGCGGACGATACGCGGATGTCGACACCACCGTCGAATACGCTACGAGCACACCCTCGGAACAGGAACAGTCACCTCGCAACAGCGAAAAAATGGAATTTCGTTATCGCCTGGAACTAGATAACCAGGGAAACATCGTTGGTGGAGACTACATGCGAGGCAGCAGTCGCATCGACATGCTGTGGGCGCCACTCAATCCGGTCCAAGGTGGAAAGAAAGGGAACGAGTTGGGAAATCCTTACGTCAACGTCAGAGAAGTCCTGGCAATGTGGCGTGAGTCCGTGCCTCAGGAAGTTCGCAAGAAGTGGTTGAATATTGATCCACCACCCGAAGATCGCGTACTGGAAACAACCGACAAGGGAGACGACTCCCTACAGCCTGCCAAAGAGAAAGAAGACACCGTTTCGACAGCAGCAACTCCCGCAACGGAGCAAGCACCTGAGAGCCGCGAATCGCGCTGACCGAGAGCGTCATTTACAAACTCTGTCTCTGTGAATAATGAACCGCGAAAAATTCGACGCGTGCTTCGCAGCTCTCGTTCAAACCCCGGCTGGGAACGGCAGGAACAAAAGCCTGTACACCACCGCTTCCACCAAACCTGCGAAAAAGTCCTCGATTGCGATCCCTCTGCGTAAATCAACGCTTCTGCTTGGGCTAGAAAGTGGCTTGCACGTCCGGAACGCCTTCGTAAACGCGGTACTGTTCATGCGCACACAGGAATTCACTGCTGGAGTGCTCGACCGTCGCACCAAGATGCGGCACCCTGGCACCGGTTCCCCCACTGACGATCTACCATGATGCGCCCCTTACGGAACATCAAAAGAGCACCCTTCCAGGACTTCAACCGCGCGACGTAAAGCTGTTGGGACAGGGCAGCTCTGCTGTGTCTGGTAGTCAAAGAGAACCATCACCGACTCCCCATCGGCAACCAGTTTTTGTTGCTGCTGACTATAAATCGCATGCTGCACGGTCATGCTGCTGGTGCCAATACGGGTCATTCGCCCACCGATGTAGAGGAAATCGGGATGTCGTACTTGCAATCGATAATTGCAGCTTATGCGTGCCAGAATAGGTGCTAGTTCGGCCTCCCGAGGCGCGTCTGCCAGCCCACAACGACTCGCGTACTCCATACGATTCGACTCAAACCAACGGAAGTAGACCACATTGTTGACATGACCAAATGCATCTTGGTCACCCCATTGCACGTCGACTGTGGTAACAACCGAATAGTCCGCCAATGCGTCCGGTTTATCTAAGGTTGGCATACGACGTGGCACTCCAGAAGTAGCGTCTGGTAACTCCCGCAAGCGAACCGTTTCAGCAGGATCTTAGGCGAAGACCTCCCGCACCACATGGCCGTGAACATCCGTCAGACGGAAATCACGCCCAGCGTAACGGTAGGTCAACTTTTCATGGTCCAGACCCATTAAGTGCAAGATGGTTGCATGGAAATCATGAACGTGAACTCGATCTTCAACCACGTCAATACCATGGTCGTCGGTCGCGCCGTAGACAAAACCCGGCTTCACTCCACCTCCAGCAAGCCAAGATGAGAAACACTGGTGGTGATGCTCTCGCCCTTTCGCCTTGGGGTCTTGATGGTACGGAGTACGGCCAAATTCCGTAGTCCAGACCACCAATGTGTCATCGAGCATGCCGCGTTGCTTCAAGTCACGAACGAGACCAGCGATCGGCTGATCGACGTTCCTTGCCAAGGGTCGATGCGTTGCCATATCACCGTGTGCATCCCAGTTCGCAGAAGATCCCACATCAATCAACTCAATGAAACGGACTCCTCGTTCAGCCAATCTTCTCGCCATTAAACATTGCCAGCCAAACCCTTCATGCTCGCCTGACTGGAGCCCGTACAAATCCAAGGTCGCCGACGATTCGTGTGAAAGATCAAACGCTTCGGGTGCCGCCTCCTCCATGCCGAACGCGGTTGTAAACGAGCGAATCCGCGCAGCCAATGAGGAGTCATGGTTACGTTGCGCAAGATGCAAGCGATTTAGCCGCTGCAATTCCTGCAGCTCCAACGCCTGCAGCTCCCGAGGTTGAACCAGTGGAGTTACGTTCGCAACCGGATTGCGCCCTGGCAAAACACGCGTTCCTTGATATGCCGCGGGCAAAAAATCAGAACCCCAGGTTTGTGTACCAGCATATGGCGCTTTGGGTGCTACGACCATAAACGGTGGCAGATTGATGTTCTCGGTCCCCAATCCGTAACTCACCCAGGCCCCTAAACTTGGCCGTGCAAAAGTAAACGACCCCGTGTGCATTCCCAGCGACGCTTCATAATGATTGGTATGGTCCGAAGACATCGAACGAATGACACATAACTCGTCGACAATTTCGCGTGTGTGGGGAAACAAGTCGCTTACATATGTGCCACACTTTCCGCCGGGGCGGAACCTCCAGTCGGGCGTCTTGAAATAAAAGTTGTAGTCACCGTACTTTCCCTGCCAGTTGTCGATCTTAACGGTCTTCCCATGATCCCCGAACAGCCTTGGCTTGGGATCAAAAGAATCGACGTGAGATACGCCGCCCGTCATGAACATAAAAATCACCCGTTTTGCGCGCGGCAAAAAATGAGGCGTTTTGACGCGCAACGGATCTTGAGACAATTTCTCTCCTTGTGCGCAAATTTGGCCAGCGGTAGCCAGGGAACCGCTACCCGCAGCAACGGCCTTCAAGAATGCGCGACGGCCAGCGAGTTCCTTCCTAGTCACGTCCTACCTCACTTCTCAAAGAGCAACCAACTACACACCGCAATTTCGCCGAACCTACCAAACGCCCAGGTATTTGCATCCGACCACGACTCTCCATTGCACTCATCTCAAGTGTGCTTATACCGATCATAATAGCTCGGCAAAAACACCTTGCCAATTCCGGGCCGAATGCAGCCCCCTGGCAACCGAAATACCATTCTAGATATTCACCTAGCAACCTGTGGACGTTGACCATTGCATCCACACGAACAGCCACCTGACAGTTCCGCTTGGCAACCATCACGACAGTTGTTCAGATCGACGCGCCCAACGACAAGTTCAACCAGGCCTCGCTACGTCTCCAAGCAGCAAACCAAATAGTCTTACGAATCGCCATCCGTATCGGTGGAAACCAATGTCTGACGCAAGAATCGGCCAGTCATTGATCCCGCATGTGCACTCACCTCCTCAGGAGTGCCTGCCACAACGACCTTTCCACCACGCTGCCCGGCTCCCGGCCCTAAGTCAATAAGATAGTCCGCGGCACGGATTAATTGGAGATTGTGTTCAATAACGACTAGTGAATGCCCAACAGAAAGTAGTGTATCGAAACAGTCGATTAATTGAACAACGTCTGAAAAGTGTAAACCGGTAGTTGGTTCATCTAACAGAAACAGCGTGCGGTGGCGTGTCGTAGACGCCGTATATGTTGCCAATTTGAGTCGCTGCGATTCCCCAGCGGATAATGTATTCGCTGGTTGTCCAAGACGCAGGTAGTCCAGACCCACGTCAATCAATGGTCTCAACTTCGCTTGCACTTTGGGATAACCCCGAAAAAATGAAAATGCATGCCGTACCGTCATTTCCAGAACCTCGGCAATGTTGCGGTCGCGGTGCCGAACGGCCAAGATCTCTTGGCGATAACGGGTTCCGTCACACTGGCTACACTTCATGAATACATCGGCAAGGAATTGCATGTCGATCTCAACATGTCCTACGCCTTTGCACCGGCTACAACGGCCGCCGTCAACATTGAAGCTAAAATGCCCTGGCGTGTAATTATGCGTTCGAGCGTCGAGCGTCTCGGCAAAAACCTTGCGGATTTCATCAAATGCCTTGATGTAGGTCACGGGGTTCGACCTGGGCGAGCGACCGATCGGGCTTTGATCAACTAATATGACGTCCTCAATTTGGCCATCACCGAACACCTCTGAATAGGGTAATGGATTTTCCGTCTTCTTCCGTTTCCGTTGACACAATGCAGGGAACAGAGTCTCCTGAACCAGGGTACTCTTTCCCGACCCGCTCACACCGGTTACGACACAAAGTACTCCCAGAGGAAACTCCACGGTCAGATCTTGCAGATTGTGTCCCGATGCACCCTCCAAGCGAATTTTTCCGCGGCAGAGAGGGCGCCGGTCATTTGAAAACACTTTTCCTCGACGCCGCATCAAATAATCGCCGGTGAGACTATTGCCTTCTTCACAAAGATCCTGCAGCGTCCCCTGGCACACCACTTCACCACCATGGTCTCCAGCCCCAGGTCCAATTTCAATAAGCTGGTCGGCCGACCGCAACAGGGCCTCTTCGTGCTCCACCAGCACGACGGTATTACCACGTTCTTTCAGGGCATTGATCGCGGAAATTAAGTTCTGCGTATCTTGTGGATGAAGGCCAACGGAAGGCTCGTCGAGTACATACAACATATTGACCAAATTCGATCCCAGTGAGGAACTAAGCGCAACACGTTGCGCCTCCCCGCCACTCAGTGAACTGATCGGCCGGTCCAGCGCCAGATATCCCAGGCCCACGGCCTCCAAAAAACCCAAGCGAGACTGAATTTGCTCCAGCAAGACTCGAACAATTTGGGTTTCGCGTTCCGTCCAATCCAACTCCGCAAGAAAACTGCTCGCTTCTTCAACCGTCAAACAGGTGACTTCAGCGATATTCCTTTCACCAATTTGTGTCGCCAAAGCTTCTTCGCGCAGACGCCAACCTTGACAAACAGGACATTGCCCAGAGCTCTGCCACTGTTTGATAAAGGCCCGATTTCGCTGTTCCGCCGGGCCACGTTGCAAACGTTCGAAAAAGCCAAGAACGCCGGAAAACTTAGACTCAACCACGCCGTGGAAAATCATGTTCCAGTGGTTTTGGCTCAACTCAGAGACCGGTGTATCAACCGGCAAACCAATAGAGCCAGCTACCGCAAGTACTTGCTGCAGTTCATCCTTGTAAGCTGGCGCGTTCCAGGGCGCGATAGCGCCCTCTCGAATGGTCTTGCGCCGATCGGGAAAGACGATTTCAGGGTCGATCAGAAGGAGGCGGCCAGTCCCTTCGCACTCAGAACATGCCCCCAAAGGGCTGTCGAAACTAAATAACCGCACCTCAGGTGGAGGATATTGCAATTCACACCGCTCACAATTCCAACCTGCGCTGAAACGGATGGTTTTCCAGCATTCCCCGGAAATGTCAGACCATTCACTTTCTCCTGCGTCATCGATCGCGTTACCGCTCTCCAAGAACAGTGCACAGCGCCCGTTCCCTTTTTCAAAGGCAGTTTCCAGTGAATCGAGCAATCGTGCCTCATCAATCGAACGGGTCGAGAAACGGTCAACAACCACCCAGAGGTCTTGAAGTGGCATCTGCTCGGTCAGCCTGTCAACTGCTTCCGCAGACAAACGTATTAGTTCTGACTTGTAGATGACGCGGACAAACCCCTCCTTGCGCAAACTGTCAAACACATTTGCAAGCGAGTCTTGGCCAGAAACATCTGAGGGAAATACCAGCATCGCCCGCACATCGGCCTGGTATTGTTGTAAATGACTGACAACAGTATCAGGAGAGTCACACTGAATCAGCACACCGCATTCTCGACAAACAACCTGCCCCGCTTGCGCGAACAGAACCCGCAAGTGATGAAGAATTTCAGACGCCACCCCAACCGTATTGCGTGTATTTTGGATGAGCGTCTTACGCGTCACGGCAATCGCTGGTGGAATTCCCTCGATGCTTTCCGCGACTGGTTTGTCAAGTTGCTCCAAGAATCGGCGAGCGTAAGCAGAAAAGCTCTCGATATATCTTCGCTGACCTTCCGCGTACAACGTGTCTAGTGCCAAACTGGTTTTGCCACTCCCGCTGACCCCACAAATGACAGTCAATGCTCCATGTGGAATATCCAGGTTAACACTCTTCAGGTTGTGGACCTCGATACCTCGCAGGACCATTGCCGCCGGCTTCTCTATTTCCGCAATCACATGACTGTTCACCAAACTAGAACCCTATCCCACAGGTAGACCAATACAACGACCTGGCCATCGTAACGCGTTGCCGGTCATCCGTCCAAGTTACATCGGCTGCAAACTTCCTCGAACGGGAGACGAGGACTACGCAGAGGTCCCCCACAGCGATCCCTCGGTAAAATGTCACACCAGGTACTCCCACCATCGTCAGGCGTCACGCTACGCCTAAACCTGCCGCAGCGCAACTCAGAACCGAACACTGCCTGATCTCCCACACAGAAGCACAGGAGAACATGAATCGTGACTGGAAGACTCAAGTGGGGCATCCTCGGGTGCTCTCGTATAACGCGTTCCGCATTGATCCCCGCATTGCAGGCATCCGATCAGACGGAACTTATTGGGATCGCAAGTCGAAATCTCCAAACTTCACGCGATTGGGCAGCTGAGTTTGGGATCCCTCGTTTCTACGGAACCTATAGCGACCTGCTAAGCGATCCGGATATCCAAGTTGTCTACATCGGCCTACCTAATCATTTACACTGCGAATGGACGCTGTCCGCCGCTCACAACGGTAAGCACGTGCTTTGTGACAAGCCGCTGGCATGTGACCTCGCCGAGGCGAAACAAATGGAGTCTTGCTGCAGTCTGAACAACGTTATGCTCATGGAAGGATTCATGTGGCGGCACCATCCACGAACTCAGCGGTTGTTAGAATTAATCAATCAAGGCAAGATTGGAACATTGCAATTGATTCGATATTCTTTCGCCCTACCAATGCCTCAAGACGATTGGAGATGGAATCCTGCTGCCGGAGGTGGTGCCTTGTGGGATGTCGGTTGTTATGGCGTGAATACTGCTCGTTTGCTTTGTAACGCTGAGCCCCTTGGCATCCAAGCGTGTACACATAAAGAGTCACACAAAGTGGACGTAACCACTGTGGTGACTCTCCAATTTCCCGGCAATGTGCTGGTCCAAATTGACTGTGGATTCACTTCTCCATTTCGTTATCGCGTCGAAGTGATTGGCAGTGACGCCACCTTGCTCATCACGCGAGGCTCCCTAGCCGGCCCCCCACCACAGCTCTATTTCTGCCTTGACGAAGAAGCCCAACGAATCCACTTTGAGGGAGGTGACCAATTTGTGCGGATGGTGGAACACTTCACTGAGGATATTCAAGCTGGCTGCGGCTTGCGTCCACCCGCCGAAAACGGCGTCGCCAATATGCAGGTGCTGGATCGCATCGCTGGTGCGATCGCCGCATGGAAATAATCGAGGCCATACCTAACCTAAAGCCAATCAGAACCTTCACACGGTTAGTGTATATCCCTCCGATTCTGGCAACTTGCTCGGAAAATGAGCACACTCCTTGCTTTCGGATCCCCTCCCCTCTTGTCGCACCGATCGCTTTTCGTAGGATTGGCATCGCCTCTCTCCCCTTCTCTGCGGCCGTTCACACAATCCGTGACGCAACGGCCAAGATGAAAACTCGGTTGTTTGGGAGAGCGACAGTCCTGAAACGCTTGACTGAAGACCTGGCATGCCTCCGACAATTCTGATTGTCTATTGTGTAGTTGTTACGCTGGCGTCGCTTATCGGCGGTTGGATTCCTCGCTTCTTTCGTCCAACCCACGTGCGCATGCAAGTCGCCATGAGTTTCGCTGGCGGGTTGATGTTAGGTGTTGCAGTCCTACATCTGCTGCCCCACGCCATCGAGGAAGCCCACTCTGTCCATCACGCCGCGGGCTGGACGATGGTTGGCATGCTGACCATGTTTTTCATGATTAGACTTTTTCACGTACACGAACACGGACACCACGACCCTTCGTTTCACGCACACCCGAAGCCAGCCGACGATTCAACACCGGCTCACGATAGCTGTGGGCATACACATGATGAACCTCACACCGTTTCTTCGTCGGGCATGAGTTCACTGGGACTGTTTTTCGGTCTCGTGGTGCACACCTTGATTGACGGTAGCGCTCTCGCAGCCAGTGTCGCAATTGGAGCAGAAGATAGTTCAACCGCCGGACTTATTGGCTTAGGTACGTTCATGGCGATCCTCCTACACAAACCGTTGGATGCATTAGCGATCACGTCAGTGATGACTGCCCAGGGTTGGGGCCCAACTTGGATCAACCGACTGAACCTGATTTTTGCGTTAGTATGTCCAGCAGGCGCCCTGGCGTTCTTTGCTGGCGTCAATCAGCTCACAGGTGCACAACCCGTAATTGGCGCAGCGTTGGGATTCTCCGCTGGCATGTTCCTGTGCATCGCGTTGGCAGATGTACTTCCCGAGGTACAGTTTCACCGGCACGACAGAATCAAATTATCCGCAGCAATCCTCTCGGGGGTAATGCTGGCAGTGTTGATCGGTATCTGGGAACCAGAACATGGACATGAGCACGACCATCCGTCGGCACCACAAACGGAAGGGACAGTAAAACACACCGATTGATGCGCTGCTCCAGCAGGGCTCACTCTCCACAAAGACAACCCGCAAGCGGACTGCATGCAGGATGCGAAGAGAACACCGGTGCGGGCATTCAGATGCTTTACACCGACATTGCTAACCGCATTATTTTGCTTGTTGCTTCCGAGCAACATCTAGAGCTACGGAAAATGCGGCGTCGTGACCTTTTGCGAATCCAACAAACGCATCGTAAGACTTCGCAACATGCTGCACCCGGACGTGAGGCCGGACTCCATGTCCACTAATTGCCTTTCCGTTAGGTGAATAGAATTTGGCCGTTGTCAGACGAATCCCTCCGTTCATTGAATGCAGTGGAAAGATCCCCTGTACACTACCTTTCCCGTAACTTCTCTCTCCTACAATCGTCCCCCGCCGCTGGTCGCGAATCGCCCCGGCAAGAATCTCGCTGGCACTCGCTGACTCTCGGTCAAGAAGAACAACTAGCGGCAATCTCCATGTCCCAACCAAACGCGCTTGATAGTCCATATCTTCCTGGAATCCACGGCCACGTGTGGACACAATTGTTCCTGTTTCTAGAAATTTGTCGGCTACCTCGACCGCGGCATCGAGTAACCCACCTGGATTTCCGCGCAAATCGATAATTAATCCCCGCATCCCCTGCTTGTTGAGTTCCCAAAGTGCATAGTCCAGGTCACGACTCGTGGTTTTCTGGAAACTCGTCAAACGCAAATACCCAATTCCCATTTGCCGGTCAACCATCGTGGTGTTTTCGATGCTCGGCACTTCGACACGGCGACGAATAATCCGCAATGATTCTGGCTGTCGCGCCTCTCGTTGTATTGCAACGCTGACCTCAGATCCTGCGGTCCCTTTCAGCATGTCGGCCGCTCTGTCCGTTGTTGTGGCACGTACCGATGTCCCGTCCACTGCCACAATCCGATCCCCCGCAAGTATCCCAGACTCGGCTGCCGGCCCGCCAGGAATCACGCGAACAACCAGAAGCGAATCCGTCTGCGATTTGATTTCAATTCCCAGTCCAACAAAATTCCCCTCGATCTGCGAAAATACGTCGTCTAATTGGCTACCTGTCAAATATGCTGAGTATTCATCTAACGCACTAGCCGCGGCACAAATAAACTCGGCGTAGATTGCCGACGCCGGAAATCCAACGTGCTGCTCGAACACCTGCCCCGCGTGAGACGCAAAATTGCGGGCCTGTTCACGTGTCCTCACAGGTCGGCTTGCAAGCACCCGCCGTACGTTGTCAAATACCGGCGCAACATCGCTGGAAGAAGCTCGCAAGGCATGTTGATCTCGGCATTGTCTTTCCGTTAATGCAACTTCGACATTCGTCAAACCACGTTCAACCAGCGAATGCCAATCCGATAAGTGGACGTAGTGACTTTGGATTTTCGCCAGGACTTCCGAATAAACACCGAGCCACTCGTCGCTGTTCATTTTCCTGAGTGAACGCAGAAAACTTTGGTCGGTATAACGGCGTGCCAAATCCAAATGAGTGCGAGCGACAATCAGCCGCTTCTGCAGTTCACGGTATCCCGGGTGCCTGTCAACTGCCTGCTCATAGTGAGCCACCGCCTCGGTCCATTGGCGTGTGCTCTCCAGTTGACTACCCTGACGAAACACCTCGTTTAATACCGCAGTGCCAGACGTTGCTTGTGCAGGGATGCGAACTTGCGCCGAAGTTGACGTCCCAAACGACATCAACAGCGCAAGAATCGCAATAGGAAAGCGAACAAGATCCAACAAGCTGCGCATTGCGTCAATCCAGCGGTGAACAGTGATATGGTGCCGGCAGCACTCGTAGCGAAATAGGCGGGAAATCTGGAAAACCGGATGCCGGAGTAACCGGTTTGGGTGGGCTTTGTGCAGGCCCCGAAGGCACCCACTTGGCCGCATGAAAAACGCTGGGCGACTTGCTCAACAGCCGTTTTCTCAGCGTTCTTCAAAGGGAATATAGGACGTGCAAACGGTCTGTCAAAAAAACAAAAACGAGTTTTTGCGGCCAACCCGCACGACCGCTACAACCTCAGCAACGACAATTCCATTGTGACGATTGAACCTATCACAACGGCAAATGACCAAGTCCCTAGAGGAATTGATTTGCACGCGTCGCATCACAGTTCTGGCAAAGCGATCCCTGCGCTGCTCACCTGCAGAGGGAAATTACGATTGCCGACACATGCCTCAGCGTTGGACGCTGGCGGCATTCTCTATCAACGATCGTCTCCGAGACGAAGGGCTCGCCAACGCCCAGCACAGCACGCTCAAAACCTGCAAACAGTAGCTACGTGCCCAACCACCGCTGTCCGGGCGACAGGCTACAATCCTCAGTGTTAACGCTACCAACGCAACAAGCTGTTTCCCGTGCCATCTCAAGGAATAGAAACGGGGACGCTATATCTCAACCAAGAGGCATGAAATGAGCGTTTGCTGCAGTTGATGAGCTGGTGCGACCACTTCCCAGTCGCGCAACATTCTCCCCCTGCAAAATCCCATCCGGTCGACCGGATGAAGTAACGCAACTGCCCGTTCTAATAGGTGAATACCGAGGTATTCGCACCAATGTGCGCGAATAGTTTGGGGCGCGTGGTCACTTGGGCACCCTTCATCACATCAGCCTCCTCCACACCAAGTGCTTTCATGCAAATAGGACAAACGTGCACTTCCGCACCTCGTTCGATCAATTTTGCAAGTTGTTTCACAATCGGAAGATTGTCTTGGAAAGCAAGGTCACTTGGCAGTGTGCGCGTGGGAACATGAACTCCCTTGACATTAAAGAATAGCGCGACAGTGCGACCTTCATCCAACGCAAAACCGGCGAGTTTCAGAGCCATATCGACCGCCTGTGGCTGGCCTTGGTCACCTTCAACACCACTAGTGACATTGACTAACACTGTAGAAGACGATGACGCGCCGGTTGCAGACTGACTGGCCGACCTGTTCGCCGGAGAACAACCCAGCACACAACAATAGAATAGAACAAGACAAATCGCATTCTTCATCAGAGGAGTTCCATCGGGGTTAGGGAGGGTGGTCAGTCGCCGTGGTGTCACCGGTTTGCTTTCCAGAGAATGCCTGCAAACAACCTCGATCTTAATGGGTGGAATCGCGCATCACCAGTCTCCGCTATACTTAAACACCACACGCGCGTCCGAGCGGCTTCAGAGATGCCAAGACTAAACCACTTCACGCACCACTTTCCCGGCCACAACCCGATGCGAATTCACATCCTGCGACAGTCAATCACTCTCTGTCTGCTTGTCTCCACATCACTATGTGCAGAATCAATCCCCCCTATCCAACGCTACCTTCCACCAGTCGGCCTCCTGCCACCCAATGCCGTAACCACAAAATTGCAAGAGCGGTTGTCAGTACTACGCCTAAAACTCGCAGCAACCGAGGCTCCGAACCCGGACGTTGAAATTTATCTGAAAGCCGTCGACTACGCCCTACGGCACCGCGAATTCTACAACGAAAAGGACTTTGACCTAGCAATCTGTTTGCTTGACGATGCGGCCAAGAGAATCACGCTCCTCGAGCAAGGCAAGTCACCCTGGACAAGCCAACGTGGGCTCGTCGTACGAGGCTATCATTCTTCCATCGACGGTTCGTCGCAACCTTACGGATTGGTCATACCCAGCGAACTCGATTTGCAGCAATCAGCTCCTCTATACGTCTGGCTCCACGGACGCGGAGACAAGAGAACCGACTTGCATTTCATTCATACACGTCAAACACACGCAGGGCGAATTGCCCCACCCGATGCAATTGTCTTGCACCCATTTGGAAGACATTGTGTTGGGTTCAAACATGCGGGTGAAATCGATGTCCTTGAGGCGATCGAATCCGTTTGCACTCGTTACAAGATCGATACCGAGAACATCGTATTGATGGGATTTTCTATGGGTGGCGCAGGCGTTTGGCACATTGGCGCTCACTACACCGACTGTTTTACCGCCGTTAGTCCTGGTGCCGGCTTTGCGGAAACCGCTCGCTACAATCGTTTTGACGCGAGTTCATACCCTGCCTGGTACGGTCAAAAACTATGGACCATTTATGACGCACCAAATTACGCACGGAATTTCATGAACTTACCTGTTGTCGCCTATAGCGGTGAACGCGACAAACAAATACAAGCTGCCCGTGTCATGGAAACTGCATTCGCAGCCCATGGACAAAAACTGACCCATTTCATCGGACCCAAGATGGGACACAACTACGATCCACATAGCCTATCTGAAATCCTCCGGCGCATGCGCCATGCCGTTGAGGAATCCGACCTTCGTAAATCTGCGGCCCGTTCCTCGATACACTTGCAAACTCGTACACTGCGATACAACCGGATGCACACGGTCCAGATACTCGAAATGAAACGCCATTGGGAGGACACACGAGTAGATACCGACTGGAAACAGGATGTTCTTGCTGTCCAAACCCGGAATGTGGTCAGCTTGATGTTAGAGCTGCACGATGCGTGTCGCCGCATTCTAATTGACGGTCAAACCATTGAGGTCGCGCCAAAGTCTGCGGGCAACACAATCCGACTAACACATCACGACGGATCCTGGAAACAACTCGACCAGTGGAAATCTCTTGCAGAACTCACTCCGCAAGACGCTCTCCAAAAACGCCACGGTTTGCAGGGGCCGATCGATGACGCGTTCCTCGCACCATTTATCGTGGTGACACCTTCCCAACGGTCAAAACATTCCCAGATTGAACGTTGGGTAAAGTTCGAACTCAGACATTTTGCGGAACGCTGGCGGGCATTGATGCGAGGTGAATTACCAATGAAACAGGACATTGACATCACCGACGAAGACATCCGGACGAAAAATCTGATTCTCTGGGGTGATGTTCAATCCAACCAAGTCATTGCGGATTTGATCAACTCGCTCCCTTTCGAATGGAACGAGGAGACACTCCGAGTTGGCGAACGTAAATACAGCGCTGCACACCATCTACCGGCTTTCATCTATCCCAATCCCCAAAATCCTGGCAAGTACGTAGTCTTCAACAGCGGACTGACCTTTCGTGAAGGCCACGATCGGACCAATTCCTTACAGAATCCAAAACTCCCAGATTGGGCGGTTATTGACACATCACAACCACCAGATGCCTTGACGCCCGGAAAGGTGGTAATAGCTGACTTTTTCGATGAATCATGGCAACTCGTAACAAAGCCAGCACAACCCCATCGACTCAAGGTCCACGTCCGCAGTTCAGTCGATGAATCATGGCAACCGTGTTACATTGTGCTCCCTCCGTCATTTCGTCCAGGTGCGGCAGCGACTCCACTACTGGTTTCTCTTCACAGCTGGAGTGCTGGCGTCGAGCAGCGTCGTGAAACCCTGGAAAGACTGGCGGCCGAACGAGGCTGGATCTGCCTCTTGCCCCATTTTCGCGGACCGAATAACCACCCTCACGCATGCGGCTCTGAACGGGCTCAACAAGACATTCTGGATGCGATCCAATGGGTACAAAATCGCTACCCAATCGACGCGCAGCGAATCTATCTGACAGGCGTGTCAGGAGGTGGGCACATGACATTGTTGATGGCAGCTCGCCACCCTGACCTCTGGGCGGCCGCCAGTGCGTGGGTAGGCATCAGCGACCTAAACGCCTGGTATCGCAAACATGCCCGCACCAACTATGGTCGAATGATGAGAAATAGCTGTAGCGGCATTCCGGGCGACAGCGGGTTCGTTGATCGACAATACCGCACAAGGTCACCATTGACATTCCTTCACCAGGCCACCAATGTGCCGCTCGACATCTCCGCGGGAATCCATGATGGCCACCGAGGATCGGTACCAATAAGGCACTCGATTGATGCATTCAACGCCATCGCCCGCAGCGGGCGGCACCCCACCGTCAGTGAAGAAGAAATCCGGCAACTCAGCCAACCCAATGGGCGGTTGACAAATCCACAACCGTCCGATCTCACGAAAGACGCTGCCTTTGGACGCAAAATTTATTTGCGACGGCGCGCAGCTCAATCTCGGATTACCATCTTTGAAGGAGGTCACGAGGGCATCGATACTGCAACGATCGACTGGCTCGAGAGACATTCACAAAACGTTAACAAACCAAAGTAACAATAGGCCGGGACCGCGTCTGGCCTCCATTGCCGTGTACGACAGGGTTCGCTAAGTGGGCGACCGCTTCGACAACACTCGTCTAACGCCGCGGACTCCATTCTGGCAACGAGTTGGCTGGCACCCGTACCCGTCCGGTCATCGTCGCCGAAGCAGCACGGACCGAGTTACCTCTCGAGCCATTGGCAGGAGCACGGCGGGACCAGCGACTGGGTTCAGCTGGCTCCAAAGAGCGCAGCGGACACTGGGCTTCCAGTCGTCTTCCATCGGCAGTGATGTAACGTACAAAAAGATCCAAGTCCTGATCTTCGCGCCATTTCCCAGATCCCGGCAACGGAACGTGAAGACCCGCATCGTGCGACGCTTTTTCAATCCACTGGCGTGTCTGGGCCGCGCCAAACTCCCAGCGCGCTACACGGGTACGAAGTTGCGGATTCAAGACAACAAGTGTTAATGCCCCGGCGACAGGAACTACATTTTCTGCCTGGTCACGAGGCTGCACAATGACCTTCAAAACAGCATCGGGGTTGCTATCAGAACGCCCGTGAATTGCCACTGCACGAACGTCCAGTCCGAGGTGTGTAATGGACAACGCCTCGCGAACTGCAGCCGATTGGCTGGTAGCCTCTGAATCAAACAACGCACGTGCGGACCCCTGCGTGGGCTCTAATTCAGCGGGAGTCCGAGGCGCACTTGATCCCTCATCTTCTAGTGGCAGTTCGATGTTCAAGTCATCCGCTTCTGTCTCGCCTGCGGGCTCACTTGCCGTGTGCGCTTGCTTCGCTCTGAGCTTTGCGTTCTCGTGCTCTAACTCAGCAATAATGTCTTCATATGCAACAATTTCATTGTTCTTCATATTGATCCAGCGTTGTACCGAACGTTTGGAAACAACACACCCAAACGACATTGTCGACAAAACGATTACCGTGATCAGCCAGCGTCCGGTCATCCTTGACCCTCGCTCAAGAGAAGAGACTCACTGCAGCCCGACATAATAAGGCTGAAGAGAAAACAAAATTACTCGTTGCGTTATCCGGACTGGCCCTCAGTTCAGTCAGCTGCCGCAGTCATTTGCTCGATCACATTGTCAATCAGACTGTATTGCCTGGCCTCCTCTGCGCTCATGAAACAATCCCGATCAGTATCCTGTTCGATCTTATCCAGAGGGTGCCCGGTATGTTTCAGTAAAATCTCGTTCATACGATGCTTCACACGCTGCAGCTCTTTTGCGTGAATCATGATCTCTTCCGCTGTACCTTGCATGCCCGCTAGCGGTTGGTGGATCATGATTCGGGCGTTGGGCAGAGCAAAACGTTTACCAGGCTCGCCTGCGGTTAGCAAAACCGCACCCATTGAAGAAGCTTGTCCCAAACAATACGTTGCCACGTCGCACGTAACAAACTGCATTGTGTCGTAAATTGCCAACCCAGCAGTCACACTTCCTCCTGGCGAGTTGATGTAGAAGTGTATTTCCTTTTTCGGATCATCCGACTGCAAGAATATCATCTGGGCGACAATAGAATTCGCCACTTCGTCATTGACTGCGGTTCCGAGAAATATGATGCGGTCTTTTAGCAACCGACTGTAAATATCATAGGCGCGTTCTTGCTGCCCGTTCTTTTCGACAACATAGGGAATCAAAGGCATCGGCGGTTTACTCCTTGTCGTCGATCTCGTCGTCAATATCCACTTGAGGCTTGGAGAGCAAATCATCTACCAAACCATATTCTTTGGCTTGTTCAGCACCCAGGAAAAAGTCCCTGTCCGTATCTTCAGCAATGCGTTCCAAAGGTTGGCTTGTGTGATCCGCGAGAATCTGGTTCAACATTTCACGATTTCGCAGGATCTCGGCGGCCTGAATTTCAATGTCACTGACCTGTCCACTCACACCTCCAAATGGCTGGTGCAACATGATACGTGCATGAGGTAACGCAAAACGCTTGCCTTTAGTGCCACCGGCTAACAACACCGCCGCTCCACTCGCCGCTTGGCCAACACAATAGGTGGCAACAGGACAACCGAGAATCTGCATCGTGTCATAAATAGCCAATGTCGATGCAACATCACCACCAGGTGAATTCAAATAGAAGTGGATATCCTTGCGGCGGTTTTCGCTCTGCAAGTAAAGCAGTTTCATTACCACTTCGTTTGCATTTCCGGTATAGATTTCACCCTGCAGAAAGACAATACGGTTCTCTAGCAATAGATCGCCCAGGGTCAATTGACGCTGGCGCTGATAACTCTGGTAAGAATACGAGTTCGATAGTGGCAAGCTTGATTGCATTATTGAGATTTCCTTCTCTGCCGATAACTTCGACAACCAGACACCGGCAGGCAACCGCCTATTGCTAAGCCAGTCTTATACACGGTGAAGAACACCCAGAGGGCCGAATTCAATTGTTGCCAGATGATTCTTCGCGCAGTACACAATCGTTGCACCTGTTGGGTCAGATTTGCTGGTTGCCAAGACGACATAACGTCTAATCAACTTGTCGCGACAGGCAGGCCACATCTCCACTCAAAGCGCCCTCGGTGCAACGCGAACCATTCCACCAGCACGTGCCGCTGCTAGGAACGGTCTGCTGGTTGCTGTAGTTCTTGGGCATCTCCTCCATGTTTTGCCACGGGAATATCCGATTCGTCGCGATGAACAACTGCATGATCCATTGCTGTTGTGTCAACGATAGAGCTCTCCAGTTCAACTTCTGAGAACTTCGCCTTCGAACAAATTAACTCGATCACTTTACGTTCTACGATGAGATTGGCCAGCGTGTCCATCTGTCCACGTTTCTCCATCCGCGCTCGCACTCGGCGAGGCGATTCGTCGCTCTGAAGTGCGATGCTACGAATCTCATCGTCATAATCCGAATCTGTTGCCTCGATACCTTCATCTTCCGCGATGCGTTCAAAGATAAAATGTTCCTTGAGCGCTTTGCGAGCAGATTCCTGGCTGTTCTGTTGAAACCTATTCGCATAAACCTGAATCGTCTCGTCATCCAAACCGGCGGAACGCAGCTCCATCACCGCCCTCTGCAACTCACGACTCGATTGGCGTTGCAGCAGATCAGGTGGCAGCTCCCAGTCTGCTGAAGCGGTCAAGAGCAATGTAATCTGCTCTCGAATACTCTCGTTTTGCTTCTGTTCCAACTCACGCTGCAACTGTTCTTGAATCGCATCGCGCAAATCGCCTTCGTCCGAAAAGCCACCAATTTCGTCGAGAAATTCCGAGGTCAACTCAGGATATTCGAGATGCTGCACCTCCAAGACATCGATCTCTAGATCAACTTCCTGCCCGCGCAACTCTTCGTCAGATACTTGGTCGCTCAGCGTCAGCTTGGCCTCGCGCCGCTCCCCAGCGCTGGCACCGACCACTACGCTACCAAAATCTTCGATCTGCGCATCTCGAAGACTTAGTTTCGGCCGCAATTGAATGCTTTGGCCCTCTACCTCAGACAGCACTTTGCCGTCGTGCTTGAAAACAATGTCAAGCGTCAAATAGTCATCCAATTCAGCTGCATCTGTTTTCGTTTTCCGCTCCGCGTAACGAGCCAACGATCGCCGTAAACGTTCATCGATGTCAGCGCCGCCAAATTCCTGCACTTTCCGTTCCAGCTCGAGATCCTTCCATTCTGGCACTTCAAACTCAGGACGAACCTCGATATCAAACTCAAATGTAAAGTCGCCTTCCTGTGGCAACTCCACCGACCCAATATCGAGATCCGGCTCACTAATTGCGGAAAACTCATGGTCTTCGCTCACTTGCTCCAAACTATCGAGCAACAGAGATCCTTTGACCTTGTCCGACACCTGGTCTCTAAAACGTTTGGCAACCAGTTGGGCTGGAGCCCGACCGGGCCGAAAACCGGGGACCTCAGCGGTCGGGACGAGCTCTCCTAGCTCGTTTTCCACGTAGCGATCAATGTCTGCGCGTGACACGGTCACTGTGACGTGCCGCTGGCAATCTCCCGGACTTTCGACCTGCACTTCAAGAGACAGCCGAGCCGGCGTCTCTTGCTCAGTGCCGGATACTCCCGTTTGAAGTTCGTCAGGCGTTGCTTCGTCAGTAATATCGCTACTCATACATCCACCCATCAAAGCCAGACGGCCAAAGAGCGAAAGAGAAAGCGCTCTGTACAGGCCTTATGCATGATACGAAACGCCACCGTCGACGGGGACACAGCAATCTTGACTTCCCGTCGCTCCGGGTGGGCCGCTCCACCAGAGCGGGTGATGGGATTCGAACCCACGACAACAACGTTGGCAACGTTGTGCTCTGCCAACTGAGCTACACCCGCAATTCACCACGTCGCGCCCGGTCCGAGCAACCTCGAATCCCAACAACGACACGCTGAATTAGGGATTATAGGACGGTCGTTCCCGCTTGCAAGGGCAGTTAAGCGGACTTGAAACAGGTTGCCGATCCCCGCAAATGACCTTGAAAACCAATGGTGCTTCCCCTATTACTCGCCAACACGCTTCCTGAAAAACGCCCTTTCAGCAAATCCAGCCGGGAAATCAGCGCCAGCACGCGCCGGCAACTTCCCAATGTCAGGCATTTTCGCCTATGCATCAGCGTTTGCTCCCATGTAGTTTGAGACGTTCGGTCAAACCATACCGCATCCCCTTCCATGGGCTAAGCGCCCTCGTCTGCCTGTGTTGCTGCCTGACTTCCGCTGGTCGTGAGCGGACTTCAACACCCAAGATCGAATTTGTAGCTACGGATTCGGCAGTGTTACGGGCGGGCCCCGGCGAGCATTTCTACGCTACCAATCGAATTCCGAGAAATACGCGAATCGAGTGCTATCAAAGTACTACAGACAACTGGGTAGCAGTAAGGCCTGTCGCGTCAAGCTTCAGTCTCGTTGCAAAAAATGACATTCTCGTCACAGACGATCAACGTGTGGGCCAAGCATCCTCAGCGAACGCGAAGTGCTGGATCGGTTCTCGCCTCATGGGGACATTCAATTTACATTCGACCGTACAACTCAATCGAGGGGAACGCCTACTGATTCGAGGGGAACGAAGTGTGAAACTTCAACACGGCGTTCAATCCCAAATCATGTATGAAATTGCACCACCTAACGGTGAATTTCGCTGGATCCACAAGTCATACCTCCGGTCAGGACACCTTGATCACTACCCGCACACACAACAAAGTAAGTCAAGTTCTGGTTTCGGCGACACATTCGTGGCTCGCTCCGCATACCACCGACCTGTACCGAGTTCACGCGCCGAATCACTCTCGCCGGCCGCAACATCACAAGTGATCGATCCAACCAATGGGCACAAAGCGATTGATGACCTGGTACTTCAACTGACTTCCACAATCGCTCAACCGATAGAGCAATGGACATTCGACACATTACACCAAGCCGCAACAAAGTTAGCCAAACGTGGCAAGAACATTGTGATACGGGCTCGTGCCCACAAATTGCTGACGCGTATCGACCGCTTTTCCAGTCTGAAACAAGAATCGCTCTCCAACCGTCTTCCGATTCTGCACAAACAAGGCAGCAGATCAAACATCGGTGACGATGGACAAGCACCCGTCGGTACAGGTGTCCGGCAGCTCGACCGCAGTCATACTACAAGAGAGCAAGACGGGTGGCTACTTTCTACTGTGTCAAAAGTCGATTCACAAAAGCGAATTCCACCGTACGTACTCAAAGATGATCTTGGTAAGATCACCGCATTCGTCACTCCCGCCCCGGGGTTAAATCTATACCGGTATAGTAAGAAACGAGTGCGCCTCCGTGGCAAACAGGAACTCTTGAAGTGGTCGCGGGTGCCACACTTGACGGCTACACGAGTCATTCAGACCAATCGCAGTCAGTACTGAGTAGCCAGTTCCAGATCGTATCACTCATTGACAATCTGGTCCTCCGCCGATCGCCCGAAACAACCCGCGCGCAGCGATCGCGTTCTGGGCCGGCACTCGCAACGGCCCTGCGCGTCAACGTCTGGGGCGACAAGACCGCTCTGGAGCAGAGAGCAACACGCCGAAGACGCGCCGTCCGCAAACAGCTAGCGGCCGAAAGCGTATCGCATGGGTCTACCGAGATTGACCTGACGGCGTCAGGGTTGCGGATTGGCCAGCATATCGACGACAGCCCGTACACCAGCACGACCATCCAGCGCACTCCCAACACCACTTTCCAATCCCTGCGTCGATCGTACAAAAGCCTCCATTTGGGCACAGTACGCTTGCATGCGTCCCATTTCAAATGCAGCATTAGCATTGTCAAACTCAACGGGCGGTTGTTTGTGCACGGTTTCCCATTTTCTACCGCGCGCCACACAAAGTTCGTCAAATGGATTCAAATCAATTAATCCTTCGTCACCCATAATGCGAAAACGAAAATCTTCTCCGGAAAAACCAGGCGCTGGCACCATACTGGAAGACCAAAATGTGGCCATGGCGCCATTCGCAAACGACAGTAACGCCATCGTCGTATTTTCATTCGGGTTGTCTTCTCGTAATGTGGCGGAGTGTCCCATCGCACTGCTGACCTCTGTCCCCATCCACCAGCGACATAAATCGACATTATGTGGGGCACTATTCAACAAATGAGCTACACTACGCGGATCGCGCCACCATCCCCAATCGCCACCAAAACCGGAGTCTGCGCGCATCGCCTCAGCATCAAAAAGAGCTGACATCTGAATACATCGAACAGGCCCGATCGCACCGGATTGGATCAACTCACGTGTAAGCAAATTCGAGTCCCTGAACCGCTGGTGGTAACCAACTGAGAGAGTAAGCCCACGCTGATCAAACGCCTCAATCAGTCGATCACAATCTTCCAGGGATGTTGCCAGTGGCTTCTCGATTAATGCATGTTTGCCCGTCTCCGCTGCTAACAAACCTTCATCCACGTGGCAGTGGTGCGGTGTCGCGATCACAATCGCGTCCAAATCATCCCTACGAATCAGGGAAGCGGTGTCAGGTTCACAAGCAATCTGATAATCCGCGGCAAGCTTGACCGCCCGCTCGCCGCCCGCCACTGCAACTATTTCTGTCGTTTCCAAACGACGTGCGGCATCAACGTGAGTTCGGCCCATAAATCCCGATCCCGTCACACCGATCTTAACGCGTGCCATGACTCATGCCTTCCTATACGGGGTAACGAATCCTGACTAGCTAAATACTCCATGCGCGTGCAAACGCATGGAGTCCAAACCTGTTTGCGCACACTCGATTGGCACAATCATGATGCTGCTGGTGCTTCCTGCCGCTGGCTCAACACGTTCGAATATCTAGTTGCGAACCAGATCATACCGAGACCGACAAGCACCAATGCCAATGAAACAACAAGCCAGGTTGACGGCAAGTGGGCTCGTTCATCATGCCCCAGGCCCAGCGCTTCCAACTCGCTCTGGTAATAAGCAATCAACAGGACTGAACTGTTGTGACAGGTGTGAATTAGGATTCCAGGCAAGATACTCCGTGTACGCCAACAGACCCAACCCAACACGATTCCCAAGAACGCGCTAGGCAAGAATCGCTCCAGCGCCAGAACACTTGTGACAACATGAAATGCTCCGAACAAGGCTGCGGAAAACAACACTGCGCGGGCCGGCGAAGTCACGCGCGAGAGCGCACTTAACAAGTAGCCTCGAAACAACCATTCTTCACAAATGGCTGGACAAATCGCCAAAGCACCAATCAACAAAGTCACATTCACTTGCCGCCATGACTGCAACTGTCGGTTTACCGTTTCGATCAAGTCTTGACCAAACGACAGCAATCCTAGCCATTGATTCAACAAACAAATTTCGTAGGCCAGTGGCCAGAGCGCGAGTCCCAGCATCAGAGTGGCGGGAAACGCAATCCAGGGGGGCCGGCGGAGCCGAAACGTCTCTGCCAAGTTAAGCCGCTGCAAGCGCGCCACCACCCCTGGCAAAACTCCAAACACAAGCAATGTCGTCGCCCCGGCCATCAACAATTGGTAGTAAACTCCGGCCCTTGCTCCCCAACGTCCCAGTAAATTGGCGCTCACAAAGTACACCGGAAATACCAAGGCGACGCAGAATAACGCGGCGGACACAGTGGGGACCTCAGGGCGACGCCTGGTTGGGCGCAACAACTCCAGCCAAGTTGACTGACTACCATAAAGTACGGCATCGGTACCAAAAATCCGGCCTGCCAGACCGAGCGCAGCCAAAGCGTAGAACAACGTCGAAAGGACGGTCGCTGTGGCGAGTAAAGAATTCACCGCGTCTTGAAACAGATCCCTGGCCAAGAGCACCACATTGATGACCGGAACAATCGCCAAAAACTGGTTGAACACCAACCCTGGAGTTAATGCCAGTACCCCGGGAAACAGCGCCAACAAAATGACCGGAATTAAATAAGACTGCGCCTCTTTGAAACTACGAGCAAAACTCGTCAATGCCAATAGAATCGCGGCAAAGAACGACGCGAACAACACCATCAAAGCAAGAGTCTTCGCCAAGGCACTCAGACTCATGCCACTGGGACCAAACACCATTTCCTCTACGCCTGTCACTACGATCGTCAACGCCATCGCGGCTAAATTGACAACAGCCGTCAACAGTGAAACTGTAACCACCGCAACATATTTCCCTGCTAACAAACCAAGGCGCGGCACGGGGGCAGCCATCAACGTTTCCAGAGTGCCTCGTTCACGCTCCCCTGCGGTCAGGTCAATGGCTGGATAAACCGCTCCCGTAACGGTCATCAAAATGAGAATCAAAGGAATCAGGGTGCTCGCAAATGACACCGGTTTCGCGTTAACCAGCTCATGTTTCATGTCCACTGGTAACTCAAGCGGCCATCTCAATCTCAACATCGCCGGCAAACGACGCTCAACAAAATCTTGATTCAGCAGGTCCAACCGTTCCTCAAGATAGCGCACCGCAGCTTCACCTATTGGGGAAGCGGAGCGGTAAACGTACGCCCCCGCCAGTGGGCGAGGGCGATTAGGCCGGTCCGACTGGGATACGTTCTTGAGGCGCACTCCCAGGTCAATCACGCCCTCGCGTACAGCTTCATTTAGATAGCCAGGGCGAATCATAACAACAGTCACCCGGCGAACTTCAGGAGTGACCGAGTTTTGCAGCACTCGATCCGACAGATCTTCTGGGTTTCCGGACAGTGGATCTTGAAGCGTTTTACCATCCTCGACAACTTCAGTATCAGCCGAGTCCGCCCCGAGACCCTCTGGTGTCACAGCCTCCTTCTCATCTCCCTGCAACTCGAAAATTCGATTCCCTTGAGACAAGAACGATTGCAAAGAAGTTCTAGCTTCCTCGGACTCTACACCGATCTGCAGTTCAACACGATCCAACGGCTCAAACGCGGTCATGATGAACTTCTGGAAGGCAAGACCCAGCAGCGAATAAAGCAAGGGAGGCATGAGGAGCAACGTTACGATCGTCCGACGATCTCTCAAAGTCTCACGCAACTCCTTGAGACACAATCGAAGCAAACGCGTCGGCATTCCACGCACCGATCGCGTGCGTTTCCGGGATTGTTGGGCTGATGGATTGTCGACCATGTTGAGATTGTGCCCGGATCAGCCTATCTGCGGATGACTTGCTTCCGCCTGAGTTGCGCACGGCTGCAGCGCCGATGCCGCAACGTTCTTGTCACCGCGAAAAAGCTGCGTGAACATCGCGACCAACGTATCACAGCCCGTGCGACGCTGCAGCTCAGTTAATGTCCCCTCTTGCCACAAACTGCCTTGATGCAAGAGGCCGAATCGATTGCACAATCGTTGCGCCTCGTCGAGTCGGTGTGTGCTGACCAAGACAGCCACCCCCTGTTCCCTTAAATACTGAATGTAATCAAAAACAACTTGGCTGCCGACAACATCAAGCCCTCGCGTGGGTTCATCCAGCAACATCACGGGTGGGGAGTGCATCAGGGCTCGCGCCATGATTACGCGTTGACGCTGGCCAGTACTAATCACACTGCATCTGCGGTGAAGATAATCACCGAGATCGAACAACGCCACCAGTTGATCTAGCCGTTCGTTTGCCTCAGCGGGGCACACACCATACAAATCCGCAAAAAACAGCAGCATCTCGCGCACAGTTAACCAAGGATAAATACCATCGTTGGCGGAAACGAGACCGAGGCGAGCCTTCACTTCATCCGCATCAGAGGAACTACGAAAACCATCCACCAGGGCATAACCGGCATCCGGTTGTAAAAGGCCCACGATCATACGAATGGTGGTTGTTTTGCCGGCACCATTCGGCCCCAAAAGCCCATACACCTCGCCTTTCTCAATGGAAAACGAAAGGCGGTTTACGGCGAGTACTTCCTGGCCCCCGGTATGAAACCGTTTAGTGAGATTGGTCACTTGGATCATGCGTGATAAACACCCGTTTCACCAACGTTACTCAGCGAACAACTGACTGGTCCGAATCTGGACCATGACGTTCACCCAGCTCAAGGCAAATGGTCGCTCACCGGATGTTGCCTACAAAAACCAACCAATGGCAAAACCGCTTACTACCTCATTCTGGTCTCTGGAGCACGAACTGGCAACGACCACGGACCACGAACTTCCCTGGCTCAGCTGAACGCTTGAATGCCATTTGTCGGCGAATCGATGGAAGCGACACACTTCAGAAGATTGCAGCCAGCTGTCGGCACCTGCGCACCCAGGAACTGCTGTGTCGACGGTCAAGAACATCCGATCCGATGCGCAGGTCGATAAAAAATCGCCACCGGGAGAACCGCTGCGGCCAGCACCCCAAACGTCCAACTCACCGGACTGAGCAGTACCGCACACAGATAGTAGAACCCTGAGGCCGCGAGGATGGCGATCCAGTTAATGAGATTCATTGCACCGATCATCCTTCCCTTATGTCCTACAGGTGGGCGCGTCTGCATAAAAACCTGTAGGGGGACAACAAACAAGCCTGCGGAAACACCCAATTCAACTAGGAGCAGCCATGCTATCCACTCAACAGGCAATGTCTCGTAGTCAACCAATCCGATTCCCGCTAGGCAACACAGGCCGAAAACAAGTCCCCAAGCACCAGCGGTGACCAATTCAAAACGGATACGAGACCGGGACAACTTTCCGGCGAGTGCGCAACCTGCGGCAATGCCAAATCCAATACTAGCTGACATGATGCTGGTGCGGCTGTCACCGATTCCAAGCTGATTCTTTCCGAAGGCATTAACCGCTGGCAACAAAACACCGCCGATCATCCAGAACAACGAAGAAATTAACAGCACCCCAAACAACGTGCGATCAGTGACGAGCATTTTCCAAGTATCTCGATTCACCAGCAACGAAGACGGATCGAACTGCAAAGTCGGCTGGGCTGGTGATGTCCGACGAATCAACAAGGAAGTCAAAGTTCCCAGGGTTGCAATGGCCAGACAACCGCTACAAAGAAGCCACAAGTCTTCCTGAAGCAGGTCCTTACCGTATCCGGCCGCGGCAGTCCCAAAAATGATCGCCAGGAACGTTGTCATTTGGATGATGCCGTTTGCCGCTGGCAAATTATGATCTGGGAGTAATTCAGGAAGGATCCCATACTTGGCCGGTCCAAAAAACGCGCTCTGAGTACCCATCAATGCCAGAACGCATAACAACAGAGCGAGCGAGGGATCAAACGAACTTCGAGCTGACAGGAACACGTACATGCCGGCCAGCATCACGCCAATCTCAACGCCTTTGCAAACGACTACAATTCGACGTTTGCTGAGGCGATCAGAAAGATAACCTGCAAAACCGGAAAATAGGACGAACGGCAAAGCAAACAGGGCCTGGGCGACCGGCTGATAGACATCGCCCCCCCCTGTCTGTCGCGCTGCGTCAATACAAATTAGCAAGACCAATTGCTTGAAGAGATTGTCATTGAAAGCACCCAAGAACTGAGTCGCCGTCATCCCTTGAAACGACCTGTCTTTCCATAGCTGTTCAGGACGGTCCGCGCTCTCAGCTGACAGACTCACCAACCGTTTTTCTTGGTGGTTTCCCTGCCCCATCCTGCAGCTCCCGCGTTTACACAAAGTTCTCAAGACACTCAGCCAAAACAGGCAGCTCGAGTTGCACCAGTCTCGCAGTCGAACCCGTCGAGAGCCCGCGCCGAATTCTGACTTATCACCTGACCGCACACAACACCCTTTGCCCCGCACCATATCGCTGGTGGCAACCGGTCGGGAAATTCAAGAGAGAATGTTGCCAGCCGCCCCTCTGCGCTCGCTAACGAGCTCGATTCGCCCTTGACCGGTTAATAACGTCGTGGTACTTACCCAGCCGCAAACAACCTCTTTTTCCCTGTCTGCTGACACGATTCAAGCCAAACCGTGCTTTCTCACACGTGCCGGTTCTCACTGCTGGTCACCCTGTCGCTGTGCTGCGACATCGTCAAGGCCGAACCTCCATTGGTACGGATTCCGAAATCGGCGCCACTGGCTCAAACCGCCTTCCAGCAACCTCGCCCCGCTCGCGAATTCAGTAGCCAGCCACCCTCGGCACCAGCAGCCACATTGCAGGCTCCAAGCTGGGATCCATACGCGACCAACCCCCAAGCCGGCAACCAGCCTCCATCCACTTTCGCACCACCCTCCGTCATCGGCCCGCCCGCAAATACACAGATTCCACCACCCGCCATGTCACCCCCTAGGGGCGGTACTCCCACAACTCCGTACACCACCTATCCAGGTGCGACGTCAGCTGATTCGCTCTTTCCCAATGGCTGGAACCCGGGCAATTGGTTTGCCCCGAATTTGCAGCCAACGCAAAATCCGCTCGGCAAATCCAACCGTGTCGTTTATGCACCTCGCTTGCGACACACCTGGCTGGTTGGCGGCCAAAGTGACCGGCAAATGCAAAGCCATGACACAGACTTCAGCCTCCCCTTTTCGTTTCCGGACTTCCTGATTTCCAACCAGCCCTTGTTTGTCATTCCCTCATTCTCCTTACATCTATGGCAGGGTCCTAGTAACAATCCCCCCGAGCTGCCTTCCAAGGCCTATAGTTTTTTCGTTGACTCGTCCTGGTTCTCGGATCCCAACCGTGTCGTCGGACTGGAACTTGGAGTGCGCACGGGGTTCTTCTCGGACTTCCAGACATTTAATTCACAGAGTTTTCGCATCCTTGGCCAGGGACTGGTACGTTTGCGGGTGACGCCCCAAACGACAATCAAAGCGGGCGCAGTGTACTTGGACCGATTGGACCTTAAACTACTACCTGCGGCGGGGCTGTTTTGGGAACCAGACGATCAGGCCCGCTTCGATCTTTTCTTCCCCAAACCGAAGATCTCGCAATACTGGACGTCGATTGGAGATTACGATCTTTGGTGGTATATGGCAGGAGAATACGGAGGAGGTAGCTGGACAGTGGAACGCATTGCCATGCCGCCGGTTACCGACAATGAGTACAGTGACCAAATCGACGTCAACGACGTCCGTCTCATTCTTGGTATGGAATGGGGCTCGGAGCCCGAACTGCGGCTAAGACGTCGACGTGGATTTCTTGAGGTTGGATGGGTCACCGGCCGCGAGGTTCTCTACCGGAAGGACCCTAGCGAAAGCTTCAAGATGAACGATACGTTGATGATTCGTGCGGGTATCCTGCGATAATCCCAACCCGTCGGTGGCACCAGAACACACGCACGGAAAATCGGGACACCAAGCAGAGGTAACGATCCGGCACCTCGAGGCACGCGCAGCTAGCGCAGCGCAATTACGCTGCCGGTTGATCACCGGATTCTTCTTAAGCGTGTCGAGCGATTGCGCGCTGCATCGCCTCACCCATATCGGCTGGACTCTGCGCCACTTCGATACCCTCGGCCTCCAAAGCCGCCACCTTCTCAGCAGCAGTACCTTTCCCACCAGAAATAATCGCACCGGCGTGCCCCATCCGCTTCCCAGGTGGTGCAGTCCGTCCGGCAATGAAGGCTGCCACCGGCTTGGTCACCTTCTCCTTGATGTACTGAGCGGCTTGCTCCTCAGCGTTGCCACCTATTTCTCCAATCATCAAGATGGCGTCCGTCTCCGGGTCATTCTGAAACAGGTCAAGCAGATCAATAAAGTTGGTACCTATGATTGGGTCACCACCAATCCCAACGCACGTTGATTGGCCCAACCCAACTCTTCCCATTTGCCACGCAGCCTCATAAGTCAGCGTACCGCTACGACTGATCAATCCCACACTTCCCGGTGTGTGAATGTAACCGGGCATGATGCCAATCTTCGCCACGCCGGGGGTAATGACCCCTGGACAATTCGGTCCAACAAGACGGCTGTCGGTTTGGTCGATGTAGTTCTTGGCGCGCACCATGTCGAGAACCGGAACACCTTCGGTGATCGCAACAATCAACTTAATGCCAGCATCTGCGGCTTCAATGATTGCATCAGCACAAAATCGAGGGGGCACAAAAACCATCGATGTGTTGGCCCCCACTGCCTCGACAGCGTCAGCGACTTTGTTGAACACGGGGAAACCATCAACCTCGGTACCACCCTTTCCGGGTGTCACGCCACCAAGAAACACCGGGCTGTCGCGCTGACAGTCGTCGCGTGCATACTCGCGGCACTTCTGGCTATGAAATAACCCCGCGCGTCCAGTAAGTCCCTGGCAAATTACGCGAGTGTCTTTGTCAACAAGAATACTCATTGGTCTGTCTTTCCGTCTCTTTGAGCTCCTCTTCTCTAGAAACGAGGAGCAGGTGCAGCTGTCATGCACTGAGGGTTGCCACGACTTTCTTTGCTGCGTCCGTTAAATCCGTTGCTGTAATGATGTCTCGCCCGCTATCAGCCAACATGTTACGAGCCAATTCAACATTCGTGCCTTCCAGGCGGACGACTAACGGTACGCTGAAACCAACCTTTTCGTACGCTTCCAGAATCGCCTCGACGATCGTATCGCACTTCATAATGCCACCAAAGATGTTGACCAACACTGCCTTCACATTAGAGTCAGCCAAGATGATCCGAAACGCCTCCGTTACCGCTTCGACGTTGGCGCCGCCACCGACATCCAGGAAGTTGGCAGGTTCGCCGCCATGAAGTTTGATCAAATCCATCGTACTCATGGCAAGCCCGGCACCGTTCACCAGACAACCGATATTACCGTCCAGATTGACGTAACTTAGGCCGGCGTTACCCGCGCGGACTTCCGCTTCATCCTCTTCGCTGAGGTCACGTAGCTCGGCAACATCGCCATGCCGGAACAACGCGTTATCATCAAAACTGACTTTGGAATCCAACGGAGTCAACTCACCTTCGTCCGTCACAACCAATGGATTAATCTCAGCCATGCTACAGTCATTCTCAACAAAGAACTGGCAGAGCTTTGGCAAGAAGACCTCCGCACTTCGTGCTGCTTGACCTTCCAACCCGAGTTTATCGGACAGGTTTTGAACTTGGCTTGGCAGTAAACCAACTCCAATATCAAACGCTTCCCGGAAAATTTTCTCCGGGGTTTCAGCCGCAACATCTTCGATCGCCATCCCACCTTCGGACGAAGCGATCACAACAGGACCGCCCGATTCCCGGTCAACGACAATCCCCAGATAAAGTTCACGGGCAATGTTCAATCCCTGCTCGACAAAGAGCACGTTAACCGTCTTGCCAGCTTCGCCTGTTTGAATCGTAACCAGAGTGTTACCCAGCATCCGCTCTGCATTCGCCCGCGCTTCCTCAGCCGACCGAATCAACACAACACCCGGCTGTTCAGGCTGTTCCCTAAAGCGACCCTTGCCGCGGCCACCCGCGTGAATCTGAGATTTCATCACGGCGATTTCGCCGCCCAGTTCGGCAAACGCGGCAGCCGCTTCGTCGGGCGTCCTGGCAACGATGCCGCGTGGCACTTTAACCCCGGCCGCAGCCAGCAGCTGTTTGCCTTGATACTCATGGATCTTCATGTCGTCTGGTCCGTAATCTGGCTCGAAAAATCGAACAAGTCGCGAATTATAGGATGGCTTCTAACCACCGGCAACTGGCGCCAGCAGCATTAATTCATCACCGTCACTCAGTGGAACCGCAGAATGCGAGTCAATTGAGCCCACGTGCTTCCCGGATAGAGCAATCAGACAGGAGCCGGGGAAATCCACGCCTGGTGGCAGTAACTGTCGAAGTCGCTCAATGGCCTGATCCAGCGATGCCTGTTCCTGCAACTCCAAGAACTCGGGCAAGTCCTCGGTTTCGTGATAGTGACGTCCCATCGTGACCACGCGAATTTTCATTCCCAGATCCCTCCAAAACCGGCCAATATCTCAAAGGTTCCCGCAGCATGGACAATCCACCGCACGCGTTAATTCCATGGTTGTGGCGCGCCCTTGGAAACCATCATAAGTCAACATCTTCCCAAATAGAGGATGCCCTGTTCCTGAGAGAATCTTAATTGCCTCCAAAGCCGCCAGGGAACCGATTGCGGAAGAAATCGCACCTACTACAGGAAAAAACTCCTCAAATGGAGGTGGCTGGGGGTAGACACATTGCAGACAAGCTGTCAGCCCTGCCCGAACGACCATCATCGTCCCGGTCATCCCCCATTGGGCAGCATCAATCAACGGAATACCAGCTTCCGTAGCCGCGCGATTGAGCCGTAAACGCTCTGCAAATGTGGGCGGACAAGAAAGAACGATATTTGATTTGCGGACCAGTTCCAACGCTTCACTGTCAGATGGCTCATGATCCACATAGTCCACTTCAACAAAGCGATTCATGGATCTCAGGTAATCCGCAAAATGCGGCGCGCGAGGCTGGCCAATTACCGCTTCGGATCCCAATACCTGCCGATTGAGGTCTGGGGAAATCAAGTCGCCCCCATGGGCAATGATCACGCGCCCGACACCAGCCATGGTTAGCATCAATGCCGCTGGCCCCCCCATCCCACCCACACGAGTGACCAGAGCGGTAGAACGGCGCAAATTTAATTGACCTTCTTCGGAGAGCACCCCCGCACCCAACTGGCGTGCATACCGTTCCTTTTCTGCAGGCGAGAGATTCACATGCAGCCCTCCTGTACTGTGAAAGAAACCGCACACATCTTGTTGTCGCTCCTGCTCCAGCCACCGCCATCGTGGCGAACCAGCCCAACACCGAATCAGGTGCGCAGCAAGATACCGTCGTCCAAACACTCACCAAAGGTCACCGGTGACCTCAACGCACTGTTCAAACGCAACAGAAACTCTGATCGGGAAATCTCGACCGCGCCCATACTCCTTGAATGGTCAGTTTGCTGCTGAATGTCGAATAATGCAAATCCTCTCTGGCGAAGATGTGATTGCAAACAAAACAAAGCAACTTTGGAAGCATCGCGTACTCGATGGAACATGGACTCCCCGGCAAACATCCCACCAAGTGCAACACCATACAAGCCACCTACCAGCTCCGCCTCGCTCCACACCTCAACGCTGTGTGCATACCCCAACTCGTGCAGACGCTGATAAGCATCGCGAATCTCTGAAGTAATCCAAGTCCCACTATCATCTCGTCGTGGCGCCATGCAACCTGATATGACTCCAGCAAAATCCCGATTCAACGTAACTTGAAACTGGCCGCTGCGAATGCGACGCGCCAAACGCCGAGAGACGTGCAAGCCATCCAACTCTATGACCGCTCTGGGATCGGGTGAAAACCACGCGAGTACTTCCCACTCATCTTCAATGACGGGCCAAGGAAAAATCCCGCGTTCATAAGCGGCCAACAACCAGTCTGTTGTCAACTGCCCTCCCACACGCAACAGCCCGCCTTCTAGAGCCGCAGCCACTGGCGGAAAGTAAATCGGCTCCCCAACTTCAGCCATTAGGTTCTGCACCTATGCACACTTTCACTGACAATCAATACAAAATCCCACACGAAAAATGGATCCACGGTTGTCAATTTGCTTTGACTAGCACATGGTGATACGCACACGGCTATAATACAAGACACCCACCCGCCAACAGGGCGGTGGCGCAGGCGCTTGTCTATTTTCCAGATCGTCTTGGTCAGTCGTACACTCACTCGATCGGAGAGGTCCATGGAAGTTGACTCGTCACAGCAAGAGCCTTCCCAGGTCCCAGGCACTTTGCGGCCTTCTCAAGTGGCCGAACCTCAAGTGCCCGAACCGGTTCCGGCAAGACCGCAGGACTTGCATCAGCCCCTATACACACCTCTTGCCAAACCGACTCCTTCCCTCCCAAGCAGTCCGTCTCTGTCCCGGATAACTTGGCTGATGGCGATCGCGGCGTTCATGCTCGTCTCGGCAGCAATCGTGCCGATGCTGGTCCAACGGATCAGCTATTCCTGGAATCTAGGAAAAGAGAAAGCCCAATACGAGGTTGCAGCTGAAATTCTCAAGAATGTTCGTCTCAATGAGCTATCAGCTCAGGTCTCCAAAAGGGCGGGACCGAGTGTGGTTCACATCAACGTACTGGGCAAGCAAAGATCGCGCGGCAACTGGCTGCGAGGCGGACTGAGTGAAGGCCAGGGATCCGGAGTCGTAGTCGATGCAGACGGTTATGTGTTGACAAATGCCCACGTCGTCAAAGGCGCTGATGGGATTCAGGTTTCAATCGGCCGAGGACGTGTTGTTCCCGCAACTCTGGTCGGCAGCGACGAATTGACCGATTTAGCGGTACTCAAGATTCAACCTGAAGGGCTGATGCCCATCACCTGGGGTGACAGTGACGCATTAGACACGGGCGCCATGGTTTGGGCACTCGGCAGTCCATTTGGATTAGACCGCAGTATTACTTTTGGGATCGTGAGCGCCAAACATCGATGGCTGGGCCCGGCAGATCGACCACACAAGGACTATTTGCAGACCGATGCGGCAGTGAACCCCGGGAACAGTGGCGGACCACTGGTCGATGCGAAGGGAGAGTTGGTAGGTATTACCACGGCCATCGTAGGAGAATCCTACCAAGGCATCAGTTTCGCAGTACCCAGTAACGTGGCTCGCGTGGTCTTCGAGCGAATCCGCAAACACGGAAAATTTGAACGTGGATTTCTAGGTATTGAACCGCGTTCCCTCACCGAGGAACTCGGCAAGGAACTCGGCCTACCGCTCAATGACGATATGACCACCTATCAACTCAACGGTGCCTACGTGTTCCGTGTGACGGAAAAATCCCCTGCAGCGGCCGCTGGAATTCAATCCGGCGACGTCATCCTGAATTGGGGCGGGAGAGTAGTTCGAGACGCAAGCGAGCTGTATAACCTCATCGGTAATACGGAAATCGGGACAGAAGCTACCGTCCGCATCTTCCGCGACGGCGAGACCCATGAGTTGACCGCCGTCCTGGAAGGTTTTGATGAATGGCAACGGAAGTTGCGGCGGTAGGCGATATCACACTGTCCAGCGCCTATCCACAAGAAGGCTGTCACTGAGCAACTGCTTTAGTGGGCATCAGCCCACGTAGTCCCAGTCCCGAACATCCACAAAATGACCCCGTACAGCGGCGGCGGCAGCCATTGCTGGCGATACCAAATGTGTTCTCCCACCTTTCCCCTGGCGTCCCTCGAAGTTCCGGTTGCTGGTTGACGCACAACGTTGTCCAGAATCAAGTTTGTCAGGATTCATTGCCAAACACATACTGCAGCCAGCTTCCCGCCAATCAAAGCCAGCTTGCTGAAAAATTTCGGCTAGCCCCTCCTGTTCCGCCTGCTCCTTGATCGCCCCACTGCCAGGAACCACCATGGCACCCACGTTCGATGCAACCTGATGACCTTTAGCGACCGCCGCCGCGGCGCGCAGATCCTCAATCCGGGAGTTTGTACAGGATCCGATGAAAACACGATCCACATCAACATTCGTCAGAGGCTTTCCCGCTTCGAGCCCCATATATTTCAGGGCGTCTTCCGCAGCCCGTTGGTCTGCCTGATTCGCAAGTCCTGATGGATCGGGAACCAGTTCCTCAACCGAAATCACCTGGCCTGGATTGGTTCCCCAGGTAACCTGTGGCGCCACGTCTGCACCGTGGAACAGGTGTACCTGATCGTATTGGGCACCGTCGTCAGACGCCAACAGACGCCAACGTGCAACGGCAGCATCCCAATCTTCTGGGGCGTAATTTCGCCCCCGCAAGTAATCAAATGTCTTTTGATCCGGCGCGATCATGCCCGCACGCGCACCCGCTTCGATGGACATGTTGCAGACCGTCATCCGCTCTTCCATGCTGAGCGATTCAATTACGCTGCCGCTATATTCCAACACGTACCCAGTTCCGCCTGCGGTGGTCAACTGGCCGATCAGATACAAGATCAGATCCTTTGCCGTCACACCACGGTTAAGCTCTCCGTCAATTTGAAGATTCATTGTTTTGGGCTCGTACTGAAGCAACGTCTGAGTTGCCAGCACGTGCTCCACTTCGCTGGTACCAATCCCAAAAGCCAATGCACCGAATGCGCCGTGCGTCGCGGTGTGGCTATCACCACAGACAATGGTCATTCCTGGCTGCGTATAGCCCAATTCTGGACCGATGACATGTACAATTCCCTGCTGAGGATCATCCAAGTCATACAGCCGGATCCCGAAATCCTGGCAATTCCTGCGCAACGTCTCGACTTGCTTCAACGAAATCGGATCCGTAATTGGCATTGCGCGATCGGTCGTGGGAACGTTGTGGTCTTGCGTAGCAACCGTCTTCCCAGGGCGCCGAACCTGGCGACCGGCAATTCTCATGCCTTCGAAAGCCTGAGGACTAGTAACTTCGTGGACCAAATGCAAATCGACATACAAAATCGTCTGCTTGCCTGACTCAGCATGAACCACATGGCTGTCCCAGATCTTCTGGAACATGGTGCGTGGACCGGAGGACGAAAAACTCATTCGGCATTCTCAATCAAGAGCAGGTCACTGAAATAGCCAACCCAACTGTGGTAACGCATTATCAGATTGCGATTATACGGCTCTTGCCAGGGCGGCGTATAGCCGGACACAACGACTGGCCGCACTTCAACGCGTTTCTTCGATCTGGGCGGAACCGGATGTGACGTGTCGGCAGTCTCGCCAGCCTTAGTGCCCCCTCGACTCAAACGATACCCCGGTGGCACAATCACGTTCCAGTTAGTCTCTCCACCCTCATTGCGACTATTCTTCTTACTAGAAAACCTATGCTCTACACAGTGACTTGGCTGACGGACTTTGCCGCGTTTCTGTTGATTTTCTCAGTCCAGCGCCAGGTCGCGGAAGCCAACTCCGATCCACTATTGTTGGGTGCACTAGGCGCGGTGTTTTCTCTAGCCAGCGCTGTGAGCAACGCGCTGGGAGGCCGTGGCTCGGATCGTTTTGGCAAGCGGCGAATGGCTCTCTGCGGAACCATTGCGGTGCTCGCTAGTTTGGCGAGCGTGCTGGCGTTTTCCTCCCATCGAACAGTTCTCTTTCTGGCATACATCACGAGTGGCGCGGCATTAGGCACCATCTATCCTTCCTTAATCGCCTGGATTGGCCAGGGGCGAACTGATCGCCAAGAGAGTCTCGCCTATCTGCGATTTTGCATCTCCTGGAATCTTGGTCTCGTGTGCGGGCAGTGGGTGGGCGGTTGGTTTTACGGGTACTGGGGTATCACAGGACCTCTGTACCTGGCGATGGCCCTCACAGTGATCAGCTTTACCTGCCTGTTATTGACAAAAGAGCCCCAGCTGAAGCATCTCGAATGCAAGACGAACCTGGAAACCGTCAGCCACAACCAACCCGCTCGGCAATTTGCACGTCTGGCCTGGATTGCCAATTTCGGTGGCACCTTCTCGGGAAGTATCCTTTTTTTCCTGGCGCCCCATGTGATCGTCGATTTAGGTATCCCCGCTGGCAGACACGGACTGATGCTGGCAGCCGGTCGTCTGGTGGTAATCGGCACGATCTTCCTCATGCACAAGCGGTCTTTCTGGAGATACCGTTTTGGGATTTCCGCTAGTGCACAAATCCTCGGCATTTTTTGTCTCGTAGGCCTGTCGATGGCGACTTCCTGGATTGCCTTCGCAATCTTGATCGCACTGATGTCAGTGATGCAAGGCTTCAACTACTTCGCCAGTTTGACTTACAGCACAACGGCCAGCTCCGACTCACAAAAAGGAGCAGCCAGTGGATGGAACGAAGCGACGCTCGCGATGGGTTTATCAGGTGGAGCGCTGTTTGGCGGGTTGATTGGCCACAGCTTGGGGAATCACACGCCATTTTTACTGGCTGCGGGAGTAATCGGTCTGTTATTGTTTTTTCAGTTGATTCACTACCAAACAAGCGTTCGATCCCGGCAAACCTGATTCACATCTGCAGCTGATGACAAAATCATCCACTCTGCTGGCTTCGACGACTGGTTCACCTGAGGCAGGTCAACGTCGATTCGCTGCCAACGGACCGAACATCCGTGGAACCATCAAGAGCGTGATCGCGGGTCAATCGACGTAAATAAACCCATTGAGATTGAACATCGCGAGTGCAAACTCCGTCAGCGTTCCCTGGCCAAGAAAGCGCTCTGCTGCTCGTTGCTCATCGCTATCGGGCTCTCGGCCTATCGCAACTAAGAAAGCGTAGCGCACCTGGTGGGTGTGAGAAGAGCCAGCCTCCGCCACAATTCGGGATGCAAAGGCTTTCGCCAGCGTATTCGTTAAACGCCCGTTCAACATCTCCAGGACTTGTGGCGCGTGCGTACTCGCTTCGCGTCTTGCGCAACTTGTCTGCAGATCAGGCTGGTCAAACACTTCCATGAACGGCAATCTCAAATTACGTTTCGCAATCAGGTAAATGGACCTGCGGGCCTGATCTCCAAGGGACTTAGAAACAGCCCATTGCGTCGGCTTGTAGAGTAGTTCAATGAGCTCCTGATCCACTTCCGCAATGACGCTTGGGCCTCCTCCCACGTGATGCAACCGTCCACTTACTGAGAGCATTGCGTCGCGCAGTTCTTCTGCTTGCAGTCGTCGCCTTGCATACCTCGCCAACCATCGATTATCAGGATCGACCGTATGTGACTTCTCTGTTTGTGAAAACCGTGACGACTGACGAAAAACACGACTCGACACCAGCATCCGATGAAGCTGCTTCATTTCCCAGCCACGGCGCACCAACTCGTTAGCCAAATAGTCCAGGAGCTGCGGGTGACTTGGTTTGTCACCATTGGCACCAAAGTCATTCGCGGTACGAACTAATCCTTGACCAAAATGGTATTGCCACAAGCGATTGGTAATCACACGTGCGGTAAGTGGATGATCTGGGTCCGTAATCCAACGCGCCAACTGTGTTTTGGGTTGTCGTGTGTCGGGCGCCAACGACGGTGTCTGGTCAGGCAGAAATACCGCCAAGACCCTCATGCCCACAACCTCTCCCGGCTTGTCTTCCAAACCACGATCAAGCACATGTATGGGAGAGCGTTTTTGCATGTCATTATGCATGCTTGAAATCAGCGGCAACGGCCGTGGCAACTGTGATTTCAACGCATCTAACGCGTTCTGCAAACCCTTCTTTTGTTCCGTGTCGGCATCCACAAGCCGCTTGTTCAGCTGCTCAATCTGCTGTTCGATCTCAGCCGTTCGTCGCCGATGATTGCCACGTTCTTCCTGACTTGCCAAAACCACATCATGTTCATGTGTCGCGGCCAAGAATGCCTGTAGTTGGTAATAATCACGCTGACGTATCGGATCAAACATGTGATCGTGGCAGCGGGCGCAACCTACGGTCAATCCCAGAAAACTCGCCCCAATAATGTCCGTCATCTCCGTCAAGACTTCATTGCGGCTAAATGCAACTTCTGGATTCCCCGCATTTCTGCGAATAGGTCCAAGACGATGGAAGCCCGCAGCCACCTGATATCGGTACCGGTCGCTCTCGCTTTCGGCAGACAACTCGTCTCCCGCCAATTGCTCCAAACTGAAAACGTCAAAACGCTTGTCTTCGTTAAAGGAGCGGATCACATAATCACGAAACCGCCAGGCACCGGATCGGTACCGGTCGTACTCAAATCCTTCGGTTTCTGCGAATCGTATGACATCCAACCAATGCTGAGCCCAACGTTCGCCATACCGCGGGCTCGCCAACAGGCGATCTGTCAGGCGATCGTAACGATCCGGAGACAAATCCTGTTGGACGCTCCGCAAATCCCGCTGGCTCGGTGGCAAGCCGATCAGCTGAAAGAAAAGACGCCGTGTCAGCACGGCAGGAGAGGCCGCCGGAGCCGGGGCGAGATTTCTCGCAGCAAAACGGTTGGCGACAAAGGCATCGACTGGCGAACGTACCCACGTCTCCTCGATTGAACCATCGACGACAGGCACGTCGACTTGCATTCTTGGCCGGAAGGACCAGTGGGCCCGTTCTTCGTCCGTATACCGATCGTCATTCGCCAAGGACTTCCCCGAACAAATACCCGCCAATAGGACAAGCAGGCACGACAAACGCGGCGACATCAAGTACACGTCTTTCCCTTTCACCTGTAACTCTTGCGCAATCACCAGAACCCTATTATCCGTTTTTTCCGGCATGTCCCACCAAGTTTCAATCTGTCGGTTCTGAAGACGCTTGCTGTTTGAGTCTAGAACCAAAATCTGATCACTTCAACTCGCCAATAAAGGCTGACGAATCGTACGAGCTGACCCGCAGGCCACCTACGCCGGCTGCGGATCAACTCAATCAATTCCAGCAAAACAACCGACAACAACACAAGAGCACAAATCCGTTTTACCTTTATCGAGGCTCGCTGCCCAATCCACTTTTACTGGTAGCCATCATGCCACTAGAATCGCTACAGCTCCCCCCGTTTGCCCAAGCCTGGGCAAACGACATACTTGTCTACGTCGGCTTCGGGACCCTTGTCGGACTGGCCGCGAAGGGCGTCATGCCAGGACGTGATCCAGGTGGTTCGGTAGCCACGTTGGTGATGGGAATTGTTGGAACTTTGATGGGGTGCGGGTTGCTCTCCTATTACTACGGTGAACGAGTGTCGGTAATCGGCCCCGTCGGTTTCGTGGTGGGTACTCTCGGCGCTTTCACCATTCTCGCGCTCTATCGGCTGTTGGGTGGCTATTGGTTCGTCGAAGGAGGACGTCCACTCCGTCGCTTTCACTCTTCTTACCGGCGGCGACGCTACTACGACTCGGCCTACTACGATTAAGAAACCCTCGGTACCACATTTCAAACAACACATTACTGTAACTGACAGGGGGTGACTTGCTTGACCTTCGCCGCTGGCGCACGAGCCAGCGGCAGCGGACATTATCAAAGTCGAAACATTTCTATCAACGACTGGGCTACCAATCCTGGATTCGAGAACGTCAAAAAGGCAACCAACAACCCCATAAGCAATCCACAACTCAAAGGAAAAATGGCATAGGGGTTTGGCGAATTCGTGGTCCGCCGCAAGGCTCGCGTCAAAGCTACCTCGAGCGCACGCCACCCGCTGTAGTTCTGATTCGGGCCACTTGAAATCAGTTCCGCGTTCCGAGTCGAACTTACTGGCTCGACGTGTAGTTGGACACCGAGATTCGGAAGGACCAGGCTTTCCCCTGCCCAGCGCGCATCCCGATCCAGCTCCGCCACAACACTCGCCAGAGCTGGCCGCAACTGATCCGCCGTCACGTTGTAGATAACGAGTCGAGGTCGTAACAAGAGCACACCCAGAGTCAGCAACAGGCCGTAAAAAGCACCCATCATCAACCAGGCATACCAACCCAATTCCACGATCGCAGCATCGGGCAAGAAGAGAGCAGCGGGCCCGACAAATATGAGTCCGATTACCGCCAGTCCTAAAGCGGCCACATCCCGTGCACCCGTTGTCACCAAGGGGCGGCGTGAGAGGTTAATTAAACCCAACAAGAACAAATATGCGGCCAAAGGCCCCAAAGCAATAATCACGTGCAACGGGTCAAGTTGCATGGACGACAGACCTTCGTTGTCAGTTAGAGCATGCGCACAAATGAGACTGCCATCGTAGTGCCCAGCTCTTAGCAGGTCAAACAGCATCGGGAAACGGGAGTCCCGCCACGAGCGGTACAAAGCGGCATGCACAGATTTCGTCGATCTGTCGCGCACCATCCACTTTGCGGATTGCACAAAGTGTTTGCTGGGAACGCGCACCAAACGGGGCAACTAAAATGCCACCATCTTTCAATTGCCGCCAGAGTGGAGCAGGACAGGTTTCGGCCGCAGCGGCGAGCAAAATGCAGTCGTAGGGTGCCGCGTCAGGCCAGCCTTGTGTGCCATCGGCGACGTGAATCACCCAGCGGCGGTTGTACCCTAAACGCAGCAAATTGTCCTGGGCGCGTCGTGCCAGCGCTCGATGACGTTCAAGGCTGATGACTTCAACCCCCATCTCGAGCAAGACAGCAGTCTGATAACCGCAACCAGCACCAATCTCCAACACTGTTTCACAACCACCGAGCGCCAACGCTTCCGTCATTAACGCCACCATGTAAGGCTGGCTAATCGTCTGCTCACATGCGATCGGTAAAGCCCGATCCGCATAGGCACTGCAACGCGCGTGGGGGTCGAGAAATTCCTCGCGTGGCACTCGTCCAATGGCCTGCAAAACCCGCGGACAACGAATACCTCGCCCGATCAGTTGCCTGGAGACCATGTCCCGGCGCTGCTCCTCCACCAAGGCATCTCCTGCTAATTACGAAAACACCCGGCATCGCAATGATACCGGGTGTCATCGATTCGTCTGCTACAACTTCTGACAAACTACACTTCTATTCACCCCCAGCTTCGGCCGGCTTGTCTTCACCACCAGCTCCTGCAGCGATCGCAAACAAATGTGTCTTATTAGCAATATAGAGCACGTTGTTTGCAACGATGGGCGTGCTGTACACCGAATTCCCCATGTTGACCACATCCCCATTTTCATCGGCGTTGATGGGTACCGGGTCCCCATCAAGGTCCTTCATCGCCTGCTTGGGATCTGCCGACAACTTGAAAACAGAGACGTCGCCATCCTCATCACCGATGAAAACCTTATCTTCAACGATCAGCGGCGATCCCCAGGCAGCAGCCAGCATATCGTAGGTCCAATTCAACTCCCCGGTCAGCGCATTCAAGCAATGGAACAGGCCACTGAAGTCAGAAATGAAGAGTAGATCGTTCTTGATCGCGACTGTTCCACAACTGCGGTGCATCTCCTCTTCAAAGGCAATTTCACCATCACCATCGAGGTCATGCCCCGAATAATGCCAAACGACCGCAGAGTCCGGATTGTCAACACTGACTTCGCCTTCCTCAGCAATTACAGCCTGCAGGCGTCGATGGTCAATCGGAGTACGCTTATCACCTGCTACCTTCATTGCCAACTGCGTGCTGACATCACTTCCGTCCATCTTTTTGGTGGGATCAATACACCACAGATGTCCTGGCCCTTCGCCATGCTCAGGGTCCTGTCCAACCGCCACGTAGACAAAGTTTTTATAGATCACCGGCGTCGCAATAATATTGTTTCGAGTTCCGCGGCCTCCCAGGATCCACTTCGATTCTTTGGGATTGGCGTCGAACTTCCACAACAACGTCGGCTTGCCGTCCTGACCTTGATCAGCCTTGAAACTATAGACCCAGCCATCGCCTCCCGGAAAAACTACCTGGTTGACGCCGCCCAAGTTTGCAATCGCTGGTGAAGCCCATTGCCCATGCAAGATATTGGCACCCGGGGATTTGTCCGTCCAATACACCTCGCCAGTGTGCTTGTTCATGGCAATGAAACTCGGAGCTCCCGGGGCGGGCAAATTGATGTGCGACTCGTCCAGCCCGTTAGAAGTCGCAACAAACAAGATATCTCCAAGCGCGGTCACTGAGCAGCTGCACATGTTGTGTTGCGAAACCCCCAACTCCCGCATCATGTCATAAACCCAAATCACATCGGCTTCTTGTTTGTCTGCGGTGGCAATCACTTTAAAGCCAGATAGTGAGGGGCCTCTCATCGCGAGCTGAAACTGCCGATCGATTCCCGCGACTTTCGCGGTAATAACCCAAGAATTCGGGGCTTCACCCGCCGCCAGTTTGGCGTCCGCAGGCAGCTCTGCTCCCGCTTTGGCAAACAGTTGCAGAATCGACTCCGGCAACTTACCGCCAGTCAAGGCGGCAATTGCTGGTGCAACCTGGTCTGTCTCTGGGTTTTCGCTCTTGCGCAAACCAAATAGTTTCGCCAATCCACCTTTGACCGGACCATCGTCCTCGTCATCGTAGAATCCATCGGCGTCAACACAACGCACCTCACCACGGCTGGTAACAAACCAGACACGATCACCCTCGACCAGTGGCGCACAACAGATACCCTGTAGCGGCCAGTCGTGGACTCGCCCAGTAGAGAGCTTCTCACTTGAATGCTGCCAAAGAAATTTACCAGTCTTTTCATCAAAGCAAAGCAAACACCCTAGATCAATGTTCGCCGGATAACGCTTCATGTAGCCAGCGCTGTTATTGGTTCCAACATAGACACGTCCGCCCGCGACAACTGGGTTGCCATAGGTTTGGCTGCCAACCCGAGAAACCCATTTGACATCAACGGCTTCGTCCTTGATCCACTCATTTGTTTGACGGTCGATTTCGCCCACATTCCAAGTAATTGGAATATTCTTTCCGACTGGAACATTGTTTCGTATCGCAGTGCCACCCCATTGAGGCCAGTCACGGGTAATTTGATCTTCTGGCGGATTGTTATCCGCAGTCGATACCCCATCAGCGGCTGGTTTCTCTTCGGCAGGCGCGTCAGCGGCTGGTTTCTCTTCGGCAGGCGCGTCAGCGGCTGGTTTCTCTTCG
>PAQH01000087.1 GCA_002709225.1 Planctomycetaceae bacterium
CCACTCGACACTCCGCATCCGGGCACTCCACCCACACATCTGCCGAGACCGTGTCTACGTCAAAATCGAGACCAATACCGATCTCTTCGGCTGGGGAGAAATCAAGGGAGTCGTACCCAGCGTTGCGGCCGCGCTGGCCACCGAGATGTTTGCCTTGATCGATAACCAGAACCCCACCCGCATCGAACACATCTGGCAAACGCTCTACCGGGCCGAACGCAACCAGCGCGGGGGCGCCTTCATGGTCCACTGTATCGCCGGCATCGATATGGCGTTGTGGGACATCGCTGGCAAACTCTGGAAAGCGCCCGTTTATCAGTTGTTGGGTGGCCCTACACGAGATCGCATTCGAGTCTATCCATCGGCCAAGGCCGTGAAAATCGGCAGTGGCCCACGTCCCCAGTCCGGCGATCCCTTCGACATCGAAGAAATGGTCAGCCGGGTGCGCGAGGCTCGCAAGCGCCTCGGTCCACGGGGTACGGTGATGTTTGATGCGCACAGCGCCGTGCCGCCGGCGACTCTGATCCAGTTCGCATCTCGTATCGAACCTGCGAATATTCTGTTTCTCGAAGAACCTGCGGTACCGGGAAACATCGAAGTCTTCAAACGCCTCAAGCAACAAATCGGAATTCCGTTGGCACTCGGTGAGCGTGACCGTACGATCTGGGGTGTCATTCCCTACCTGACAGAAAATGCGATCGACATCCTCCAACCCGACTGTGGCTATACCGGTGGCATCACACAGATGAAGAAAATTGCCGCTCTGGCAGAGGCTTTCCATGTGCCCCTCGCTCCACACTGCACTCAATCCTACCTAGGCATGACCGCGAGTTTTCATGTCACCGCTTCGATTCCTTTGTTCTTGATCCATGAATCCTACGACAACGCCCTGCTAGGGCGTTTTCTGCACCCACACTGGAAACGTTCTGAAGACGGTCATGTCAGCCTGCCAGAGGGCCCCGGCCTGGGGATTGATGTCGACGAGAAAACACTCCTGGAAGTCGCCGCGGATCCAAATTATCGGTATCGCTGGCGCGGGCCCGGATTCTACCCAGATGGATCGGTCGCCGACTATTGACCTGCCTGTGCTGGATCGGAAAACATGCGCCCCCCCCCCACACTAACTACCCAGTCGCTGTTAAAGTATTTTTCTTGACGCGATCGGTGGCTTGGCGCACAATCCTCACCGGTCCGGAGTGCTGCGCACCGTAAGTACGCCAGTGGTTAGGAACACTACCATCCCAACCGCGGCGCCAGCAGCCAGCTAATTCTCTCAGCGGGCAGCCAATACTGCCAGCGGATAGTCCAGCAGGGCCCGGGGGGACGCGTTAACGGCGGTCGTATCGACATTCGCTTCAGTCGGGGAACTGCGTCCATGAACCAATCGCTCGTTGGCAGGTCCGCTCCTGCCCATCACCATTGTTGCCTTGAACTCGTCGCCACCTGGCTGCTGCTGACAGGTGCCGCTTCGGCGGGCGACTTGTTTGTCAACAACGCGACAGGGGATGATGTACGCAACGGCCGCTCCTTGGAATCCAAGGGGGCGGCTGGTGGCCCAGTACGGACGATCGCGCAGGCTTTGCGTTTAGCGCGCGCTGGTGACCGCATTGTGCTCGCTAAGACCGAGGAACCCTACCGAGAAAGCCTGACGCTGCAAGCTTCCAAACATAGTGGCATCGCGGGAACTTCTTTCGAAATCGTCGGCAACGGCGCGACGCTTGACGGCACCCGGCCAGTCCGACCTAATGCCTGGCAGCATGTCGAGGCGGACCTCTACCGCTTTCCACCCAGCGCCAAGTCGTTTCACGTGCTATATCTCGATGGCAAACCCGCTGCTCGGAAAATGTCGCCCAAGCCAGGACAATTGCCAGAGCTACAGGAACTCGAATACTGCCTGCTGCAGGGCCATATCTACTTCCGCGCTGCCCGCGGTAAACTGCCCTCAGAACACAATCTCAGTCATACCGTACTTCCTGTTGGTATTACGCTCTATGAAGTTCGCGATGTCGTCATCCACGACCTGACTGTGCAAGGCTTTCAGCTCGACGGAATCAACGCGCATGACGGTGTATTCGGCGCCCAGCTGACAGGCCTGGTCTGCCGTGGCAATGGCCGTAGCGGTATTTCCGTCGGAGGGGCATCACGTGTGCGAATCGACCACTGCCTCGTTGGAAATAATGGCAGCGCCCAGGTCCGCACCGAAGGAGCTTCCATTACCCACTTGATTTCCAACGACTTGATTGACGATGGAGTGGTACCTCCGCTGCTCCGTCGGGGAGGCAGGGTACACATCCAAAAGGATCCACCCGCGGACCCCGACAAACCGTGACTCAAAGCGGCGATCCGTTCGCAAACTGACGCCGGTCTGCGAATGCCCACCGGGAACGCAAACAAACACGTCTACTGACCAGTAACGGTTTAACTGGCATCATGAAATGCGCGCCGTGCCGCCTCGTAAACCTGCTTAAGTGCGACACCATGCTCGGACGCCAGTGTGCGGCAGGCCTCGAACTCGGGTGAAAAACTGCGGCCGCCATCGGCCATCAAGGCCAGTTTTCCGGCAACTTCACCCCACGGTGTCTCCACGGCACAGGGGCTACGCTCCAGCTTGTGGCGGCTGGCTGGCCAACGCCGAATCCCCAGGGTGGTCGTCTCGCGAAAAATAATCTTCTCCAGGCGGGCAATTTGTTCCGCGGTACACAAGACGCTCAACAACACTCCTGGACGATTCTTCTTCATCTGAATCGCAGTCGTGTAGACGTCCAACGCCCCCGCTTCACCAAGTAATGCCGTACAGTGCCCTACCAGCTCCGCGCTGATGTCGTCCAGATTCGTCTCGAGCACCCACACCTGATCCGCTTCCTGGCGATCGTCCACCTCCCCTACCAGCAAGCGGACTAGATTGGCCTGCTCCTCCAAGTCGCGCGTGCCCGCACCATACCCGATCGACTCGATGGTCATTGCCGGCAGTGGCCCAAAAGCATCCACGACCGTAGCCACGATGGCAGCGCCAGTCGGTGTCGTCAATTCGGCGGTAACAGCGCTGTCGCACAGCGGCACGCCGACGAGCAATTCCGCGGTGGCGGGTGCCGGAATACTGACTCGTCCGTGGGCAATCGTCACATAACCAGTACCCGTCGGAATTGGCGAACTTACAATCCGGTCGACACCCAGTACGTCGAGGCCGATTGCGCCTCCGACAATGTCGGCAATCGAATCCACAGCGCCCACTTCGTGGAAATGGACTTTCTCCAATGTGGTTCCGTGTACTTTGGCTTCCGCCTCACCCAGCCGTGTGAAAATGCGTCGCGCGAGCTCCTGCTGAGGCCCGGACAAAGCGCTCTGATCGATCATCTCCGTAATGTGGTGGAGGTGGCGATGGGCATGCTCCGGCTCGTACTCGACATCCACCTTAGTGGCGCGAAAACCCTTTTTCTTGACCTCGGTGGCGACCAGCCGACAACTCGGGAGCCCCAGTGAATCCACGCCCTGCTGGATCGCCTCGAGCGGAACACCCGCATCCACCAACGCTCCTAATGTCATATCTCCACTAATACCACTGGCGCAATCCAAATAGGCGATTTTCATACCATATGCCTCGAATGGCGGTATAAACGTCCGCCACAATGAAATCTGCAGACCCGCGTCACTGCACACGTTTTACCAGGGCGTCTGCGTTGACACCATTGGACGGAATCCGGAGAAACGAGTCCTGTGTTCACTGGGAAGCGGACGACAGGTCGCGGGCGCGGTGGGCACAACAACCAGATCGAGGCGGCAGCGCATCACTGGCTACAGGTTCCATCGTTGTCCGCATGCGTCACTTTTCGCCGAGCGCTATACTGCGGGCCGATGAAAACCAATATTCGACAGTGCAGAATAGACCTCCGTCAACGTCTTATCTCCGAAATTGGAGATACTGAGCAAATCGTCGGGAGTACAATTCAGCAAATCCTCAACCGAGAAGATTCCACGTTCTTCAAGACAGTTTGTCGTCCGCACGGTCAAGCCGATTTCAGCGGTACTCATTTCCAGCCGTTCTTTGAGACTGCGTGACTCTTCATCCGCCACACTCAATGGGATCCGTGTCATTGGGTTTCCTTTCCCCTGCAATAAGCTCGCGTCCCATCCGGGACTCGCGTACAAACTTCTCCGCGGGATCATTCTCGCGGGCCCGGGCGTTACGTTCCATGCAACGCCCGTTTCGAGTTTGCCATATCCGCAAATTAGTATAGCGTTTCCGCCAAAAATGGGCGCGCGGTTCTGGGGAGAAAACCTCGCGGATGCTAGCATATGCGGGCGATCCGCCAGAATACGTGACGATGCGCGGTAGTTCGTGCCAGGCATGACTGTGCATTGTCAGCGTCCGCAGCGCCGCAGCTGCTTGCCCTGCAAGAGAAACTCACCATGGATGGCTCTGATCGGCTGAGGGAATTCGGCGACAAGCTGACGGAACCACAACGTCAAGCCGTGGAACATGTAGACGGTCCCCTGGTGATTCTCGCCGGCCCCGGAAGCGGCAAAACACGCGTGATTACGCACCGCATTGCCAATTTACTACGTCACGGAATTGCGCCCCGCCAGATCCTCGCCGTCACCTTTACCAACAAAGCGGCTGATGAAATGCGTCTCCGCCTCGAGCGGCTGGCTCCACGACAGGCGGTCTGGCTGGGCACATTCCACAGATTCTGTGCACGCCTGCTGCGCCAATACGCCGCCATGGTGGGCTTACAGGAAAACTACTCCATTTACGACACGCAAGACAGCTTGCAAACACTCAAACAGACCATTCGCAATCTCGAAATCGAGATGACCCACACCTCGGTCGAAGCGGTCGCGAATGCGATCAGCTGGGCCAAGAATCGCCTCGTCACACCGGACCAATACGAGCCTCGGTGGGGCAGCACAGTGGGTACCATCGTGAAAGAAGTCTATCCGGTCTATCAGCAGCAGTTACGGATCGCCAATGCGGTCGACTTTGACGACTTGCTGATGCACGTCGCAACGCTGCTGAAAGAAAACCCGCAACTTCGACAAACACTCGATGACCGTTATCGCTATATCTTGGTTGACGAATATCAGGACACGAACCTAGCGCAATACGCGATCGTACGGGCACTCTCCATCGAACATCCGAATCTTGCAGTCACCGGAGATCCGGACCAGTCGATCTATGGCTGGCGCGGAGCCAATCTCAGCAACTTGCTGGACTTCGAAAAAGACTATCCTCAAGTCAAAGTGGTACGACTGGAACAGAACTACCGCAGCACACCAAACATACTTCGCATCGCGGATCATTTGATCACGCACAACCAGAAACGCAAACCGAAAAAGTTGTTTACCGAGCAACCCGAAGGTAAGCCTGTGCGACTGGCCGTATACCCAACCGGGCGGGACGAAGCCGACGACCTGGCATTTCGGATCGAGGAAGCCAAACGCAATGGCATGCGTCTCGCTGACATCGCTATTTTCTATCGCATCAACGCGTTGTCACGAACCATTGAAAACGCCTTACGGACACACCAGATCCCCTATCAGATTGTCAACGGCTTGGAGTTTTACCAACGCAAGGAAATCAAAGACATCCTTTCGTATCTACAGCTGGTCAACAATCCCCGCAGTGACGCCTCTTTTCTTCGCATCGTCAACGTACCGCCACGCAAGATCGGAAAACGTTCGCTCGAACTAGTCATCGCGCACGCGGCCCGCTACCAGATACCACTGTTGGATGCCGCCCGGGAAGCGGGACTGATCGAATCGCTGACAAAGACAGCCGCCGTCTCGATCGCCAAGTTTGTTGCACTCATCGACCGGTTGAGTGTTTCAGCGAGTCAGGGAGTTGAGGATCTAATGCAAGCCACTCTCCACGAATCCACCTATCACGACTGGTTAGCGAGTAGTGAGCGTGAAGAAGACCAGGACCGCCTGGCAAACATCGAGGAACTTTTGACCGATGCACGCGAGTTTGACCAGCAGCATCCGGAAGAGGGAGGCCTGGAAGCCTTTCTCGAACGGGCATCACTGGTGGCCGACACGGACGCCTGGGATCAAGATAGCGATCGCGTGACTCTGATGACAATGCATGCTGCCAAAGGACTCGAGTTCCCCATGGTTTTCATTGTCGCGGTCGAAGAGGGGCTGTTACCACATGAACGCAGCACCGAAGACCCTGATCAGTTGGAAGAAGAGCGGCGTTTGCTGTTTGTCGGGATCACACGGGCCGAACAAGAGTTGCAATTAAGCCACGTGCAATACCGCACGTTCCGTGGCCAACAACGAATGGCGGTACCCAGTCAGTTTCTCCTGGAAATCCCCAGGGAAGAATTTCAACTCTGCTCGATCGAACCCGACTACCAAGAGCAATCACATTTCGATCCTTACGAAAGCTCTCTTCAGGACCTGGCGGACGAAGATGCGGATGCATTTCATACGCTCTCCGACATTCAATCGAAACTCGTGAAAGCCAGTGACCTCGCCGAAGCGACCAGTCCACCAGCCCAACGCATACCAGCCAGCGTGTTTCAACTCGGGATGGTTGTCGACCATCCCGAATATGGTTCGGGGCGAATCACCAAACTCAGCGGGTCCGGACAAAAACGAACTGCGGTGGTCGAGTTCTTTGGCACAGCGGGGGAAAAAAAGTTTCGCCTTGCCCACAGTCCGCTCACACCGGGCGAATACCTTGAGTGACACGCACAGCGCCCTGTTCGCATGCCGACGTAAAAGGCATGAAACACCATCCATCGGCGCAGTGCATCACGTCCGCCAAAACGTCGATTGGGGCCGCGGCTGATAGACAATATCCAGATGAGGCGTCGGCAATCGCTTGCCGCCCTGGAACAGTGACTCCACTCCCGCCGCGGTCAAACCTGTGGTTAACAGGTTTCGCTCGATGGGGATCGGCGACTTTCCGGTCAAGAACATCTGTTCAGCATGGTAGACCAAAGGACTAAAAAAGTTGCAGACTTCACGCGGGGGGAGATGAAAATGCGTTGACAACACCTTCCCGGTCCCACGGAACCTGGCTGCAAACGTAAAATCGTTGACAACACCTTCCGCCAGTAGCATGGTCATCTTCAGACCATCACGATGGCGATAGCGGTAACAATAGGGTCCGTGATTCTCTTTGACTTGCTCGGGAATCTCCGCCGCGGTGGGTAAGATGTGATTGAACCCTTGACGTGACGGCACCAGTGACTGACTGCGACAGAGACACGCCTGCAACAACTCACGATCCCACCCTCCCTGGTCCCAGCCACCACGTGCCATACGCTCCCAGACCTCCTCTTCCCGACTCGCCTCAATATATTCCACGCCTGTCTCACCGCCTTTTCGCCTTTCAACCATGCACTGCGCAGTCTCCAGTGCGTGAATGTCATATCCGTCGATTCCACCGGGCGCCAGACAAAGTGCTTCGGAGATTTCCGCTTGCAGAGGCATATCGATAGCAGGAATGCGCCGCGTCACGGGCAACGAAGAACCTGCCATGAAAGCAAAATCCATCTTTCGCGACGTCTCCACCATCGCTTGGGCCCAATCCCAATTCCACGAGAGGTGCTTGTCGTTGAATACAGGACACGTCCGTCCACTGGCGCCAAAAACCTCGACAATTTGCTGGAAGAACTCATAGCGTGGGTAGAGTTTTTGCCCCTTTTCATTGCTGGGATAGCGACCGTGCTCCCCAATGAGCAGAATTCCATCCACAGCAAGTTTGTCCCCGCCCAGAGAGAGGGCCTCGCCAATCGAAGGATAGGCTTTCAGTTGTGGAAACTCGCGCACCCGCTCACCGCTCAACTCACCGTCCGGGTGCTGATCCACATACATGGAAACCAGGTCCATTTCTGGACGGTGATGACGTCCCTCAAACCCATAGCCCCACAGGAAGCGATCAAGAATGTGCTGAGCGTGGGAATAGCGACGGTACTCCGTCACAACGGCGGCGATGCGGAGCCGCCTGGCACGATCAGATTGGTTCATCGAAACCCCTGATAATATTGAAGAAGCGAACAACACGACAGATCACGTGTGGCGCACAACTACCTGCACAGGACCAGCAATATTGTGGCAATGGCATCTCGACCACTCTTTATGCCAGCATACCCGTTCGACGAACCGGGGCCAAATCCGCCCCGACTGGCTCGACTAGTTGGCCGACGTGTCGACCGCCACCGGTAGCACCCGCAACGGCAAATCGGCTTCAGAAATCGCCGGCCACTTACCATCCTGCAAGGCGGTGGCGCGGATCCGTAACGGATGATCACCCACCCAGTCTCCCGACGCGCTGCTGCGCAGCTTGAGGACAACCTCCGCCGTACCGGCGGGAACCGTGATCGGATCCGCCTTGACGTGCTGAGCGATGTCGGGCGGTACAATCAATTCCAGCTGAACGGGCACCGGCAATTTGGCCGATCTGAAAACTCGCACAGGCACCTGCCGTGATTGCCCCGGCCGCAAGCTGATCATGCGCCTTTGCGGGGTCACTTTCAGCAAGGCTCCTTCCAGAATCATTGTCACATTGCCATTCGTCGCTTTGGTTACCGCGCGCGGTTTACCTTGCGGGTCGGGAACCCACGCCAACCCCATGATGGTCATTCGTGTCGTGCGGTCCGTTTCCAACCACTCTGGCATAAAACAGGGATAAGACACTCGTGATTGATTGGCGGCAACGGTCATCCTCGGACCGGAAATCCCCTGCCGGTGGCGGCTTTGTTTGGCCGCCATCTGCAAAATGACTTCGCCTTCGAAATCCGCTGCCCGCTTGATTTCCAACGGAGCTGGATAGGTCGTACCACGGTGCACCGCGCGTTGGCGGTTCTTGCCAATCAGATTGATCTCGAAAGGCGCTTTCATCGTCGTCGCCAGCAGGATCCCGTTAATCTTGTTCGCGTCCGGCCGCCGCGGGCAGAGATTACCTGTAGCGGGCGTCTGTAGCGATACCGATACGGACTTATCAGCGATCGTGGCCAAACCAGACACCTGGATGACCCGCGCGATACAAGCCGTTTCAGCCGCCGCCTCAACCGGAATCTTCAACTCGGCTTGATCGGGCTCGATCGTCAAGGAATCGGGAATCGATACGCCTGCTGGCAGCCCGTCGAATTGTATTGCGATCGGTCCTTTGAAGCCGCCGTAGCGCGCCACTTGTAACTTGAGCTCAGCCTTGCCGGCGATCGGCAGCAGCAGTTGCTGTGGACCGTTGACCGAAAAACCCGGCTGCCGTTCCTGGACCTGCAGGCGATAGATGCCAGATCGCTGGGCACGCGAGCCCGGCAAGCCACGAATTACCAGGGTATAGACACCGTCCGCCGGAGGTTGCCATTCAAGCTGGACATCTGTCGTCCCCCCAGCGTCATCGTTCTTGGCAACTTCTTTACCTGTGGCGTCCAAGACCAACAGAGACACATCGAACCCACTACCCAGCGCGCGTGATTCAACAGCGATCGATAAGGACGTTTGCTGTCTTGCAGTCAGCTCAAATCGTCGCTCCGTTGCATCTGCTGAGAAATCTCCTGTAACCGCGCCGGGAATCTGCAGTGCGTAACTACCACCGCTGTTCTTTGTGAGTTCCGATTCGCGTTGTTCTGAGACGTCACTCAAACGCATCGCGACGGGAACGGTACCCGCGGCCGTCTGTAGTGGGTAGACGAAGCTGGGAGACTCGCTACTCGCCTGCCCCGCAACCTCAGCTTCGACGCTTTCAGATTGCTGCAGTCCGCTTGCCACCCCAACACCTGAGAACTTCAGCCGCTGCGTCTTGCCGCGTTGCACGGCGGCCGGCATCATCGCCACAATCCGAGGCCCACGATGGAAACCTAGACGATAGACATAGGCTCGGTTCCCGCGAAAATCGAGATCATGCAATTTCGCAGTGTAGATTTCACCTGCTCGTGCGAGAAAGGTAAGGTCGACGTCGAGTCCCTCAGTATCAGCCACATCCGCTACGCGTTGACCAGCCTGATCATAAACGGCAAGAACACCGTGGAAATTCGAGCCGATCCGGCGCGCATACAGGTCCAAACTCACAAGACCACCTTGTTTAACCATGAACTGATACTGGTCGACTTCGGCAATCTTCAGCAACCTGCCTGAAACCACCGCCGGCAAGGTCTCCAGTCTTTGAGGATTCTCTCGATACCGATCTTCGAGGACTTCCTCGTGATCACTCACCATAAAAATCGCGGTTGAGCTGATTCCATTGGCGTTGGCTACCTGCCAATAGATCGGACCAGGTGGCAGGTCTGCGGGGAGACGAATCCTGGCGGGTAGTTCACGCGGGATGGGCATCGCGGAACTGCGTCCCTTGGGCCCAAACCAATAGGGGGGCGGTGGAACCAGAAACGCCCCCAAGGGACCATCAATTTCCCAGTCCAGCCCTTCGTGATGCACAAAGAACTGCATGTCGTCAGTAAAATCAAAGCCTCCCAAGTGAACCTCGACAGTCGTGCCCGCCCGTCCTCCCGGCGGGTAAACATACCCTGTCTGTGGAGCCAGTTGTGCGGACACCTCGGAGACGCAGTAGAAACCCGACATGACCAACGCCACCACAGCAAACCGGCCTGGGTGAAATTCCCGCATCGAAGTTCTCCAATCCAAGGTCGATTGACCGGAAGCCGGCAGACAATTCGCGAGGAAAAGACCGCTCGCTCGTATCGCCAGCGTGTTCTTTTGCTACCGCCGTACCTGACGTCGATCAACCGGCACCCGGTTCGCAACACTGGTATTACCCGTCACGACGACCCAGGCTACCAGATCTGTCCGGAAACCAACACTGTATTCTGTTACCAAATCATTCTGTTACCAAATCATGACCTGACAGCGGGCCGCCATTGATCTGGCAAACGCCGCACTTTTCCATCGCGCCCGACCATCGCCAGGGTGGCGTACCCTCGAGCCACGAGAAGCTCCTGATTCCACACTTCATACTCGTGCTCAATACGCGCACCCCGTACCGCTTTAACTCGGACGCGGACCGTCAAGAGTTCGTCATAACGGGCAGCTGCCAGGAAACGACATTCACAATGAGTCACAACCACATAAACGCCCGACTCCTCCATTTCACGATAAATCTCGCCAGACGCCCTCAAGAGTTCCAGGCGGGCTTTCTCGAAATAGGTGAAATAATGGCCGTGATACAAACGCCCCATCGAATCCACTTCATGATAGGCGACTCGAATCTCAATCTGGTGCTCGGTTCGCATTCGGCAGCCATCTCCCAACTCAAGAATAGAGTAATGAAACCGGTGGGAATTGCGCCCACCGACACTCCGTTATGCGCTTCGCTGTCATGACAGGCAAGCCGCCCTGAAATTGCTCGCCGTTGACACCACTACACGCATCTGCGACTTTGCTGACGTGAGTATCCGATTCGAGTCTCTTCTCGCCCAGGCTGCGTTACCACTAGTCTCCTGGGGACTGTTCACACTAGCAGTCCTTTGGCTGGGGTCGGTAGGCGCATGTATCGGCAGTTTTCTCAATGTCCTCGTGTATCGCCTGCCCCGTCGGATGAGCATCGTACACCCCCCTTCTCGATGCCCTTCTTGCCAACACGCGATACGCTGGTATGACAATCTGCCCATTCTCGGCTGGGTTGCCTTGCGTGGGAAATGTCGGGATTGCCAGACCTGCATTTCCTCTCGTTATCCGTTGGTTGAACTTTGCGCCGCGGCACTCGGCGTCCTGACCGCCTCCCACTTTCTCGCGCAGGCGACAACTTCCCACGCGGTCTCGAGCATGTTGCACTGGAATTCCCGGACCATGCAAATGGTGGTCACCTATGCGGTCCATCTCCTGGTCATTTACACGCTGCTCACGGCGGCCCTGATCCGTTTGGACGGTGAGCGTGTTCCACGCTGGCTGTACGCGCCGTCGGCGTTTGCTGGGCTGGTTGCTTCACTGTTTTCAACGCAAATCCCCTGGAACACCTTGCACTCTCAAATGCGCGCGAGCTTTGTGGATGGCGCGATCGGACTGGGTGTAGGAATTCTGCTGGGGTGGCTGTCAGCGCCGCCCCAACGCTCCGCGCCGCAACACCACACAGCGCAAACACGCGATGCGGAGCTGGGAATTTGCGGACTGATTCTCGGATGGCAAATCGTGGTGCTGGTAGCCATCGCCGTAACCTTGGCGACATCGCTCTGCCAGAACCTGCCATGCCGCTTTACCCGTTGCCGCCAAATTTCCTGGTCCATGCACCTGGTTTGGGCAACCTCAATCTGCTTGATCACCGGGCCACACCTCGCTGCGCCTGCGGTGACCACAAGTCATTTCGCCGCGTCCAATGAAGCGGGCATCGAAACACTAGATTTATTCCCCCAAATGAGCGACAAAGGGGCTTTGGGCTGGCTCCTGCTGGGCAGTCTCACTGTCATGTTGCTTGCGCGTACCACTCGTCGAACCAGCCCCGCCGTCACTGTTGAAGGATCTACGTCCATGCACAATCCACAGGCCAACCTAGAGGCAATCCTGAATTCCGAGAACTACCGCCTCGCGGAACGCGACACGGACTTCCTGGCGCGACCCGAATTGCGCCCGGTACGTATGCAACTTGAGTTACTGAAACCTGAGATGGCCTTTGAAGAAAACGATATTCAATCGACCATCGTCGCTTTTGGGGGCACCCAGATCGTCGATCACGCAGAAGCGACTGCACGGCTAGAGAACGCGCAACGTCAACTCGAAACGGACCCCAGCAATGCTCAGTACCAACGGGCGTTGCAACGTGCCGAACGAATCCTGGCCAAAGCGCCGTTCTACGAACATGCGCGTGAGTTCGCACAAATCGTATCGGCTGCAGCACAAAGAGACAATCGTTGCGATTACGTCATTGTGACCGGCGGCGGGCCAGGCGTGATGGAAGCCGCAAACCGCGGGGCGAATGAAGCCGGCGCCAAGTCCATTGGCCTGAACATCACCCTTCCCGAGGAACAGAACCCCAACCCATACATTACTCCCGATCTCTGTTTTCAATTTCATTATTTCGCCCTGCGCAAGATGCACTTCTTGTTACGGGCCAGAGCACTCGTTGTCTTTCCCGGCGGTTTCGGCACACTGGACGAATTGTTTGATGCGTTGACCTTACGCCAGGTCGGTAGAATGCAGACCATTCCTATTATCCTGTTTGGTCGCGAGTACTGGGAAAGAGTCATTGATTTTCAATTCCTAGCCGACGAAGGGGTCATCCGAGACGAGCACCTCAACCTGTTCGAATATGTCGAATCACCACAAGAGGCGTGGAACAAGATCCAGTCATTCCACCAACAGGCAACGCCCGCCGAACCGGAAGAGCCCTGAAGCATTGCGATCACCTCGCGCAGCGAACACTCCCGAGTCCCCCCAACCGTTCCCGGCGGATCCCGCGTCCCTGGCCCGCAAGACGACGAAACGAAGTCAATCACCTCGAGCACCCTGTTGTTGCTTTGCGAGACAAACGCGTGGAAGATCTAAACCTCGTATTTGGCACGTCGCGGCCCGTTGCCCTGATCACCGGTAGCGGCGCACCACGAATCGGGAATTGCATTGCGCGCACACTGTTCGCGCGTGGCTACCGTGTTGTTTTACATGCCCGTGAGAGCATCGCAGACGCGCACACCACCGCAGACGAGTTGGACGCCGGCGGTAGCGATACGCTGGTTCTGTCTGGAGATTTGACCGACGAATCAGAGGCCTACTCAGTGGTCGATCGCGCACGCGATCATTTTGGCCGCCTCGACGTCCTGGTAAACTCCGCCGCCAGCTGGAATTCACGCTCTCTGGAAGAGACAACCGCAGAGGACCTCCGTGATCATTTCGAGGCCAACACCGTAGCGTCTTTTCTCTGCGCCCAGCGCGCTGGCCTGATCATGAGTGGACAATCTCACGGCGGTGCCATCATCAACCTGGGGGACTGGGCCACCGTGCGACCCTATCTTGATTATGCAGCGTACTTTCCGTCCAAGGGCGCGATCCCCACGATGACCCGTAGCCTGGCTGTGGAACTCTCCAGTCGCAATTCACGGATTCGCGTCAACGCGGTGCTACCTGGGCCGGCAATGCTCCCTGGCACGTTGTCTCAAACAGAACATAAAAAAGCGATCCATGCGACTCTGCTGCAGAAAGCCGGACGTCCCGAGGACATCGCCAATGCCGTGGCCTTCCTGGCGGAAAGCACCTTTATCACCGGTGTTAGCCTGCCAGTCGATGGTGGCCGCAGCATCGGCTCCCAATGAACCGCTGCCACGTCTCCAAGAAACACCCGCTACCCGGTTGGTTTTCACCCCTCCCAGCGGCGGACAACAATCGCGCTGGCCTGCCCCTGCGGTGTGATGTTCACGTTGATAAACGTCTCGCCAGGAGGCACGTCTGAACTTGTGACTGCGTTAATCGGACATTCCGGGTCCGGATCTTCATAATTCAGGATCGGAAACAGTGTCCCGTGATGCAAGGCCAACGTACTGGCAATCAACTCAACCATTCCACTACCCGCGCCCAGGTTCCCGAAATAGCTCTTCGCAGCGACCACTGGCGGCAAATCTTGAAACGCTTCATTAAGGCCACGTGCTTCCGCAACATCCCCCTGTGTGGTCGCGAGTCCGTGAGCGTGAACGTGTCCGATCGCATCCGGGTCCAGCTCGGCCTTTCGACAAGCCTGCTTGACCACATTGGCCACTGCCACATTGCGATGGCCCACGCCCTGTCGGTCCATCACGGTCGATGATGCATGGCCAATAACTTCCCCCAAGATGGGCACCCCACGTCGCTGCGCGTTTCCAAGATCCTCTAGAACCATCGCGGCAGCACCTTCTCCAACAACCATACCAGAGCGATTCAGATCGAATGGACGGCTGGCCGCTGCGGGGTCCTCAACATCCCCCACAAGTTGTTCTTGTAACGCCACGTGAATGGTTCTCATGGGATGCACGCGAGTGCCAGTTGCCCCAGCAATAATCACGTCCGCGCGCCCACGGGCGATCGCACAGTAAGCTTCACCAACCGCCAAATTCGCAGATGCCTCTCGCATCGTGATCGAGTTATTGGGTCCGCGCAAGTCGTTGTAAATGGCCACATGACTGGCCGGCATGTTTGGCAGGTATTTAAGCAGCCACAAGGGGGTCACCCGTGGCAAACCATCCTCCGCCCAGCGGTTGAAGTCAAACGTATGATCGTCGTTCAAACACTGGCTAATCGCATCCGAGAATTCATCTGGAACTGTCAGGATGTAATCCGAACCATACATCACACCGATCTGATCCGGATCGTATTCCCCAGCGCGCAGATTCGCCGATACAAGGGCCCGCTGGGCAGCAGCCACGCCCATCTGAATCTCGCGGCACATTACCTTGACGCCTTTTCGAATCGCGCGTTTCTGGTCTTTCTCCAACTCACCAAAGTCATCAATGTGCCCGGAAAAATCGCGACATTCGGCAGCCACGGATGTCGGCAGAGCATCGGCTGGAACGAGCGTCATCGGCACAATACCGCTGCGTCCCGAGACGAGCGCTTCCCAGAAAGACTCAAGCGTATTACCAAGTGGCGTGATCAGCCCCGCGCCCGTTATCACGACGCGGCGAGAAGGAGTTGAGATCATACAATCGTATCCAAAAATTGTGTCGAAACCGGGCGACCTCAGGTCAGGGCGGCCCATAACACCGCTCGTCCGCTGGAGTCCGCCTTCTCCTGCCCTACGCCACCGGGCAGGGCCTCATGCTGGCGGGACCAACCAGGGGCCGCCAAGGCGGGAAGAATGCCAATTGCTCGCACGAGCGGACTGCGTCCACAGCGCGAACGATGCCAGCAAACCGCCATCCAGACCCAGTGACGCACCGAAGCCCGCATGTATTCACCAAATTGGAATCCATCCTTACCAAACCGCAAGCGAGGTACGCAATTGGTACTCGCCCGTCTACTAGACAATCACACCGCGGCTATTCTAGGAGTGTCTGCCTCGTTCGTCGAGCCAAGGCCGGTTAGTCGTTTGCGGGAAAATGCAAAACGCCCCGGAATCGACCACGGATTGAGCGTTTTCTAGCGGCGCACGGACGGTAACCTCGCCGTCCGTTCCTCGAGCAGTCTGTCGCCTACCAAGCCCTTGTACTCAACAAACATAACCGCGTCTGCACGGCCTGGCCGCGTCGAAAAGGGGTTGGGTATCCCCAGCGAAGTGGGGGGCGCCGGGCCGGGCACCGGAACCACCCCAAAACTAACCACCAGGACCTGGTCCTGCGGCCAACGGAAGCGTTCCTGGCATTGCCAACCGGAAACTTGCGGCACCTGTACTTGCAATCGTGACTGCTGATTGCCACCAGACGGCACGGTGATAGCGAGCGGAAAAAATCGCTCAACCTGATCCAGCCGACATTTCATAAAAAGATCCAGTGTCTTTTGCTTGTCGCGCACCAGGCAGCTCAATTCCAGTTGATGCCCTTCTTGAATTTCGCCTGCTACTGATTCATAGCGCACGTCACTGCGGCCTGAATTTCGCACCGTGCGCAAGTAGCGACGTGGAGTGCGTTGTACAAATGTATGCGCCTGACCATTCTCCAGCGTCAAAGATCTTGAAATGGACTCGCGAAAATCGGCCCTCCGCGCCAATGTGTTGTACAGCACGGTGGCATTCTCACGAGAGACAACCCAAGCTTCCACACCTGGCTGGGCCACCGAGATCGGACGCATCATGGGCTGTGCTCGTACGCGCCAGCTGGGGCTCGTAATTCGCGCCAGTCGAACATCAATCACAACCTCTTCAGCAACACCGTGCACCAAGCGGTCTACGAGCTCGGACACCACGCGCTGTACGGCTGGCGTATGATACACCGTCAAGGTCTCTCGATTGGCGTTAAAAAATCCCAGCGGTTCGTTAAACCAGGTTGCGGTACCTGTCTCCCGCAGTATCCAATCAATTACCGCCTGTTGAGGCGTCAAGCTTGAGTCAATCCTTGCCGTGTAAGGCCGTAAATCGTACCGCCTGAATACCTGCCCCTGTGAACGAGGCAGAACCTGGTCATCACCGACCGCGGCGGCATTCCCCTGGATTTCAGTAGCCGTTTGCGATTCGACAACCCCGCCAGCAAGCAAACCACTGGCCAGTAATGCAATCGCGACTTTTTTCATCATTCGGCTCCCACCACCGGCATGCAGATCGTCGTTCAACAGAGAGCGCTTTGGAGCAGATCGCGGCGGAAGTATAGGAATCCCCCATGAACCAGACAAGGGCGTTTATGCATGTGTATTTGCATTCTTGATACCCCTCTCCGACAATAGCCCGATCACGCCACTACAAAGGACACCAGCATGCATTCACCCTTGACCCGTCGTCATCTGCTGAAGGTGGCCGGTGCGACGACCGCCGGCGCCGTGGTGACCCACGAGCAGCTCGCTGCGCAAAGTTCCCCAGCGGATGAGCACCCCTTCGGCTATTGTCTCAACACCAGCACAATTCAAGGCCAAAAAGTCCCACTCATAGAGCAAGTCCGCATCGCCGCCAGCGCAGGCTACAACGGTATCGAAATTTGGTTACGTGATCTCGACAAATACCTGGCTGAAGGCGGCAACTTGCCTGACCTCAAGAAACGACTCGAGGATCTCAATCTTTCGGTGGAAAGCGCCATTGGATTTGCCACGTGGATTGTGGACGACGCGAACCAGCGTCAAGCCGGTCTCGAGCAAGCGCGACGAGACATGGCAAAACTCCGGCAGATTGGTGGCAAACGCATTGCCGCGCCACCTGCCGGCGCCACCAAGCAGACCGATCTAGATCTTCTTAAAGCCGCCGCGCGTTATCATGCCCTGCTCGAAGTGGGCCGTCAGGAAGGAGTCGTTCCCCAAGTGGAATTATGGGGCTTTTCACAGTCACTCCATCGGCTGGGCGAACTGCTTTACGTCGCTGCCGAAAGTGGTGCAGAGGACGCCTGTTTGCTGCCCGACGTGTACCATCTGTATAAAGGCGGCTCCAGTTTTGCCGGGCTCCACTTGATCAGTGGCAAGAAAATCCACGTCTTTCACGTCAATGACTATCCTGCGACGCCCTCGCGTGAAACCATCACCGACGCACACCGTGTCTACCCAGGTGACGGAGTCGCTCCTCTGACCGACATTTTCAAAGGTCTCTGGGAAACTGGGTTTCGGGGAACGTTGTCGCTGGAATTATTCAACCGTGACTACTGGAAGCAGGATCCGCTGAGCGTCGCTCGCACAGGGCTCGCAAAAATGAAGCAATCAGTCCGCCGGGCGTTCAGCTAGTCACACTAGAACGCACCACCCGTCCGGTCAGCGAATTGGCGCGGTCGCGCTGCAGGATGCGCTGCGACCGCCCAATCGGCGGCTCTGCTGATCCCATGCCGCATTCCCGTTACCCACTTGCATGCGGACTGCGGCCTGCTGATCAGGCAGGGGTGTGAAACTGACGAATCAGCTCAATCGCTTTACCATCCAGCTCCAACTGCTGCGAAAAGTCCACGTGATACGCGGCCAATACCGACGTATTTTCATCACGCAGTGCCATCGATATCAAATCCGACCCCGACAAGGTCGAACGTCCAGCGCGTTGCTTTACATCAAACCGAATCTCACCTAGTCCGTCGTAACTTCGATAGATGACTTCTGTGCAAACCAGAGAAGCAGATCGCTTTAAATTGAAATCAAAGTCATAGGCTTTACCCTCGTGCACGAGCCCTCTGGCCAACCCTTCAGCCATTTGTTCCATTTTCACGTGTGGCCGCAAAACAACGATTGAATCTGAGTTGAGAGGCGACGCTAAACGGCGCACATGGACGCCGTCTTTGAGCGCCTCCAGTACACGCGGCTCCTCCTCGTCAGTGTTCAACAATTTCGTCCAGGCTGGCCGCAGCGATTCCGAGGGAGCGTCCAAGGACCGTAATTGGTGCAGGTCGCCCAGGTAGAGTGCCGCGTGCGGCCAATAGCCTGGCAGAAAATAGTTTGTCAGCGCGTATTCCTTGCGTACCACTAGCACATCACCTGGCCGCAGAATTGTCCGCAAACTTTCCACGATTGCCGAAGGCAATCGTGGTGCATGCCCCAGCTTGGCGTAGCGATCGCTAACTAGCAAACACCCCAGTTTCTGTAGCCCCACCAAGGACCGACGGAGTAGATCATCTCGCACCAACGCGAACAAACGCTGACTCCGGTTACGTAACCGCGCTTGCGAATAGGTGGCCACTGAAACGTCGAGGCGATGGCGTAACCTATCGACAATTGCCATTAATGGACGTAAATCAGGACGTGTCGCCAGCTCTCGCAATTCCGACTCGTTTGCGTCCAAATATGCAATCGCGTGATACAAGTGCCACGCGTGCCTTGGATTCAACAGTGAATTCTGAACCTTGTCGTAGACCCCTGCCGGGATGCCAAACTCAGGAGCTGCTTCGTTCAGTTTTTCACGCACGACATCCCGCCGCTCGACCGTTTCTCGTAGAAACCGGGCCGCGTCGACCAGAATCAGCGCCGCAGCGAATGCCGTCAAAAAAATCACGCGGTACTGACTCGCATCCCGCCGCGCCTCCGCCTGTAACGTTTGAATCAGCTCTAACAGCGCATTGCGAGCCTGACAGTACGAAACCAACAAGGCACGCATCTGGTTGTCCTCTTCAGGAACCGCGTAACCTCGCTGTTGCGGCTGAATCTGGCTGACCAGATTGCGGGCATCCGATTGCAGCTCCTGCAGATAACTCGCCAGATGTGTGACCGTGCGGATTCCCGCATCCAATTCTTCTCGTCGCATCCTAGTCTCCTGCACAATCAAACTGTCGGCACAACAAACCAGAGAACGATAACGCGAACACAGCTCCGTAAGCCGCACGGCGGGGCCGCACCAGCGATGTGCCAGCACGTAAGACGTCGCCACGCCCCAGACGCTCTTGCGTTAACCTACGTCACCCAGCCGACGGCGTGCATCGCCCTCAAGGCGTGCGCGCGACACACCGTCTGTTTTGACCCGTTGTCGAGACTTCCGTGTGCGCCGCGCACCTTGTTCGCGTTCGATAATCGGCACCTCCGAGAACCACTCCCAATGGCAATGACTGAAACGCTCGTGGAAACGACGTTTCAATGCGATTTGCAGCGTCAGAGAACGCGTTTCCCCCTGTTCTTGATAGGTAAATTCGAATTTCTGTACCACCAACTGCTCGTCTGCTCCGTACTTCTTCAAAGAGACGTTCCCCACAAAACGGAGTTGTCCGCGTCGGCCGTGCTCTTTGAGCTCCTTGAACGGAGACGTTCGATAGAATTCTGCCAGTCCCTCCCGCGCCGTCTGGTTACCGGCGTAGTACTCCTCCCAAGTTTGTCCCTGACGGCGTCGGGCCATCTTGGGAATACGCACCTGAAACGCCTCATTCTCATTTCCATCGCGGACAAAGTTCAGCCACTTTTTCGCCTGCACACGCGCTTCACTGTAAAGCAGTTGATCGTAGGCAACGTTTCGGGCAATGCCATACGCGCTAGAAAAACTCGTCATTGCCAACGCCACGGTCGCCAATCGTCCGCCGACCAGCTGCACCGAACTCACACGAAGCACCAACAGCGCGAACAAAGCCAACACGAACCCGACCATCGACAACAGTAGAAACGGCGTCCAAAAAAGCGTACCCAACGACAACAACGCACATCCCGCCGCGATCACTGCGAGACGACTTACCTCGCCATATTCAGCAACCTTGTCACCAGTCGGACCCGCCGCCCGTTCCGGCGAAAAACTCGGTTTGCCTTCATTCATAATTCAGTTGACCTTCACAGATGTAACGTATCACTGTAGCCCGGCAAGCCCCGTCCCACTCTTCCGCCAATTGGCGGAAAACAAGCAGTCGTGCTTCTATTCTAACGCACACGGGGCACCGCCTCCTGCGCCAATTTGGAACTTCGTATTGACATATGCCTGCTCGCTGGCAACATTGGCGGTTGGCTTTTACTGATTTCCCGCCGCTCGTGCCCGCACCAGGCGAGGTTCGCCCATGCGATGTCCGATTTGCCGGTGCGACAACGACCGCGTCGTCGACTCTAGGGCCAGTACCGATGGTTTCGCGATCCGGCGCCGGCGCGAATGCCTGTCTTGTAACCACCGGTACACCACCTACGAACGGCTCGAAGAACGGCTCATCAAAGTCGTCAAACGCAATAACGCCCGAGAACCTTTCAACCGGGAAAAAATGCGCGTGGGAATTGCGAAAGCGTGCTGGAAACGACCGCTCAATGACGAACAAATTGACGCCCTGATCACAGAAATCGAGAACGAGGCCTGCGCCCTTATTGACGGTGAGATCACCACTGAGCAATTAGGGCAAATGGTTATGGAACGCCTGCGGCAGATTGACCAAGTCGCGTTTGTACGATTTGCGAGCGTCTATCGACGATTCGAAGATGTACGTGATTTTGTCGACGAACTCCGCCCCATGTTGCAGCGCGACCAAGAAGATTGAAACGTGGTGTACTGAGTCCAGCAAATCACACTATGTTTAAAGCTTCGACCACACGCGTCTCACGCAGTGTCAGAAGAAGATCGTCCCGCCGGCTTCGTCGGTGCCTGAGACGGACTGGCTCCGCGCAAGTAATGCCCGCTCTTGCCACCACGCTTCTCTTCGAGCCGGATGGACTCCACAACCATGCCGCGATCCACCGCTTTGCACATATCGTAAATCGTCAATGCGGCTGCGCTCGCTGCCACCAGCGCTTCCATTTCCACACCAGTACGTGCCAGCACCCCAACCATTGTCTCGATTCGCAATCGCGAATCATCGCAATATTCGAATGAGACTTCCACCGAATCCAAGGCGAGGGGATGGCACAGTGGAATCAATTCTCCAGTCCGCTTCGCCGCCATGATCCCTGCCAATCTTGCCACTTCAAGGACATCGCCTTTCGACATCTTGCGATCTCGGATCAACCGTTGTGTCTCCGGCGCCATGCGAAGCTGAGCGCTGGCCCGTGCGATCCGTTGCGAAACCGCTTTGCCGCTGACATCCACCATGCGGCTGGCGCCCTGATTGTCAAAATGAGTCAAGTCGCTCATCACTTGCCCCTCTATTGGACTGGTGTCATCGAACCGCCCAAGAACATTACAGGCGATCCGAACCCGCCATCGCCGCCGCAGATTGCACCAGGCAGCCGCCCAGAACTTCCGCCCAACTAAGAACAATAGCTGTCTCAAACGCAGAGCGTAACGGAACCAAAAAAAACGCCAGAGCCCTAAGGCTCTGGCGTTCACAGACCGGATTAACGGCCTCTGTACTTACGTTATGTAGATCCGTCACAGGGGTCTGCTGTGGCGGGTTGTCTTTAATCCGAACTCACTCTCGTGAAACTATGCGGCTAGACCAAAGCAATCTCGCGATTATAAACCGAGTGATTAGCTCTGCTACACGTAACTCACACCAACTCTTTCTTTACGCCGATCAGCGTTCTCATTCGTTCCGCTAACAAATTCGCATCAAAAGGCTTTTTGAAAGTCTCGTTGATGCTGCTACGGTCGATACTCATTGGTTGTCCATCATCTGGTAGTAAAGCGATCAAGATCGCTTCCGCAAAATCAGGATTTTTTCGCAGGTTCTGACAAATCTGCAAAGCTTCCACTTTGCCAATTGAAAAATCGGCAATAACACAATCAGGATGGAAACTCTCCGCCTGAATACCGGCTTCAAATCCGCTCGCTGCAACCGCCATCTTGAACGA
>PAQH01000088.1 GCA_002709225.1 Planctomycetaceae bacterium
CCAGTGATTCGCCCAGTGTGGCCATCGTTGAGGCGGTTCCAATCGTCATACAATGACCCGCGCTACGCACCATAACTCCCTGCAGTTCCCCCCAGTCTTCGGCACTGATATTACCGGCCCGTAATTCCGTGTGATAGCGTCGGCAATCGGTGCAGGAACCAAGCGTTTCACCGCGCCAGTGGGCACTGAGCTGGGGGCCCCCTGTAACCAGAATTGCAGGTACATCGGCACTCGCTGCGCCCATCAAGAGTGCCGGCGTCGTTTTGTCGCAGCCCCCGAGTAGCACCACCGCGTCCAGTGGGTTGGCGCGGATGGATTCTTCCACAACCATGCTCATCAAGTTGCGGAACAGCATTGTTGTCGGCCGCATATTGAATTCGCCCAACGACATCACGGGGAACTCAAAGGGAACACCTCCTGCTTGCCAGACTCCGTTCTTGACGGATTGCGCTAAATCCCTGAGGTGCGCATTACAATGCGTCAATTCGCTCCAGGAATTCGCGATGCCGATAATCGGTCGATCCTGGAAAGAGTCGGGTTCCAGGCCCATTCCTTGCAGTGCGGCCTGTCGGGTCCAGCCGTACAATTCGGTTGTTTCGAACCATTCACGACTACGCCAATTGGTGTCCGCTGCCATTGGGTCTCAATCCTCTGCCGCCTCGAGTTGAATCTGGGGTTTGATACCTCGCAACGAGGAGCACATTCTGTATGATACGACGAACATGACAACCGAGGAGGGTCCTCGCAGGTAGAGAACTATGCCCAAACGCTCAAAATATCAACAAAAAGTAATCAAGAATTACTACGACAATCGAGAAGCGATCGCCCTGCAACGTGTTTCGGAGCTGGTTACCGAGCTCTACCTGGCTGAAGGAAAGCAACGCTTGCGCCACTGGAAAACACTGCGATCACATTTGGAGAAATTGGGAGTCTCCACGGCACAGATTGATCATTTGCAGCAGCAGGATCGTCCTGAACTGGTGGCCCAACTCGTAAAATCGCTGGATGGCCAACTCTAACGTACGAGTACGAAATCGATGCGCACAACCTGGAATTTTTTTTCCGCCGGTCAACTCACGTTTGGTACTGCTGCCGCTGGTCAGTTGGGCAAGTTGATGGGCCGTCTTGGTGTAGGCCGCGTGTTGGTCTTGTCGGACCAGGTGCTCGGTGAATTGGGTCTTCTGGCGCGGGTCTGCGAACCATTGGTTGCGGCGGGAATGACCGTTGAAGTGTTCGACGAAGGCGAGGCAGAACCGACGTTAGACGTGGTTGCCAAAGCGGCGGAGCGGGCGCGGCAGTTTCAACCGGATGCTGTACTGGGTGTCGGTGGTGGCAGCAACATGGATTTGGCGAAGATGGCAGCGACACTCCACACGCATGGAGGAAAACCGGAGGATTATTTCAGCTTCGACAATATTCCCGGGCCAGTACTGCCAATTATCTGTGTCCCAACCACCGCAGGTACGGGCAGCGAAGTTTCCTCTGCGGCAGTGTTTACCGATGTTGCTAATCAGATCAAAGTCAGCACATTAAGTCAGTACATTCGTCCGAATCTGGCGGTGGTTGACCCCGAACTTACCTATAGCTGTCCGGCTAAGGTTACAGCTGATAGCGGGATCGATGCACTGACGCATGCGATCGAAGCCTATACCGCGATTGACTACTCCGCACTGGATGTGATTCCTGGGGACCCGGTCGCTTACGAAGGTGCGCATCCCTTGGGCGATTGTCTGGCGGAGCGCGCCATCGCGTTGGTTGGTCAATTTCTGTCCCGGTCGGTGGCCGATCCGGAGGATCGCGAGGCGCGAGACGGGATGGCTTTAGCAGCGACACTGGCTGGCATGGCCTTTTCGAATTGCGGTGTGGCGCTGGTCCACGCCTTGGAGTATCCGCTCGGTGGTGCCCTGCATTGTTCGCACGGCGCGGGCAACGGTCTCTTGCTGCCGTACGTCATGGAATACAATTTGCCCGAGCGAGTTAACAAGTTGGCGCGGGTTGCGGAATTACTGGGTGCTGATTGTGCCGGGTGTACAGCAGAGCAGTCAGCCCGCCAGGCCATTGAAATGGTCAGGCAATTACGCCTGGAGATTGGCGTGCCGGATCGCATTCGCGAAATCGGTGGTACGTCGGAACAGCTGGCGCGGTTTGCCAACAAGTCATTCGAGATCAAACGTCTCATGACGATCAACCCGCGTACGCCAAGCGAGGCGGATTTACTGGAGATTCTGAAAACAGCGCTGTGAGCCAGCTGTGGTCGCATTGCGCCACGGTTGCTCCGCTTACGGCAGGTCTTTGAGGAACACAAAACTCCGCGCGGCGCCGCGTTTGACCTGCAGCCGTACACCCGTCGATGGATCGACGTTTTGCAGCGCCCCGCGAAACTCGGCGGCACTATCGATTGACTGCCCGCCAACGTCGAGCAACAAATCACCGCGGCGGATTCCAGCTCGGGCCGCCAGACTTCCAGGGGCGACTTGGGTGACCAATACACCCTGTTCCGGTGGTGTCAGCCCGAGTTGACGCGCTTGGTCAGCGGTGAGTGTTTGGACTGTGATTCCCAGTGTGGTGGCCGAGGTTTGGGATGGTTCGTCACGGGTGTCGCGAGGTTGCGGGTCCTGTGATTGAATAACGATCTCCAGCTGGCGTTCTCGACTATCTCGAAAGAGAGTCATGCTGGTGCGGGTTCCAGGAGCCGTGGCCGCAACTGCATTGCGAAGTTGCTTGGAGTTGTTTACCGCCTTTCCCTGATAGCGGACAATAATGTCTCCCGATTGGATTCCAGCGCGATCTGCAGGCCCCTCAGGGATCACGTCTTGCACCAGCACGCCATCGGTTGACTGGTACCCGAATGACTGTGCGAGATCACGATCCAGATCCTGAATCAAGGTGCCGATCTGACCGCGTTCGACATGACCGTGTTGGACAATTGCCTGGTAGACGGAACCGACGATCTTGCTGGGAATCGCGAAACCGAGGCCATTGAATCCGCCCGACCGGGATGCAATGGCTGTGTTGATGCCAATCACTTCGCCGCGCAGGTTCAGCAGGGGTCCACCACTATTACCTGGATTGATAGCGGCGTCGGTTTGAATAAAATCTTCGTAGCCCTGTACCGATTGCAGTACACCGACGCGTCTTCCTTTGGCGCTGATGATGCCCGCGGTAACGGTTTGGTGATAGTTGAACGGGCTACCGATGGCCAAGACCCAGTCTCCGACTTCCATCAAGTCTGCATTCCCCAGGGGTGCCGCTGTAAGGTTCTGGGCGGCAATCTTGAGCACTGCCAGATCGGTCTTCTTATCGGTTCCCACGATATTGGCTTTTTGTGTTGTCCCATCGTGTAGTGTCACAGTTACATCGTCGGCACCCTGAACCACGTGGTTGTTGGTGATGACGTAGCCGTCGGCACTGACAATCACGCCAGATCCCATCCCCTGCTGTTCGAACGGCGCGCGGCCTGGAGGTGATTCAAAGAAGCGTTCAAAGGGATCATCGCCAAAAAACCGTCGTAGTTCATCGGGGAGTTGTTGGCGCTGGCCGGTGCCTTCACGCGCCGCAGGGCGATAGCGTTTAATGCTATTGATACTGACTACTGAAGCGCGTGCTGCCTTGGCAACTTCCTTGAAGTCATGCGAGAGTTGGTCCGCTGTGGCGGATGTTTCGGCGCGATCGACAGGTACTCCGAAGAGCCGTGGTGTGGGCAGTTGATAAAGAATCAGTAGAGTGAGGGTGGAAGTCGCGGTGACTGCCAATGTAAAGGCGAACCATGAACGCATTACTGGGGATTTTGAGTGTGACATCCTTGGATTCCTCCTGCGTCAGTATAAAACCGCCGGGCAAGCGCCAGGGTGGTTGTCAGCAAACCCTGTGATGAGGGTTGAGCTGGCTTGCCACCTTGACCGGTAAATCGTCTCGTCTCGGTTGGGTCTCTGTTTGGTTCGGATTGTTAGGCGACCGATCCCTTGCAGCGCGTCGAGACAACGGCGCAATATTGCAAGCGACTGATTTGCTGTTCTGGAGTGCCAAACTGTACGTGTGGCCTGCTCGAAATGTTCGGTACAGCGCAGCGAGTTTCCCAGATTTGCAATCAGCCAAGGTTGAAAAGGGCTGTCAGAGGGGCTGCTGGTGCAGGCAACTCACGGGTGGCATCCGTGTGGCGGGGCTCAGATTGGGGTGAGAAGCTTGCACTGCGTTTGCCGTGGACCCAGCGGTAGCTAGCTGGCTAAGAAAGAGGACGTGAGCGAATTGGCAGCTGGACGTAGAATAGTTGGGTATTGTGTCTGGCATAGTACGTTTTGGACTGTTCTGGGTGGATGGTGTTTCGCCTGCAGTCAGACCCGCGGTTGTGGAGACCTCATGCGTCGATGAGTCAGCGAAGAAAACAAATTGGATTCCGAGTTGCCACCCTACTCATCACTTGCCTGCTGGCAGTCATGTTGGGCGAAGGGGTGATGCGGTTGTATGTGTGGGCGCGTGGTTGGACACCCAATTGTTATGCGGCCGACCTCGACCTCTACCAGCCGCATCCTTCCCGTGGTAGTGAATTCCGCCCGGAATTTCGATTGCGTAGCGGCGTGTTTCAGATTGCCGTGAATCGCTGGGGATTGCGGGGTCCGAATATTCCACGAGAAAAACCTGCCGGAGTAACCAGGGTTGCAATCTTGGGTGGATCTTCGGTCTTCGGGTATTTTGTCAACGATGGGCAGGAAGCGGCTCGCCTGCTGGAAAAAAAATTGGATCGACCAGGCCGTGCTGTCGAGGTGCTGAATGCGGGGGTCCCCGGTTACAACTTGTTTCAGACATTGGGCCGTTTTGAAGAGCGGGTTGTTCCGCTCGAGCCTGACATTGTCGTACTCTATCTGGGGTGGAACGACTTGCCCTATATCTGCAGTGAACAACCACGGGACTTGCGACATCAAATTCGCCCCATCGCGTCTACGTACGAGCGCCGTTTAGGTCAGTCGACACTCTTTGGATTCGTAAAGTACCGCTTGTGGGGTGTTTCGCCACCGGCGCTCCTGCCTCGTCGCGTACGACAGGCGATTCCGACCGCCGCAGGTCGGCGTTGTTTTCGAGAAAATCTGGACAAATTGGCGGATGCCATTGAACGTTCCGGAGCGACCATGCTGGTCAGCGCGCAATGCGTGGCCGCTCGTGATGATGTCAGCAGTGAATTACAGCGGTTGCTTTTCCGCGACAACCAAAAACGATCCGCAAAGATCGGGAAACGCTTGATCGAATTGGGGGACTTGTTGCGCAGTACATTGCAGACGTTTGCCCGGGAGCGCCGCGCGCCGTTTATCGACCTCAATCAAACGATGGCCGCTGACGCGACGATCCTAAGGGATTATGTTCACCTCACGGTACTGGGTGAGCAGCGACTGGCCGCGGGTTGGGCCGTGGGACTAGCGCCTCTATTGGAGGGGCGTTCGGATGCGGTGGTAGAGGAACCGGATCCTTGAAGGACCTGGAGTCGATTCAGTCGGCCGTCGAGGGCCTGTAGCCAGCTGCGGGCGCCGCGTCTTCACGGCGCGGGTGTGGTGTTGCCAAATCTTTCGTAATGCAGGAATACGGGTTTTATGGGTACCAAGCGAACCTTAGTCGTTGGAGTCGGATCGATTGGTGAACGCCATGTGCGTTGCTTTCAACGCACGGGTCGCGCCACGTTATCGATTTGTGAAGTGAACGAAAACTTATGCCGTGAGATTGCGGAGCGGTATCAGATTAGTCAGCGGTGGACCTCCTTTGAAGCTGCGCTCAACCACGAGCACGATCTCGCGGTAATCTCGACACCGGCCCATCTTCACGTGCCCATGGCGACCCGCCTGGCGCAACACGGTATCGATTTGCTGATTGAAAAACCGCTGAGCACGAGTCTTGCGGGGATTGATGTCTTGACATCGGAAATCGACCGACATGATTGTATGGCTGCGGTGGCCTATGTCTGGAGAGCCCATCCCATGTTTCAAGCCGTGAAACGAGCGATTGACTCAGGCCGCTTTGGAGCCCCGCTTAATTTGATTGGCGTTTCCGGCCAGCATTTTCCCACTTACCGGCCTGCCTATCGGGATACCTACTACACGCAACATACTACGGGTGGTGGTGCTATCCAGGATGCGATGACCCATCTGCTAAATATGGGCGAGTCGTTGGCCGGGCCCATTAGTGAATTGGTGGCAGACGCAGGACATTTGGCACTGGCAGGTGTTGAGGTTGAAGACACGGTTCATGTGTTGACTCGTCATGGCTCGGTGATGGGTAGCTATCAGCTGAATCAGCATCAAACGCCGAACGAAACGTCTGTGACAGTAGTTTGCGAACAGGGCGCTGTTCGCTTCGAACCTCATCGCGGCCGCTGGCGCTGGATGACCGAACGTGGCGGTAGCTGGTCTGATGAATCGTGCGAACTGGAGCGGGACGATATGTTTGTCAATCAAGCAAATGCCTTGCTCGATACTCTCGCCGACAAACGACCGTTGCTTTGTACGTTTGCGGAAGGCCTGCAAACACTCCGCGTCAATTTGGCGGTGTTGCGTTCTGTGGAGTCGCGTTCTTGGCAATCGTTGGAAGCGGATTGATGCCGGGGCGGATGCCTTTTCTGGGCCCGCCAGCCCACATACCCAAGGAAGGCGTTCAGGGTGTTTTCGGAATAGGTTGCAGGTCCCGGCGGTGAAGGGTGTGCACGACGCCCTCCTTCGTAGCGAGGATTCGTTTAGATAAACGATGACCAGACCAGTTTAGCTCGACGTCGTAACTTTCTCCCTGCTTGAGAGGGAAGGTCAGATGATCATTCGGATCAAACCGTTCGTCTTTGGTGGTTCCCTTGAACAACGGTTTTCCAGATACGTCGCGAAGAGTGAAATCAGCTGCCAAACGCTGGCTTGTTTTTTCATCAACCAGACGAAAAGCAACGCGGACGATACCGGCCGGGAGCTGCTTTGATTGTTGCGTGTAACGATCACTTACGTTGACCGCATAGACGTAGTCGATCGCCGTATCCCAGACCAATGGAAACGACAGTGGTGTTTGTTTATAGCTAACTGCATAAATAGCGTGGAGCGGTTGGTCCCGTTTTGCGGTGGCCGCACGGCCGGTAAACCAGGCGCGGTCGAGATGCTCGCCTGCTGGCTCAGCCGCACCCGTGAAGTGCCAGCCCCGATCCCAGATTTCGACCCACGAATGATTACCACTGTTATCAGACCAGCGCGGTGTGCCAACAAAACGAGCGGGAATTCCGACCGCACGGCAGGCGTCTATCAGCAGCACTGATAATCCCGTGCAAGACGCCATCCCAGCAGAAATGGTCTCGTAGGGGGACTGGTCGGCTTTGGGCCGTTTGGTTGAGAACCGGACATTGAAATCACCGAAGATCGTTCGGTTCAGGATCGCCGTCGCTTGAGAAGCTGTTTGAGCAGCTTGGACCCGTTTATGGAATCGTGTGTGAAAGTCTTTGCGCCAGTTGTCGCGGCGTTCATTGATACTGCAGTAAGGAAGTACGTAGTTGAAGAAGATATCACGAGACACATGTCGACCCCAGACAGACTCGCGCCATGTCTGGTAGGAGAGTTCGACGTTGTCCAGTAAGAACTTGGCAGACAGGGTTTGGAGATCGCGTTGCGGCATGTATGCCACGAGAAACTGCATTCCTTCCCGTTGATCTTCGGCACATTCTTTCAGTGCTCGTTCGATTTGCGGCCGGTTCTTACCGGCGCGCTGCAAGGCCGCGCTGACTCGAGTGCGATCATCAGCAGCGGGGACAACTGAGGTCATCGAAAAGAGTAGCAGGGTCAAGGCCAATAACCGGTACATCGCAAGTCTCCGAGGCGAATGTCGTTTCCAGATGATCCGCAGGTTGGTTGATTCTACGTCACCAACTCGGTGTGGGGAATGCTGCCGTAACCAACGACGCACACCAGCGGCTACTTTTTTCGGCCGGCAGGGAGCGATATGATCTTCGTGGTGTGAGTTGCTGTTTACCAGGGAAACCGATTCATGAAACTTGGACTGATCAATTCGGCTTGGGTGCAAGCCAATCAACCGACTGTTTTTGGTCTGCAAAAAACCAAGGAAATTGGTTTTGATACGGTGGATATTTTCATCGATCCGCTCGACGGAGATGTGGCCGAGCAAAAACGCATCAAACAAGAATGTGATCGCTTGGACTTGCCGCTCGTTTCGATTTGTTGCGTTGCTGCAGGTCTGATCGATTTCAATCCCAGTGTGCAGCGGTTCCATGTTGAGCGCGTTAAGCGTTTTCTGGATTTGGCGCACTGGTACGAAGCCCACAATGTGTTGCTAGTGATTGGCGAGTACATTTGGCAGCAGGAAGTGATTCCCCCAGAAGAACAATGGAAGACGGGAGTCGAAAACTGCCAGATCCTGGCTGATTATGCGGGCAAATTGAATCTTCAGATTGCCCTGGAACTGGAGCCGTTCGATTTGTCGCTGCTCAATTCGGTCGACACGATGGTTCGTTTTATCGACGATGTGGACCACCAAGCCGTACAAGCGAACATCGATGTCTCACACCTGTTGCTGGCCGATGTCGCACCCCAGGAGCTGCGCCGTTTACAGGGCAAAGCGATTCATGTTCATATTTCAGATTGTGATGGAAAGGTACACGGAGATTTGCCACCTGGACGTGGAGTCGTGCCATTCGAGCCCTATTTGCGCGAGATCAAAGATCTCCAGATTGAGGGAGCCGTTTCGATCGAGCTAGAATATTCACCCGAGCCAGACAAGATTGTGGAGTGGGTGTCCGAGGCTTACCGGGAGACCGATCGCTTGATGCAAGCGATTGGCTTGCGCGACTGACTGCAATGGCCAACTGGCCAACGGAATCTGGGCCCAGCCATTGTGAGCAGATCCCGCCGGCTGGAAGTTACCAAGGGTTACGCCAATCGCCCCAGTTTTCCAGATAGGTGGACAGCGCCACTTGCTGGGAAGCTCTCTGCTCCAGCCACGTCTTGGTTTGGGTCACGAGTTGTTGCTCGCCATCCAGGTCCAGATCGCCCAGCAGTACCATGGAACGCAAGAAAACAAAGTAGGTGTCCAGTACGTCACAACGGCAATAGTTGTTGATCTCTACCAGTTTTCCCTGATCGAACAAGTCCTGGACCATATCTCCCTGGACATCAATCTTGCCAGGTTTTCCCAATAGATTGGCCGCCAGGTTGAGACCTCCGTTGAACCGGGATGCGCCATAATTGGTGAGCAGGTCATGCAAGTCGAGGTGATATCGGCTGTTGTACCGATTACGCGGTTGCTCATAAGTGCGTGCTTTCGTTTCGAACCAGGTCGGAATGCTCAATCCAAAACGGAACGCGGCTAGTTCCATCAATGGCATGTCGAAGGTCCGCCCGTTAAAGCTCACGAGCGTAGGGCGTTGATAGCGCTGCCAGCCGCGCCAGAAATGTTCCGTAATAATGTGGGGGCGCCACTCGGGTTCATCGAGGGCGATCAGGTCCAGCAACTCGAATGCGGCGCTCACTTTGGCTACCACAACCGACACGGGCATCTGAAATGTGTACGGAATAAAGTCCGTGCCGCGTTGTTCGAGCAATTCCGCTCGATAGCGGGCAACCGCCTGTTCAGGAGACAAAGACTCTCCTGGATAGCGAACCTTGGCAACGAGCGCACCGTCGGCCACGCTTTCGATATCAAAGATCAGGTATCGTACGGGTTCCTGGTCGGCCAACACGCCCCCCTTTTCGCCTGCTTTTGCTTTCCCCATGATAGGTAAGCGTAGCGTCAGCGGGATCAGAGGAACAGCCGCCCCGGTTTGGTTCGGCGCGGAAATCGGACACGCTCACAGTTTTGCCGAGAATTTCGCATCTTACGAAGAACGGATCACCCATGTTGCTCTCCCAGGACCGTTTATTGGAACGTTTCTTGCGCTACGTGCGTATTCACACGACTTCCCGAGATGATGCCGACTGTTACCCGAGTTCTGCGGGCCAATGGGAGCTCGGGAAACTGCTTTGTAGTGAACTACAGTCGATGGGAATTGGAGATGCAGTTCAAGACGAACATGGTTTGGTCTGGGCAACTGTGCCAGCTACCTTGAAAGGCGATCTGCCTGTCGTGGCCTTCAATGCACACCTTGATACCTCTCCCGAGACTTCGGGCGACGGTGTCACTCCTCAAGTGATTCACGATTACTCAGGAGGCGATCTATGTTTGCCGGGAATTGGTGGACGAGTGATCGAAGTTGCCGAAAATCCTGAACTGAACCAACTGCATGGACAGACGCTGGTCACTTCTGACGGCACGACGCTCCTCGGTGGTGATGACAAAGCAGGCTTGGCCATCATCATGGAGCTGGCTGAAACACTCATGGAAAATTCCCAGATTGCCCACGGGCCGATTCGGATCTTGTTCACGTGCGACGAAGAAATTGGTCATGGGGTGGACTATGTGGATTTGGATCGTTTAGGCGCGGATGTGGCCTATACACTTGATGGGGCTGGTGCCAATGACATTGATGTAGCGACCTTCTCGGCGGACTTGGCAGTGGTCACCATCCGTGGAGTCAACATCCACCCCTCAATTGCCAAGGACCGAATGGTGAATGCCATTCGAGCCGCTGGCGCTTTTGCCGCGCTTTTGCCGCGAGAGCAGTCTCCTGAGGCGACGAGTGGACAAGAGGGTTTCCTGCATCCCTATGTGATTGAAGGTGGTGTAGCAGAAGTCACTCTGAAAATTCTGTTACGCGATTTCGAAACGGACCAATTGTCGCTCCAGGGAGAACAATTACGGCAGATTGCCGCAGAAATCGAAGCCGGTTTTCCAGGTATTGCGATAGCAATCGACGTCCGGTCTCAATACCGCAACATGGCGGACGGATTGACGCGTGAACCAAGGGCGGTCTCGTTCGCTGTGGAAGCGCATCGTCGTTTGGGTCGGACGGCGCGGCTGACGACGGTTCGTGGCGGTACCGACGGGTCGCAACTGACCGAACGTGGATTAGCTACTCCGAACCTCTCCAGTGGTCAGCACAATCCACACTCGCCGCTGGAGTGGGTCTCTCTCGATGAAATGGCCCAGGCGGTCGAAGTGACGCTCGAACTGGTACAGATTTGGGCCGAACAAGCGTCGCCAGGGGAGGTGACTGGAAACTTGGGCTAAATGCGTCAATTTTGCGGAGCCAGACTGTAAGAGTCTGCGGGGTCAATCGGTTCTGATAAACCAAACGCAATGTACTGGCCGAAACAATCCAAACGGATAGGGGTATATTTCGTTTTGATTTTATTAGTGGAGGCCAAGTGGCCCGTGCCTCATCTTTCGATTGTAATTCCCTCGAGCCGTGATACCGTAGCCCTGGAAATGACCCTGGCGTCGGCTCTGGAACATCAGCCGGATGACTGCGAAGTCATTCTTGTCAACGATGGATCTTACGAAGATCCCTACGAACTGGGCGACGAACTGCGCTTTGTCGATGTTGCACCCACGCCGAATTCAATCGATCTGATCAATGTCGGAGCACGGGCGGCCGAGGGGTTGGTAGTGCATGTGTTGCACAGCGGTGTCGAGGTCAACTCCGGCTGGGCCGATCCGGCGCTCAGACATTTCGAGGATCCACAGATAGGTTCGGTGGCCCCCGAGCTGTTATTGTCAGGAGCCAACGCAACCGCGATTCGCGGTGTTGATCATCGCTGGGGCGGCCGCCGGGTGCTGGTGAAAGGGGCGGCGCGTCGCAACGAACGGGCTCCACTGGGCCCGACGATTTGGGGTGGCTTTTATCGTCGATCTGCCATTGAGTCAGTTGGCGGATGGAATCGACAACTGGGAACGGAAACCGCCGATCTCGATTTGGCGCTTTCCTTGCGGCAGGTTGGTTTTGATGCGGTCAGTGAGCCGGAGTCTCGTATCCGCATGGCTGGATGCGCTATCAAGGAAGCGTCTGGTTTTCGCCACGGTTGCACTGCGGAACGGTTGTTCTGGAGGCATCCTCTGGCAGCGTGGCCCATTGCCTTGACGTTACATGTCCTGCGTACGGCCGTTGGGTTGTCAACCGGGCTGCGCCAGCCATCGCGCGTGGCCGCCGAGGCATTGGGCCGTTTTGTCGGCACGGCCAGTTTTTTCTCAGCCCGTCAGCACCGGAGAAACTTGGAAGAAATTCTCCCGCCCGGCTCGGCATTACCATTTACCCGTGACTCCCAGGACGAGACAGATTCTCAGGACGAGACAATCACGCGGCGCCGCGCAGCTTGAGTTGCCAGCGCTGAGGTTCCCAAGGTGTTGCCCACGGCGGCATCCACAAACAAGTGTTTAGCTACGGGAAATCCCTGACACAAAAAGTTGAGGCTGGGGTGACCAGTGTTCCATTTCATCCCAGGGCCACAGTGGCCTGGGAATCTGTTCAAAGGGATACGTCCAGAAATCAGAGGGAGCGCAGCCGGGAGCACGCACACTGATGATCTGGTGGGCCCGCGAGGTATAGACGGCCCGAAATCCACAGGGACTCTTGGCGACAATCACGGCGGCCGAAAACGGGTCGATACCGGCTGTCTGAAACAGCTCTGGTGCAAAATGTGGGCCGGTTCGTGTTGTGGCGATGATCCGAATGTTGTTGATGGCCAGCAGCGCCGATTTCCCCATCGAAATGGGCATGTTGGTTCCGATGTGACCCGAAAGTGCGAATTCTGCATCGAAGAGATGTTGGACTTCCACGTCGAGAGAGACGGTTGTTCCGAAACGAGTGTCTCGGCGTCCACCGAGTTCGACGTGAAGCTGGCTACCGATTCCTTGCAGGCTGGCTTGTTCGACAACGTCAGGTGCGACCACCGTGACCACCGCCAGATTGGGCCAGTCGTATTTCAGTAGCTCTTGAAGAATCCACACACTGTCGCCCGGTGCACCGGAAGTTGTGGCATCGGCCGCATCGCCTAGCACGGTCAGTCCCTCTGTACAGTTGGCTGCTTTTTGGACGGCGGCTTCAATCGACTCCAGTTCGCCAAGGTACTCCCGACGGGTGTCCCAGAGTTCGCTCGACAATTCACGGCACAGCTCGACTGCCAGGGTTTCGTCATTGTCGGTGACCACGACGACCGTGGAGCTCAGGTCGGGAATATCCATCCATGGCTGTACGACGGAAACTCCGGCACTTATGACCTCAGGCATGCGTTCCAATTCCTGCAACCGCTGTTTACGACGTACTGCGAAGCCGTTTTCAGCTTCCGTGTTTGCCCTTTCAGCGGGCAGCACCACAGGCACGCGCTGATAGGCAGTAACCGGTCGCGCCCCCTTGTTTGTGACGCGTTCCAAAACCCCTGTCGCCCGCACCCCGGTTTCTTGAATATCGACGTGGGGCATGCAGTGGTAGAGTACCATCGCGTCCACCGCAGCAGCCATCTGCGGTGTGATGTTGGCATGCAGGTCGAGCGTGATGACCAACGGGACCGTGTTTCCGATTCGCTCACGGAAGCGGTGTAGGATCGATCCTTCCACATCTGGGTAGCCGTCGGCAGCCATAGCGCCGTGTAAAGCCAGCAGCACTCCGTCAACGGGTAGCGCTCGATCCAGCGCACTTGCCATCTCGTCCGCAATCCATTCGTAGGCGTCGCGGGTAATCAGGCCGCCCGGCCAGGCAGGCAAACGGGCCAATCCCACGATTTCCGGGGTCTCGGGCCATTGGCGCAGCGACTGGATGAAGCCACCCAGTTCATTAGTGTGTGCCATCTTGGAAACCATTTCGGCCCCACGTGAAACGCCGAACAACTCGAAGTCCTCGCGCGTCGTCGGGCAGGGATTCAAGGTATTGGTCTCTTGCCAAACTTGGCCAACGGCAACTCGCATGAGCAGGTTCCAGACGATCCGTACAGAGATCGCAATGAGAGGTTTGTGGGTTTTGCGGGGAGCCAGGTTACCGCACTGATGACCGAACGTCTCAACAGAGATCGGAGAAAAGCCGGTCTTACCAGCGAAACACGGTTTGCTTCCCAGCCGAAAGTGGCCGATACTACCGAAGTTCTGTGTCCCTTCCAGCATGGTGTAAACGTGTTTTCAGTTCATGACAAGCCGGCTCGGCTGTGTGACGGACTTTCGCGCCGCGAATTGTTGCGGGTGGGAGGGCTGGGCGCGTTCGGACTTTCAGCAGGTCAGTTGAGTTCTGCCCGAGGTGAGCGTTTCACGACCGGAAATCCAGCCGGTTTGCCGGGATTCGGAAAGGCCCGATCCTGTATTGTGCTGTTCCTGTTAGGAGGTCCTCCGCAGCATGAGACCTGGGATCCCAAGCCGCATGCGCCGGCCGAGATTCGCGGTGATTTTCAGCCGATTGCATCCGCAATCCCGGGCCTGCATGTTGGCGAGATGATGCCCAAGACGGCTGCCTTGGCAGACCGTGTTTCCGTGCTCCGGGCGGTTGCGACAGATGACAATGCCCATTCCGCCAGTGGCTACTGGATGCTAACGGGGTCTCCGCATCAGCCTAAGAATGTCGAGAATGGGGGGACTGGAGCGCCGAATGACTGGCCCTGTCTGGCTGCCGTGGTGCGCAGTTTGCGTGGAGACACGTCGCGCCTGCCGGCCAGTATCCGGTTGCCAGAGGAAATCTGGAACACCGGACACATTGTTTGGCCCGGGCAAGACGCGGGCCGTTTGGGTGCTGCCGCAGATCCCTGGTTGATCACCTGCGACCCGAACGCGCCGGATTTTCAGGTTCCGCAGCTGGCGCTCCCCGCGCAGATGCCATTGGTACGTCTAAGACAACGCCAATCCCTGTTGACGGCCTTGAATATGGCGCGCCGTCAGGTCGAAAAAAATGTGGCGGTACGACGATGGTCCGGATTAGGAAATCGCACGTTTGATCTGCTGCAATCCGATCAGGCGCGGCGCGCCTTCGCGCTTGGCAAAGAACCTCCAGCGGTTCGGGATCGTTACGGTCGGAATCGTTTTGGACAAAGTGTGTTGTTGGCCCGCCGTCTGGTCGAAGAAGGGGTCTCGCTGGTACAGGTGAATTGGACTCGCTGGAAGCACGATCAAGCGGTCGCTCCTGCATGGGATACGCATGCGGACAATTCACCGAGGCTGAAGAAGGACCTAATGCCACCCATGGACCTGGCTTATTCGGCACTGCTTGAAGATTTGGAACAGCGCGGCTTGCTGGACGAGACGCTCGTTGTCTGGATGGGAGAATTTGGCCGCACTCCCAGGATCAACAGGCGGGGTGGTCGCGACCATTGGGGACACGTGTTTCCGGTGGCTCTGGCCGGTGGCGGCATCAAGCCCGGTTGTGTCTACGGCGCTTCCGATCGTCAGGGAGGTTATCCGAGTGATGGCCGGGTGGAACCACAGGATTTGCTGGCCACCATCTTTCACTGTTTGGGGTATAGTCCTCAGACTCATGTGGAAGATCAGCTAGGGCGTCCGTTGGTGATCAGCCAGGGCGACATTATCGAGGCGTTGCTATAGCAACGCGTGGTTGGCGATGTTTCCCGGTGTCGTGGTGGCCATCTGTGTCTCGCTTGGTCTGCGTCCCTGAGGTTGAGGTGGCGGCGTTCACACAGAGTTGTGCCAGTTTCCGCTGCGGGCCAATTGAAGTAACCCAGGAATCAGTTGGCGAATGGCCTTGGCTCGATGGCTGAGTAACGATTTGACGTCGTCCCCCAGTTGGCCAAAAGTTCGGTGGTATTCCTGGATCTCAAATAGCGGGTCGTATCCAAACCCGGCGCTGCCGATTTCTTCGTGACGGATCTTGCCACGACAGGTGGCTTCGCAGCAGAGGCGAATTTCACCTGTCGGGTCGGCCACCGCAATGTGGCAGGTATAGTAAGCGGTTCGCTGGGAGTTGGGGGTGTCACCCAGCTGGTCGAGCAGGTGGCGATTATTGGATTCATCAGTGGCGGTTTCGCCACTGTAGCGCGCCGAAAAGACGCCAGGCGCGCCATCCAAACAGTCGACCGAGAGACCACTATCTTCACCCATTACCCAGCGTTTGAGATGCTGGGCTTGCTGCCCCGCTTTGAGCGCCGCGTTTTCCGCGAAAGTGGTTCCCGTTTCCGCTACCGTGAGGTTATCGGGAAATTCGGCGAGGGTCGTCAGGTGAAAGTTGTAGGGAGCCAGCAACGTCGCTAGTTCCCCCCCCTTTTTTTGGTTATGGGTGCCGAGTACCAGATCGTATTGTTTCTTCATTAGCCAATTGCTGCGAGAGATTCCACCGTATGGCTTAGCGTCGCGGTTGCCGCGCATAAGCGGTCGCAATCGACTGCTTCGGGACTTCAATGGGGGCGGGTTGTAGATCCAAGGGAACTCCAGCGATGGTTTGCGAAGTGACGGTTGGCGCAGTTAATCCGGGGACCTGTCGCTGCTTTCCTTTGAACGTGTTCATGATCCTCTGGATGGGTGGCGTCAGTTGAATTCCGGCGGCCGTTTCACGACCCAGTTCCATGAAACTTCCAACGGTGACCAGGCTCTGATAACGGTCGTGGAATTCGTAAGCCTCATGTCCCTTTTTGCGCAATGCCATGGTCAAGCGGTGCGCTCGGTCGGCGGCGTCCGCCAGACTGCTTTTCATTTTTTCACCGTTCTTGATACGTTGAATCTCATCTAATTTCATGGTCGACCGGCCGCGAAATGTGGCCACGCGAACCGTGAATCGACCTCGATTCTTTAGCAAGCTGAATTTGACGTCCCGATTCATATCCAAAACCAACGGATCGATCGCCTGGCGTTGGAAGAACTCGTCGGGCAGCAGAGGATTGCGAGTAAGAAAAGCGTTTCCCATCGGCCCTTTCTTCTGTTTCTCTTTGTTCACGTGAAAACGACGTTGCAAGTCACGCAAGCCAGCGAAACGCCGTGTAGTGCCCTTTCCTTTCGTGATGTCCAGACAGGCGGGATGCAGAAACTTGATTTTCTTCAAGGACTTGGCGACTCCGGAGTCATTCACGGAATCAAAGTTACCCACCAGTACCGCAACTTCATCAAAGCGGACATTTTGTCGGTAGCGCATGACCCGACGTCGAAGATTGCCATCTGCGTTCGTGAAGCCATTGCCCTCGACCGGTTTGGTAAAGTCGAAACTTCGTTCATGAATGTAGGCCTCCAGATTTGATCGGCGGCGCAATTCCAGCACGAGTTCTCGAGCCTGTTCCCGGGCCTCGGGCCCGGCAAAGGAAGTGGCCATTACCATCCACGGGCCCTGACGTTCCGTCACGGTGTAGTCTTTATCTGTTTCCGCGTCGACGCGCCAGAAGGGAATCAGTGATTGCCAGGGCGGTGCGGCTGAAGTGGCCGCGGGCAAAAACAACGTGGCGACTGGGAAGACCAACCAGCACAAGCGCAAAATCATGGATGATTCCTCAGGCAAAAACGGGCGCGGCGATCGAGCAAAGGTGTCGTCGGCCCTACTTGATTGCACGTGGCAAGCGGGAGCGGTCCGGACGTGTGGCGGCGGGAGAGTAGCAGATTGCCAGCTCGCGTGCCAGAGAGAACCGCGACCGCCGCTAGCACGCGACATCCGGTCCAGCCGGAATTGGTGACGGGCCTGTATAGACACGCTCACTGTTTGCGTGGAGGGCTTGAACTTCGACCAGTTGTCCGGCGCGGATTGATACTGATTTCGGTAATTCTGTGGGTGTGTAACGACAGGAAGTTCCCGTCCAAATCCCGGTCACCGAGTCCCGTGACTCGGTCAGCACCTGAAGGGGTCGGCCACGGAGGCTGAGAAAATAGTCTTCCCGTAGTTCAGCTTCGATCCGTGTCAATTCACGACGGCGATCGGTCTTGATCCGTTTAGGGATCTGGTCAACGAACTCCGCCGCCGGTGTTCCGCGCCGGGGACTGAAGGGAAATACGTGAATCTTGGAGAACCCGATGTCGCGAACCAACTGGCAACTCGCTTCAAAGTCACTATCGGTTTCACCGGGGAAGCCGACAATGATGTCGGTTGTTAACGCGGGTTGGTCAAGTGCGTCATGGATCAGTTCGCAGCGCTGCTGGAAGGTCCGAGTGCTCCAGCGACGTTTCATTTTTCTGAGAACACGATCACTACCACTTTGCAGGCAAATGTGGAGGTGTGGACAGATTCGCTCTTGGTAGGTTGCCATGACCTGGATCAACTCCCGAGTCATTTCTGTCGCTTCAATACTCGACAACCGAATGCGAAAATCGCCATCTAACTTGGCGATTTGTTCAAGCAGATGCGACAGTCGCAGCCACTCCGATTTGGGTTTGTCCCAATTGTTTTCGACACCATAGTGGCCCAGATGTATGCCGGTGAGCACAATCTCTCGATAACCGTTGTCGGTCAGGCGATTGACTTCTGCGAGGATGGCGTCGACCGGGCGACTATGTAGTCCAGGCCGTACCGATGGGATCACACAATAACTGCACCGCAAGAGACAGCCGTCTTGGACTTTGACGTAGGCGCGATGTCGATCGCCGAATTGCGAGATTCCCGAAGGGATGTCGATGACACCAAACCGCCCTAACAGATCTGGAATCTCGCGTTTGTCCGTGACGACTTCGGATACGTTGGGCAGGGCCGACAGTTCCTCGGGAGCGCGGGTGGCGTAACATCCCATCACGACGATGCGTGATTCAGGATTCTCGCGAGCCAGACGGCGAATGACTTGGCGGCTTTTTGAATCGCCTTCCTGGGTTACGGTACAGGTATTCACAATACAGAGATTTGCCGCCTGTTGCATCTCGGCGTCACGGTAACCGATGCCCAGCAACCCCTCGCGCACCAGTTGTGTCTCGTATTGATTGACTTTACAACCGAGGGTGACTGTCTTTAGTAGATCGGTCATGGTGTGACGTTCGGTGCCCGGGAAATACAAACCGCCGTTAGGGCAGCTGAAACTGTGGCTACGACTGGAACAGGTGGAAGAACTAGTCAGCTGCTGGCTCGGGCTCGATTGTGGCCGACATGGAACCCTGGCAGTCTTTCATTAGCGGGTCGCGTCCAAAGGCGTGAATCTGGTCCCGTTTGAGTTCGGCATGTTCCCGAGTGGTGGTGAGGCAGATTGCCCGCCCACGCGTGTCTACGGCGGAGGCGATCTGGAAACCCTGTTCAACTGAATGACCAAACAAGTTCCGCATCATTTGGATCACGTACTGGTACGTATGGTGATCATCGTTCCAGAGTATCACGTGGTAACGCGGTTGCCGTTTACGGGCCGGTCGCCTGGTGGTGGTGACCACGACGCTGGTAGTGGAATCTTGCTCAGGCAACCTGATCCTCCGCATCGACGAGAGCTGGGGAAAGCCGCACCCCGAATAGTCGCC
>PAQH01000089.1 GCA_002709225.1 Planctomycetaceae bacterium
CCGTAATAGATACTCTGGATCAGCGAGCAGCAATTGCGGTCCTTGTCAACAACCGTCAAATAGACCGTATCCCCGCGTTCCAATTGTGGATCGCCAGCAGGAACTTGCGTGGCGGCCTGCGCCCCATCAATCCGTTCGTTTTGGCGCATTCCGTATTCCTTTGAAATCAACTCTTTCACTGGAAGTGCATTGAACTCCGGATCCGCGTAAAAACGGGCGCGATCTGCAAATGCTAACTTCTTCGCCTCGACCAGGAGATGCAAATACTGACTACTCCCAAATCCCATTGCGGAAACATCGTGCTGTTCGAGTACGTTCAGCATTTGCAGAGCTGCAATTCCTTGCCCATTGGGGGGCAATTCCCAGACGTCATAGCCACGGTAAGAAGTCGACACCGGCTCAACCCAATCAGCGCGATGATCAGCAAAATCTTTCATGGTGAAAAAGCCACCATTCTGCTGACTGAACTTCACAATCGCGCGAGCGATCGAACCGCTGTAGAAAGCCTTGGCTCCTTTGTCAGCAATCAGCTGGTAAGATTTTGCCAGCCGTCTATTGCGAAATACCTCGCCAAACCGCGGCGCTCGCTTACCGTCAATGAGATAAGTTGCCGCAGAGTCCTCCCAACGCCGCAAACTCGCTTCCGAGGCCTGCCATGAACCGGCAATAATTTCCGAGACAGGAAAACCGTCACGCGCTGTCTCGATTGCCGGCGTCAGCAAATCTGCCAGGGGCTTTGTACCAAAACGTCCATTCAAGGCCTCCCATCCGCTCACACACCCTGGCACCGACCAGGACAACAAACCTTCATCGGGAATAAACCGCACCCCACGGTCCTTGAGCACTTGGCGTGAGATGCCATAAGGACTCCTGCCACTCGCGTTTAACCCATACAGCTTCTGAGTCTTGCTGTCCCAATAAATACAGAACAAATCGCCACCAATGCCACAGCTCATCGGCTCCACAACACCCAGCATGGCATTGACTGCAATCGCAGCATCCACCGCATTGCCTCCGGATTTCAACACATCCAAGCCGACATCCGCTGCTCGTGGATGGCTGGTCGCGACGGCTCCATGGCGAGCGAGCACAACACTGCGGCTCTGACGCGGATCTCCAGACGGCCTGTCATAGGCAACCGCGGCGACTTTGGTGCCGAAAATAGACTTGTTCATCAGGCTACCCAACACAAGCAAAAGAAATACAAAACGAAGAATATTCCGCATCGATGAGCTCCGTATGGGCGTCCTCATCCGTCAGGAAAGCAAACAATTGGCTCACGGCGCCATGCAAACGGTGGGACGTTGCGCCGGCACGGCGCCCACCGTGGTTCGATTGTGAAGCTCACCAGGGACTGATGCAAGTCGGTAGACTGCGGCCCCGCAAGGGATTACCTGGCATCCCGCAAGCCCTGTCGTGGCAACCTAAAGACCACCTTGGAACGATCGACTGAGCTAGTCCGAAGCCCAGAGAATCAGGCGGCAAGCACTGCCGCACTCAGGCTTCGCCCTCAGGCCGACCACCCATAAACCCATGCTACTGAAAGACTTATTTCAAACAGAGGCAATTGCAAATGCGTTCCAGCTACAACTCCCCTTGGCCGCCACTCACGACCTATTGGTATAAGGTAATGGAAAACAGTCTGGCTTCTTCATTGATAGGCTGTTGAAAATTAGGCGCCTACTGATACATTGAGGTGCTGAGTTGTTTACTTGCGCACGCTGGCGGAACTGTAGCTGGACACGGAAGTACTGTGTCCCGCTAGGGCAAGTGCGCAGGTAGGGATAGCCGTAAGACCCAAACGAAGGAGATTTGGCGCATCAATGCAGAAACCGCCTGCATGAGGCTTGCCCCAAAGGACCCACGGTAGCACATGACGATCACGAAAGAACGTAAACAGGAGCTGATTCAGGAACACAAGCTAGGCGATAACGATACGGGATCGCCGGAAGTTCAAATCGCAATCCTGACCACCCGAATCAACAACCTGACGGATCACATGCGAGAACACCGTAGGGATTTCGCAACTCGACGAGGCCTGCTGGCAATGGTCAGCCGGCGACGCCGATTGCTGGACTATCTCCGCCGGCGAGATCCACAGCGGTATCTCGATATCATCGGTCGACTGGGGATTCGCAAGTAAATCTGAGCGGACGCGACCTAAAAGTCGACTCAAGGCGAAGGCGGGAGTTCGGCGGCCACTCGCCGGATACTCAAGGCCAAACACCACTGCAGGCTGGCAGGCGCGAGCGCGTGCGCTGCGGCCTAGCCGTGACGAATAGTAGCTTTACTGTGGTGAAAGGCGCCAGGCAAGTTGTAGGATGTTTGAATTGCACCAGGGCGACGCCGGCAACCCTAGCTGGTGCCGCGGCAGCTGTATGATTGGGCTGGACTCGAAGTTTGCTTGTGTTGGTTTAGTTGACGGAAGGTGTAAATGTAGTTGTGTTGGATGAAATGAACGAAATTGAGAAAGTGAAGGTACAGACGTGAAGGTACGAGTTGAAAAGCAAATCGGAAACAGTGTATTGTCCTTCGAAACAGGGCAATTGGCAAAACAAGCAGACGCGGCAATTCTCGCACAATATGGAGACACCGTCGTCCTCAATGCCGTGACAAGCGGAGCACCTCGTCTGGGAATAGACTTCTTCCCATTGACTTGTGATTATCGCGAACGCTATGCCGCAGCCGGCAAGTTTCCAGGTGGATTTCTGAAAAGAGAGAGCCGCCCCTCCACAAAAGAAACATTGACCTCACGACTTATCGACAGGCCCATTCGCCCGTTGTTTCCCAAGGGATACAACGATGAGGTGCAATGCCAAGCAATTGTCGTGTCGAGTGACCGGCAAAATGACAGCGACGTGCTGGCGATGAACGGGGTCGCCGCCAGCCTCTTCATTTCACCGCTGCCCTTCGCGGGCCCTATCGCATCCGTGCGGGTAGGCCGAGTGAATGGCGAGTTGATCGCCTTCCCGACAATCGCTGACCTGGAAGAAAGTGACTTGGATTTGATTGTTTCCGGCTCGGACGAATCAGTGGCGATGATCGAAGGTTTCGCCAAAGAAATGCCGGAAAATGAAATGGCAGACGCAATTGCATTCGCACATACCGTAATCCGCGATGTGATTTCTCTACAACGCGAACTCTACGAAAAGGTGCAGCCAGAGAAGATCCCGTTTGTCGCCCCACCAGATGACGGGGTCGATCCCCGCTTACATTCCAGCTATTTTGACGAGCTGCGACTGGCGAAACAGACCAAGGGCAAACAACCTCGAGCTGACGCGGTCGCGGCACTCAAGGAACGCGCCCAAGCGGACCTTATACCTGACCCCGACGCCAGCGACTCCATCGACGCCAAGCGTTTTAGCGCTGGCTGGCACGACCTTGAAGAAAAGGTTGTACGTGATCTTATCCTGGCAGGTACGCGGCCAGATGGACGTGATGGAACAACGTTACGTAATATCGAATGCCACGTCGACCTGCTGCCACGCACGCATGGATCGGCTGTATTTCAAAGAGGTGAAACACAATCACTGGTAACCATCACACTGGGAACCGGTCGCGACGAACAACGTGTGGAAGGTTTGGTTGAAGAGTATTCGAAGAAATTCATGCTGGACTACAACTTCCCGCCATTTTCAGTCGGGGAATGTCGCCCAATCCGCGGCCCTGGCCGGCGTGAAATCGGGCACGGTGCACTGGCCGAACGCAGCGTTAAACCCGTCGTGCCGGACCCTGACGACTTCCCTTATACCATCCGTGTCATTTCAGACATCCTGGAATCCAACGGATCGTCGTCGATGGCGTCGGTTTGCGGGGCAACACTGGGATTGATGGCCGCCGGTGTTCCGATCACCAATCCGGTTGCCGGCATCTCGGTTGGAATGGTCAAAGAATCGGATGATAAATGGACTCTGCTAACTGATATTCTGGGCGACGAAGATCACTTCGGTGACATGGACTTCAAGATTGCCGGAACGCAAAACGGCATCACAGGAATTCAATTAGATCTGAAAATCACCGGCATTAGCCAAGAGATTATCCTGGCAACGCTAAGCCAGTCGAAGCAGGCTAGAATCGAAATCTTGAGATCGATGCTCAGTGCTATTTCACGGCCTAGAGAAGATACCTCACCGTACGCGCCCCGCATCCTGCGAACCAAGATTCATCCCGACAAGATCGGTATGCTGATCGGTCCAGGCGGCAAGAATATTCGCGGCATCCAGGAGACCACCGGCGCGGTAATCGACGTCGAAGAGGATGGCACAGTCACCGTCGCCAGTGCAAACCAGGCATGGGCCGACGAAGCTTTGAAACAAATTGAAGCGTCGACAGCTTCGGTCCAAGTAGGCAAAGTCTACGATGGCCGTGTCACGAGCATCAAAGATTTTGGTGCCTTTGTCGAAATTCTGCCTGGTCGCGATGGCCTGTGCCACATCAGCGAACTTTCCACGGGGTTCGTCGACAACGTAAACGACTTCTGCAAGATGGGCGACGAAATGCCCGTCATGGTAATCGCGGTCGATGAACACGACCGAGTCAAACTTAGCCGTCGTAGAGCGTTAGAAGAGCGCGGCCTCGAAGATGAATTGGCTGCTGCCGCCCAGAACAAGGAGGGTGGTAGCGAAGAAACCAATTCGGGCAGCGGAGGAGGCGAAGAGGATAGAGACCGCCCCCCCCGTCGACGAGGCCGAGGAGGTGGCGGACGCGGACGTGGTCGCCGCGAACAACGCGATTAGTCCGGCGGCCCCTGAGCCGCAAACCTACTTCCGTGTGCCAGCCAAGTAGGGCAATGCAAACGCCTGAATCTTAGCTGGTTGCGGCTGAGCCAAAGAACCGTCTGCGCAACGCCGCCTCGCATGGAGAGCGGTCTTTGTGGCCGCTATGTATTCTTGTGAAATGTGACCATTCATCTCTGGCTAGGCCGGTGCGCGTGCTTCAATAACACGTATACCGCTCCACTCGCCCGCAGGCGGGTGGGACGCATCCATTGTGGATTGTGTGAATGGGCCTTGCAGGGACCGATCATCTCGCTAGAACAGGTGAACCGCACAGGTCTTTGTGGAACTGTACTGTGGACGCAATCAAGTCACCTCGGTGAAACCGGCCAAGTCCTACTCGCGACTAGGCCGGTCCACCTAGCTGCCGGACCTTCTCGTCAGCCCCTACTAGACTGATGTCCGACGACCAGCAAACGTTCGCCGAAACCCAAATCCAACAACTGCGCAAGCACTACAACGAGCTGGCAGCTCTGGCGGGTTCCCTGGCCCACGAAATCAAGAACCCGCTGTCCGTGATCCGGATGAATGCGGATCTGCTTGGTGAAGATGTTGCTGACTCAGACAGCCCACAAAGCCGCCGCTTTCTCGACAAGCTGGACATCGTTCAGGAGCAATGTGAGCGGCTTGAAAACCTGCTCAACGATTTCCTTCAATTTGCCAGACTTCGCGGCTTGGACCTGCGCCCAGGCAGCCTCAATCGCCAAGTGGAAAAGGTACTCGACTTGTTCGAAGCTCAGGCCGAACACGAATCGGTCCGGATCACTCGTTATTTTGACCCTGACTTACCCGCAATTCGCTTGGAAGAAAAGACTCTGCAAGCCGCCTTGGTGAACCTAACCAAGAATGCGTTCGAGGCCATGCCCACCGGTGGAGAGCTTGTGGCCCGTACCTATTCAACCCGTAACGGAGTCGCACTCGATCTCATCGACTCTGGATGCGGCATGGATCAGGCCACGGCACTGAAGATGTTCAATGCCTTCTATTCGACCAAAGATGGCGGCTCAGGCCTCGGGCTGCCGACAACTCGCAAGATCATCGAAGCGCACGATGCCCTCATCCAAGTCCAAAGCGAAATGGGAACGGGGACCAAGTTCACCCTGGAATTCCCCCGATTCGCACGCATCACGGAATAGGTTTCGCTACCATTCAAGTTTCCATCGACACGTGTTCCGGGGTCAAGTCAACGCCGTCAATGAAAGTTGCAAGTGAGCGACTTCGACATGGGGACTGTAATTTTCGGACTGCTTTTGATTCGATCTGCCGCACACGTTCCCGCGTTACAGAGAAGATCTCACCAACTTCCTCCAACGTATAGGTGTAACCATCCGCCAGCCCGTACCGCAATTTGATAATCTCGCGTTCACGATAGTTCAAAGTCTCCATTGCCTGCGCGATTCGCTGCTTTAACGCTTGCTGGTTTGTGTCATAAAGCGGGTCATCATCGCGGTAATCTTCGAGAAATTCGCCAAAGTAGCTGTCGTCGTGATCACCCACAGGTTGGTCCAGAGATAGTGGCTGACGGGACATTCGGAGAATGCACCGCGTGTCGTCAAGTGAAAGCCCAGCACGCTCCGCGGTCTCTTCGGCAGTTGGCTCCCGCCCCAGCTCCTGGACAAGATCACGAGTTACGTTCCGCACTTTGCTCATCGTATCAATCATGTGTACAGGTACACGAATCGTACGGCTTTGATCTGCAATCGCACGTGTGATCGCCTGGCGAATCCACCAGGTTGCATAGGTCGAGAACTTGTAGCCTCGGGCGTATTCAAATTTGTCCACAGCTCGCATCAAACCTGTGTTTCCCTCTTGGATCAGGTCCAGAAAGCTAAGCCCTCGATTTCGATACTTCTTGGCGATCGATACGACCAGCCGCAGGTTACCTGCAGACAATACGCGTTTGGCTTCGTCATAGTCGCGGCGGTAAGTTTCGGAACGTTCGATTCGGCGCGACAAGGTCGCCGGGCTCTCAAAACTGATGCGCATCAAGTAATGAAGTTCCCCACGCAATTCATCTTCTGTTCGTCCCATCGATTGACCGTGCACGCGTGATTCCGCAAGCAAGGTCATCAGTGTCTTCATACGATGACCTATTTGACACAATTTTTCGTACATGGGCTGCAGTCGAGTGGTTCGCAAATTGAGCTCTTCAATCAATCGCACCGCCTTATTGCGACGACAGACAAGTCTTGCCCACGCTTCACGGCGCACTACCTTTGGCTGTGTTCGGTTAATCGCCAGGTGGAAGTCGCGATAGTTTTGACGTAAGAGGTGCCGTAACGTGATCAAGTTCGGTACCAGGCGTTTCATGATCTTCTTTTTTTCGCTGGTATTGGTCACCGAGACTTCAATCGTCCGGTCTAAACGTAGTTTTCCATCGCGTACTTGCTCCAGTGCCTTGACTGCACCCTCGAGTACGTAGTCGGTTGCCAGGATGGACTGGCGGTACTTGGTGCGAGATCCCTCGATATCCTGAGCTGCCTTTAACTCTTCTGCTCGATTGAGCATTGGGATCTCGCCCATCTGCATCAGATACATGCGAACCGGGTCATCGGTATTGTCTGCTGTCGACCTGCCGTTCAACGACACAGCTTTGGTAACCGTTTTTGCGTGCGACGCCGGGCGCGAACCATTTTGAGCTGGTTTGTCGGAGCTGGCACCATTCGTCCCCACGGAGTTGCCATTGGTAGTCGACCGCCGGCCAACCTGGGCGCGACTCTGTGAGCCATTAGACGTCGAACGAAAACCGATGTGAATGCGTTTGGCCAAGGTGCTAATCTCCTACAAAGTGCATGCGGTGCCGGTGCAGCGTTAACAGGAACGCTTATCACTTTGAGCAGCTACGGTGCCAAAACTGCGAACAGACCAACACATCGGCCATAAGCCTCTGCAAACAAAGCACTTACGGACCTCATAGCAGGCAAGCTGAACCCTTGACTGATGTCGACGAACCGCAACACTGTTGTTTTTTTTCAACATTCGTGGGGTGGTAACGAACGGTTTTCGAACGTCTCTCAAACCGTTTGCCACCGGTGAAACCACCACGTTGGCCCAGTCGGAGAAAGTGCCTCTCAGCTGAGATTGCCAACTTAATTGGAAAGCTGTGCAATCACGCCAGTAAGGAATCGGCCCAGTCGATCTGATGCCTGCAAGGCATCTTGTTTCAACTTCCAGAGGTCCTTGACGGTGCCTGGGCGATTCCAGATTGCACCAGCAGCGGCTCCCAGTTTTCCGGACAGCGATTTCTGGCGATTGAGTGTTACCATGCTCTCCGGCAAGCGCTCATCAAAACCATCTGTGATGATGCGCACAGACAGAAATCGTGTCTGGCAACGCTGACAACAGGCCGCCACCGCCGCTGTCTCCATATCACAAGCGACCGCGCCATGCTGCTCTGCCAGACGCCGCTTTTCCTCGATTGAATTAATCAGCTCGTCAATCGATAGTAACTGGCCGCAATGCAAACCGTTCATTTGCGTGCTCGATTCGCTATCCAGCTGAAAGCCCACGGCGAGCACTCGTCCTGCTTGGTCAACCACAGACTGGGGCATGACAAAATGTCCACGCTGAATGTCGTTCTGGAGAGCGGCGGCAAAACCCGCAGCAACTACCCAGCCGGGGCGATAAAGCGCTATGAGATCTTCCGTGGTTTGGTTCGCCGCCTCCGCCCCAGTGCCGCTGACAGCAACCACGACCCGCCTTCCACCCAAGAACCCGGCATGCTCCACATAGTGTGCACACCGGGTCGTTCGCGCATCCTTCAGCAGATCAATCACCCCCCCTGCCTCGACCCCCATCCCCACAACGATAGCAATTTCGCAATGCCATGGTTCTTCTGCAGACTCGGTAACTTCCCCTGGAGTGGACACCTGTTGAGCAGCCTGTTCAACCACACTCCGTAGCCCTTTGCGCGAGGCATTTCGAACCATCTCGGATACCAGCCAACGAAGCATCATACGAATGTCCCCCAAAAGAACTGCCTACTTAACGAAAAGACTACCGCGCGTCCTACCGGGTGGCCAACTCCCCTAGGGACTAACCCGTCAGCCCCACCCCCGTAGAACGAACAGCGGCAAACTCAAAACCACGCGGGTACGTGGCCCACCAAACAGAGAACCGCTCCCGCCAGTGTTATCGCTACCGGGCACGACTCGAACACGATCCGTTGACACTCTCTGAGTGCCTAGAAAACGGACCACAAACGTGCAGCATCCAATCTGACCAGGCAGGCATTCGTCTCGGAACACGTGAACGCAATAAACGGTACCTCAGCTTGTCCCACCCGGAGGGGTAGCAATCGAACGCTACCAGCGGCACCAGTGGACTGAGTCGCCGATAGAGTTTCAAATTCTCGCGGTGATAACCTCGCGCCTCGCGCGAATCGGCGTGAAACTGAGCCCAACCAATCGATCCACAAACCCCAGCCGCACCGAAATGAGGGGATAATAAGATGTCTTCCAGAAAGACTCGCAAAGAGCCTTCGTAGCGATTGAGGACGTCATCGATGGCAACAATAGCACCATCCGCTAGGCTCGGCGCGAAGGACGCAAGATCACGATGAGTCGACTCGTACGAATGGTTGCCGTCGATCCAAAGTAATCTCAACGGACGATCCCAGCCCAGCGCCAGTTCCCATGACATCATTTGATGGAACTCGACAAGATGCTCCACGCCTGCAGTACGCATTGTCTCCTGAAATGCCTCGCAAGCACCCTCCTGCAGCAAGTGGTCCACGGCGACAATCGCATTGCTACTGACGAGTTGATTTGCACGCGCTAACAACGTCGTCGAACGGCCTCGATAACTTCCGATTTCCAGCACCGCTCCCGGCGTGGTCGGACACGCCGCCAACAGTGCCAGGAAACGCAATTCGCGTGGTGTGGTCCACCCGTCGATTTGCATCGCCTCATTGACCAAGACATCAACCGCTGTGGGAAAACTGTTGGGCAACGTCAACATTTGTCGGTTCTCTCGGGCCACGGGAAGCGCCACGCGACTTGTAGCAACGCTCCGCCCCCAACGTCAATATCAGCGATCTGGGAGCAGCATCCAAGAAGCCCTTTCTGCTTACAGAACCAGGTTCTCTGAAATCTAGTTCCCCCCAATAAAGCTCTCCTGGGATTTCCATACAATGCGCACGTCGAACGAGACGTGCGCGTCAGGGCCACAATTCCCGCGTGCTGCACACCTCGGATAGAATGGACCGCTGGCAAGCGCCGTGGCACCAGCAAAAACTCGGTGCATGATTCTTACCAAATTTAATACCGATTGCCTGGCAGGTGATACGTCCACCCGCTCGCAGTTTGTAGAATCTATCCATTACCCTACCGCAGGTTTTCCAGAGCGACCTTCAAATCACCGTTGAGAAACCTACAAGGACGGCTCTATGCCACGCTACTTGACTGTCGGCGCCGCACAATCTGGTCCGATCGGCCGACACGAATCGCGCCGTGATGCGGTCGATCGTTTAATCGCGATGCTGCGCCAAGCTGCAGCCCAAGGTTGTGATCTTGTTGCTTTTACAGAATGCGCGCTCACCCCGTTCTTTCCACACTGGCACATCCAAGACCCCCTAGAACTAGACAGTTACTTCGAAACCGAACTGCCCAACGACCACACGCGTCCCTTGTTCGATGAAGCCGCGCGTTTGGGCGTGGGGTTCCACTTGGGATTTGCTGAACTCGCAAGGGAGAATGGAACTACGCGCCACTTCAACAGTGCCATCCTCGTCTCACCAGCCGGACAAATCGTGGGGAAATTTCGCAAGATTCATCTTCCAGGCTACCGCGAAGTGCATCACAACCATCCTTTCCAAAATCTGGAGAAACGTTATTTCGATGTGGGTGACCTGGGCTTTCGAACATGGCGGATGCAATCCGCCGTAATGGGCATCTGCATCTGTAACGATCGGCGTTGGCCAGAGAGCTTTCGCAGTCTAGCACTCGGTGGCGCGGAATTAGTGGTCGTTGGTTATAACACACCGCTCAACAACCCAGACCATCCAGAGATGGATCATTTGGTGTCGTTTCACCACCAGCTCTGCCTCCAATCGGCCGCCTATCAGAACGGCATGTGGGTGGTCGGTGTTGCAAAAGCTGGCGAAGAAGAAGGAGTCCGTCAACTAGGTGGCACATCAATCATTGCTCCCTCGGGCGAGATCGTGGCATTGGCACAAACCTTCGAAGACGAACTCGTCGTCCATCAATGCAATCTCGACGCCGTGCATGCTTACAAGAATGATATCTTCAACTTTGCCGCAAATCGCCAAACGCAACATTATCAGGCGATCACCGGGCAAACCGCTGCCATTGCGCCTCCGTTGACGGAAGAGAATTCTCCGGACGCATCACCTTCGTGACACGCTGGGCCCCGCTTCGCGGCATCCCTTCTCGGACGCTTGCGAAATCGTTTATCTGCCGTCAACGCTGGTAGTTCCCGGTCACATTCCCTGTGGGTACCAGGCAGCCAACACCGCGAAGTCTATCGAGCGAAATGTCGTTCATGCGCAGCGAATCGACGGGCCATTGCCCGCATTGTCCACCAGACAATTGCAACGGGTCTCTCGAGGCTGTCTACGCGTTACAGCACAGCGTTACAGCACAGCGTTACAGCAAACGCTACAACCAACAATTCTGTTCGTCGCGTGCGCTGCGCAACCATGCGTCCTGCGCAGCGCAACCAGAGAAAACAAAACCGAATAGGAAACGGCACCAACGAATGCAAGTGGCATGCAGGCATTATGCCGCGTTATTTTTTTGTAGAAAGTCTCCGTTGAGTCAGTTGACAATTTGCCGAAGGTTCGCAAAATGTGGTTTCGTTCGTTGGAGATACGCGAGCACTTGCTACTCGACCCTTATCACCCGCTTTTGCGGTTCTCGATTTTGCTTACGGTTCTATCCGTGGGCTCACATAAGATTTTCCTAGCGTAAACTTGTAATAGTCTTGTTGTGCGCTGACGGTGTTATGGTTCGTGTTGCCAACCTCGTATCTCTAGCAACTCCGTGAAAACACGGGGGCGGCGACTGATTGGAACGACTGTCGACGGCTTAGCACGTGGTTCGGAGGCCCCCCCATTTTTTTTTCTTTTGCCGCCCAAGGGCGGTGCAGAGACATCGGAACGGCGGCAGGGAACGGGAAGTTCTGGCCGCCGTTTTTTGCACCAGTGAGCGACTTTCGCCGCACCGTCGACACTTGGCCGTATCCGCTCGCTGCAACAGGACCGCAGTCCTGGCCGCGGCGATGATCTGGCTTCCAGGCCGCTGGGGAATCTGCACATGCTAGCTCACTTCACACCATCGGTAGCAAATGAGTCAGTAGCCCTGCCTGTGGCCCCCGGTTCTCTAAGCGAACTAGAAGATCACCTCAGCGAACCTCCCGAAGCGGTGATCAACGAACTCGCGGCCCTGGATGGGGACCTGGTAATCCTGGGGGCCGGAGGAAAGATGGGGCCCGCGCTCGCACACATGGCCCAACGCGCATTTGCTGCAATTGGTAATCACCGTAAGGTCACCGCGGTTTCCCGTTTCTCTCAACCGGGCGTGCGCGAACAACTTGAAAACTGGGGTATCGCCACACACTGCTGCGACCTGCTACAGCCGGAAGACACCGAAAAGCTGCCCGATGCGCAACTCGTTGTTTCTATGTCCGGCTTCAAATTTGGCTCGGCGACACAACCGGATTACAGCTGGGCGACCAACTGCCTGGTACCAGCCAATGTCTGTCAACGTTATCGCGCAAGTCGTGTAGTTGCATTCTCCAGTGGCAACGTCTACGGCTTAACATCGGTCGACCAAGGGGGATCTGTCGAAAGCGACCCATTGGATCCCATCGGCGAATATTCGATGGCCGCGCTGGGCCGTGAACGGATCTACGAATTTTGTAGCCGCCAGTGGGACATTCCCACGGCGATCTTGCGTCTGAATTACGCCACCGAATTGCGTTATGGCGTTCTGGTAGATCTGGCTTACCAAGTCCTCGGCAACAAAACGATCGATCTCACCATGGGCCACGTAAATGTCATCTGGCTGCGCGACGCCAACGCAATGACATTGCGGGCATTCACGCACGCCCAAAGTCCTGCACGAATCATCAACGTAGCGGGGGGTGAGATTATTCGAGTTCGGGACGCGGCCGACATTTTCGCCCAGCGATTTGCTACATCTGCGATGGTCACAGGAAACGAATCAGATCAGGCATTTCTCAATAACGCGACCGACGCCTACTCGCTGCTGGGGCGGCCAGAACATTCAGCTCAACAGATGATCGAGTGGACCGCGTCCTGGGTAGCGAGGGGAGGAGAAAATGCAGGAAAACCAACGCACTTTCAAGTTCTGAACGGCAAATACTAGCAACTGCAGCGCAGGAATCCAGGCACCTGCATGGACACAACGGAAGGCCGTCAACTGCTATCTCCCGTCCCAGCCACGCACTTCGATATCGGTCAGTGAACAATTCGGCAACACGATTCACAGCGGTGAAGCAAATGCCCCGCTTTGTTCTACCAACCACAACTGCGCTTTTCTGGTGGTGCGGGTGGCATAGTGTGTGCTGCCAGGACGCGTCCCATCAGCCACAACCCGTATTGCGTGCAGTTGCTTACCTGCAAGGTGAAGTTCAACAATGGCCGGAACAACACCACTGCTACTCGTGCCACAATAACGGGGACGCAGCTCGCGCCCTGTTTGCCGCTCGATCTGCGGGGATCAAAGTCCCGCAACAATTTCTCGACCGTACAACCAACTGGCTCGTTATGCCGGGAAGCTGGAAAGACAATGGCGGTGACCAACGATTTAGTGACCAGAGACTGGCCCAATTCCAATTTTCCCTGGCATTAGCCGCCGCGCACCGTGCGGAACTGCTGTCAGATCCGCTGCCCTTGCTGCAAGCCGCAAAGGCAACCGCAAAACAGCAACAGCCCGATGGATCCTGGCCTCTCGACACAGGGGGTATCGTCGCTTCGCCAATCACGTATGGACGTCACTTGGGAACCGCTTTGGGAAAGAATTTGCTCCAACAAGTCGATGCAAAGGCCTTTTCTCTCCAAATCACCAAGGCTGACAAATGGCTGCGCCAGTCCCGACCCCACGCCATACCGGATCTTTCTGGCTTAATGATTGGACTTCGGGAATCGCAAGATGCTGCCGCGCTGAAACAACTTGACCGATGTCAGCAATTACTCCGTGCTGCGCAGGCCCCTGCTGGTGGCTGGGGCCCATTTGCTACTCACCGCGCCGAGCCTTACGATACGGCGATTGTTCTGCTCGCGTTTGCGCAGCAAAAACCCAACAAGCCCTTCCAGCCACTACTTCAAGCGGGTCGATCCTGGCTGATTAAACAACAACTTGAAGATGGTAGCTGGGCCGAGACAACACGACCGGCAGACTCAGAAAGTTACGCCCACCGAATTTCGACAACTGCCTGGGCGACACTGGCCTTGATCGCGACACAACAACTATTCCAGAGCAGATAACTGATTCCTTTTGGGAGATCGAATGATGCAAACTGGCACCTCGCGTATTTTGTGCGTACTGTTTTTCGGTTGGGCACTCGTTGCAACCCTGAGCAAGCCTGCGGAAGCACAGCGTAATATGACGAAGGCCGACGTGGATAAATTAGTCGTGGAACTTTCAAACTGGGGCCGCTGGGGAAAAGACGATCAGCTAGGAACACTCAATCTAATCACCGCCGAGAAACGAAAAGCATCTGCGAAACTAGTCAAACTGGGGCTTTCTGTATCCCTCGCGCGACAGGCGGAAGAGGTCGAGGCGGCGGACAATCCCAGCCCCTTTGAGCAAAAAATGCTGCCGATTGTGAACAACACTTGGGCAGTCGACCAGTATCGTGTGGACTATCACGGATACGCACACACTCACATGGATTCGCTGTGCCACCTGTTTTTCCGTGGCAAAATGTACAATGGTTTCTCTCGTGACGAAGTCACTGCAAACGGCGCGAACCGTCTAAGTATTGACAACATCAAAGGCGGGATTTTTACTCGGGGAATTCTCATCGATATTCCTCATCTGCGAGGCGTCAAATACCTGGAACCAGGATCCCCCATCTACCCTGAAGAACTGGACGCCTGGGAAAATCGAGCAGGGCTGAAAGTCGGCCCCGGCGACGTGGTCTTTATTCGCACAGGCCGCTGGGCAAGGCGCGCCGAAAAAGGCCCCTGGGACATTGAACAGGGACTGGCTGGTCTTCATGGTTCATGTGCCAGGTGGTTACGAAAACGTGACATCGCCATGCTGGGAAGCGACTCGGCCAGTGATGTCATCCCGTCCCAGATCCCCGAAGTGTCCCATCCAATACACCTGCTGACCTTGCATGCCATGGGAGTTCATATTTTTGATAACTGCGACCTTGAAGCCATCGCCAAAACTGGTGCGAAACTCAAACGTTGGGACTTCTTGTTGACGGCGGCTCCCATCCCTGTCACTGGCGGCACAGGTTCACCGCTGAACCCAATCGCAACATTCTAAAGCTCCCTCGTTCCCCTATGTTGCCCACCAGAGGTGTCCTGCACTACTTCATGACAATTCCCAGTAAGCTCTGTCTAACCCACGCGTGCAGTGAGTGTGAGCGACTGGCCACCAGGTCTCTGCCGCAAGTTGCTGGCACCCGCTCTGCGCCGTGACTTCTTACGATGGAATCGGGTTGCAGGGCACAGGCTAGTTTGTTCTATGGACGAGTCCTATACTCCTGGAATGTCCTCCAACTGGCGTCACCTGTATCCCTTTGCCTCGCATTCAATCCGCTGCCAAAGCTGGAGGTATCACTACGTCGATGAAGGGAATGGCCCTCCCCTGCTGATGGTCCATGGAAATCCAACATGGTCGTTCTACTGGCGAAACCTGATTGGCGCATGGCGTGAGCAAAATCGGACCATCGCGGTCGATCACCTCGGCTGTGGGCTGAGTGATAAACCCCAGTCTTACGACTACTCTCTGGAGGCACACACGACCAACCTGCTGCAATTGATTGATGAACTAGACCTCAGGGACATTACACTGCTGGCACATGACTGGGGAGGCGCCATTGGCCTGGGAGCCGCTGTTGCTCGTCCCGAGAGATTTCGTCGATTCGTCTTGTTCAATACAGCCGCCTTTGCTCCTCCCTATATCCCCTGGCGAATTCGCGTTTGTCGGTTACCGCTCATCGGCAAATGGTCAATCCGCCGGCTCAATCTATTTGCCCGTGCAGCTCTCTCAATGGCGGTCGAGAAACCGCTTGCCGCTGATGTCAAGGCCGGACTATTGGCGCCCTATGACTCCTGGGACTCCCGCATCGCGATCCACCAATTTGTCGCTGACATTCCGGAGTCCCGTCATCATCCCACGTGGCGAGTGCTGGAAACACTGGAACACAACTTGGCAACGTTAAGTGGTCGCCCCATGCAGATTATCTGGGGAAAACGTGATTGGTGTTTTCGAATGGAATGTCTGGATCGCCTGCGCGAGCATTTCCCGACCGCCCAAGTTGATGTTTTGGATAACGCCGGACACTATGTGGTCGAGGACGCCCATCCGTCTATCATTTCGACGGTTGGCGATTTTCTCCGACAAACCGCTCCCTGACCGACTCACCCACAAACCGTCCCATTGGCCGCACTTTCACATCCTGTTAGTCACACCGCCTTTGAGCGGCTGGTCGTGCAGCCCTATGAACGCTGAAACCACATCCACCCTTTCATTCTCTCAGCCCACGCTTTCAGTCGGGCAAAGCGCGACGCTGGCCTGTCTGTTGGAGATCAGCGCACCTAAACCGGGAAACGTTCACCGCGGCGCCGATTTTGAAGATGCCGGGTTCGTCGATTTCGCAGCCAGCGCGGTTGCCATCGGTCCCACTGTGGAGCGTGCGAACGATGTCGGTGTCGGGGCCACAGCGTTAGCGGCCATCCAAGCTACCCGCACGGTCACGCGAACTAATACAAACCTCGGCACGGTATTACTCTTGGCGCCACTAGCTGCCATCGGTTCAGCAAGACCAACCTCCCAGAGAGTGGCTACCGTGCTTGACAGTTTGACAGCTGAGGATGCCCGTGACGTCTACCAGGCCATCCGGTTGGCGCAAGCGGGTGGACTGGGAGAAGTTGCCAAGCTAGACGTTCGCGACGCACCTCCCCAAGATCTCTTGCAAGCGATGGCGGCGGCAGCCGGGCGTGATCTCGTCGCGCGGCAGTATGTGAACGGGCTACACGATGTCTTTGAGCTGATCGTGCCGGCGCTTCTCGAGGGAATACAGTCTGGCTGGACGTTGAACACCTCAATCATCCACACACAGCTACTCGCCATGAGCCGTCACAGCGACAGTTTGGTATTGCGTAAATGCGGACCCGCGATTGCGGATCAGTTAGCCGCACGCGCTGGCGCTATACTGGAACACTCGAACCCAACCTCCCCCGCTTACATTCAGGATCTTGCCGACCTCGACTTCTGGATGCGTAGCGATGGACACCGGCGCAATCCTGGTACAACTGCGGATCTGATTGCAGCGGGTTTGTTTATATTGATTCGTGACGGTCGTTTGCGAGCTCCCTTTTCATAACGCTACCCAGCGGCCCGACTTCCCCCAACCCGACCAGTATTGCAAGAGTCTTTGCGATGAATCGCTCCACCTCACCAACGGTTCAGGAAACCATTGCCCCTGTCCGGCGCCGCCCCATGGCTGGTATACCCACCTTGCGGTACAGCACCATTTGTCTGCTGGCGGCGAGCCTCTGCTCAACAGTACGGGCGCAATATGAATACGAAGAACTGTTCTTCAAATATGGCATCTTTTCCAACACCATGTTGCTGCGTAGTCAACCTACGATTGCTGAATTCTGCGAAGAAATTGCACGGGCCGATATCGTCATACGTGGACGTATCCAACAGATAGTCCGCCGAGCCGACGGGCCATATGGTGATCAAGATGCCCTGATTACGGTTGCCCAAACCTATAAAGGAAAGCTCGAATATGATCCACCCTGTGTGCGTATTGAGGCCTACAACGGAGGTGTCGGAGACCGTTACGTACCCGGCTTAGGTGAGTTACCGCGAGAAGGAAGTGATGTACTGTTGCCTGTGTCCATTATCCATCCCCACGTCGGTAGTCGCCCACCCCACGGACAAGAGGTCCACTATGTGGCTCCATTCTTTTATACGATCGATGGGGAACAACGTCTGGAGACACTCTGGAGGTTGCCACCTGAATGGAAAGGGCGAAACACGCTTTCGCACGTGGAAACTCTGATTCAACAAGTACAAGGACAAGTACAGCCACGACCTCGCTTCAAAACTGCCGAGGTCTTGATGGAAGACAATTTCGATGATGGCTCGGTGGCTGGCTGGACGTTCCTGCAAGGCTCACAAACGCAACGGCTGACAGCCCCACTGACGGGCGATTCTCTGACTCGCTCGATGGTCTACCGTTTTGGTGCCGAAAGCTGGGCCGCCCCTCAATTTTTGCTCACAGGCTTCCAACGCGGCCTCCCACAATCTGTACAAATCCCCAAAGACCGTCGCACCGGGCTCTTTCGGCGTCCCTGCCGAGACGGCACCCTGATCGAATTTGGTGCAATCGACGGGCGGTTACGATTACGTGGTGCTTCTCTCTACCGACAACATCTGACCGCAGTCGCCGGGGACCCTTCCTGGACAGACTACCAGCTGGATGTGGACATGTGGACGTTTACTGACCCGACACGCCCACGGCCCAACTATTTGAAATTTGGACCCTATGGGCGCGTTCAAGTCCCGCACTTTCCGGAAACCCGGGGTGAACACTCATTCATCGCGGCCGAAGTGGGCACGTACGGAAACTACGACGTCGCCGAGGGACTCAGTGTTGCTGGGCAAGCCATTCAGCTGCGGTGCAAATACCCCGAGCCGCCCTTTGTTTCACGAGAACGTAGCCGGCTGCTACATCTGACGAAAATCCTGCAGTGGCAACCCTGGCCGGTCAAAGACAACGAGCCTCTGCACATCACGATCCGATTTTTTCAACGCTACATCGAAGCCGAGATTAACGGTCACAAACTACTGCAAAGCTGGATTCCCAAGGACCATCCCGGAGCGCACCGCGGCCGCGTTGGGCTCTGGACTTTTGAAACCTGGGCCGAGTTCGACAACTTCAAAGTAACGAGACTTGTGGCAGCGCCGTAAGACGAGTCGATCAGGTGGTGCGCGGTAGTCAGCAGCGGCACAACCGATCTCCCGGATTGCCTCCACGCCTCACTTGCCCACGGGCCAGAGCAGTTTGCCGTGGGGCAGGTAACAGTGCTACTCGCGCCGGTCCAATTGCTCGCTCTTACGAATCGCCTGGACAAACCTCAAGCCGAGGAGTGAGCTAACCCCGCACGCCAACAGGCCCAGTAAAGAAATCTTGTGTAAGCCAAGAACGCTGGTGGTCGGAAAAAGTACCGGTGTCACCTCGTGACTCAGCATCAACGCCCCACCCAGAAACAGTGAGCTAGCAAGCATTCCCAACACTAAACGGTTTACCGAGGGACCCAGTCCACGATGGTCCAGGTGGACGTCGAACTTCCCAGACTGAACTTGTTCAAGGATGTCCAAGATCCGCCCTGGAAGCACTTCCGCGAGATGCTCCACCTCCATGTAAAGGCGTCGCATCTTCTGCATTTGCCGCGCGGGAGACATGCGCCGCAGGAGCATCTTCCGGTGAAATGGCTTCATCATTTCCATGATGCTGAATTCGGGGTGGAGCAACTCCGTGGACCCTTCTAGTGTAACCAGAGTCTTGATCAGCAAAGCCATTTGGGCTGGCAACGTCACCTGGTGACGATGCACGATTTCCATCATCTCACCCAGGGCGCCGCCCAAATCAAACTGATCCAACGATTGGGCCGCGTAGTGATCCACAAAATCGGACATATCACTCGCCAGTACCACGTCGTCCAAATGTACGGGCATCGAGCCGACGCGCCGGATAATCGAAGTCAACATCATCACATCGCGCTCGACAAGCGCCATGAGCATCGATTCGATCTCCTCGCGCAACCGTTCGTCAAGACGGCCCACCATCCCGAAATCGAGCAGGCCGAGGACGTTATCGGGAAGCAGCAGTAGATTTCCCGGGTGCGGATCCGCGTGGTACAAGCCGTGCGTAAATATCATCTCCAAATAAATTTCGGCGCCACTGCGAACAATTTGTTTGACGTCGAAGTTGGTGGCCTCAAGGGCCTCTTCGGAATCTAACTTGACCCCCTCAAGCCGTTCCATCGTCAGAATCCGGGACGTGCAAAACTCGGTGAAGGGTTGAGGGATTCGAATCCTGGTATCGTCTCGGAACAACTCACCAAACTGATGCAGATTACGTTCCTCGCGTCCAAAATCGAGTTCACGCAAAAGGCCACGCGACAGTTCAGCAACTGTGGCGGCAGGGCGATAGGGTTTGAATTCATCGATTTGTTCCGCGAGCGACGCCAGGCCACTCAAGACTTCAAGGTCGTCGCGTATGATCGACTCAATCGAGGCATGACGTATCTTGACTACTACATCCGTTCCTTCGTGCAGTCGTGCTCGGTGTACCTGGCCAATGGACGCCGACGCCAATGGCACATCATCAAACTCAGAGAACAGGTCTTCGATGGGCTGGCCCAATTCAGTAGTCACCGTCTCTCGGACGACATCTGGGGGATCTGCGGGGACGTTAGTTTGCAGTTGTTTAAGCTCGTCCGCCAATTCCCTCCCAACAAGGTCAGGCCGCGTACTCAACAACTGCCCCATTTTGATGAAAGTCGGTCCCAGGTCAGTAAGGGCTAATCGAATACGTGTTTCACGGGAATGACGAGATAATGCCTCGCCATCTCGGTCCTTGATCTGGTCCTTGACAAAATCCACATTCAAACTGCTCAACCAATCCGCCAAGCCATAGCGACTCAGTACCGCAACCAGCTTGTGCCACCGCTTCATATTACGATACAGGTTCGGAATGGCGCGAATTTTCATCAAGCCTGTCTCTGGTTACTCTTTTCCACAAAACACCACTCAGACATCTCTACCATCCTCTCGGCTGCAACCTCAGCCTCATGCCATCCATTGTACGCAAAACACGGCCTCACGCCCTGCCGGCCTCGAGCTACCACGCTCCCGCCAATCTAAACGCCACGGCAGCCATAGATCGGCCGCCGCGCGGCGACAGACCATGAATATCCCATCCGGACAGGCTGCCGATTGCCCTGCGTCGAACCATACTCAGCACTCGGTAGCCGGCCATTGGGTCGTCGCCACAACAAGCAAAAATAGTCGCACAAAACAACGGTTTTACTCAAGATTTCAGGCCGATGGGGACGACAAGGTCGCTGGAAGTCCCCATCGGCCTGCAAGAACTATGTCTATGACTCACCTCACAACAACACTCCTCATCGTCGGTCTGCTCGTAACGAGTGGGTGTGCGATCTGCGCTAGCCCCGGTGATGATGAGTATGCCGCGTACGGAGGCCGGTGGCAGAGAACCGACCGCAACAACGGGAGAGTCGGCTCCGTACTCGACCCCGCCGGCGTACAGCCCGACTCCAGTCCGCCGATTCAACCAACCCCGGCAATACCTAACGACGACACCCCTTAGGTATTCCTCCCATTACTCAGCAGGTTGCCCGAGCAGAGACCACAACTCTTGCCTCGGTTTGCTCGTCGCTCTCTGGCTCACTCCGACAACCACGTTGCCAGCTGCGACGCGCAGCGGATGTAACCGGCCCATTTGAATCAGAAGCCGGTACCGGTAAGAATCTCAGGTGAGTCAATGCAGTTGACAACGATCGAACCTGAGTAGACCAAGTCGTATGGCCGCTGCCCTCTCCATGTTGAGTGTGTACTGCCTACTGGCAGCGCCTCTCCAGCGGAATTCCACCGTTGCGATTTCACCTAATGAACGTCTGGTCGGCGCCGTCAACCAGGACGCCCACACGATCAGTCTGTGGCGGTGGCAAACCGATCAGCGGGTTACGCAAATCCCGGTCGACGAGGAACCTCGCAACATCGCCTTCTCCAGTGATGGCAAATGGGCCTACGTTACCGCCCAGCGCGCTCAAACTCTGTGTATCATCGACCTGCAGTTGTCCCGTTGCGTCCACCGCATTCCGGTAGGTGGGCAACCCGTAGGAATGGTGCTTTCAGCGACTGGCAGGGAGGCCTACGTAACGCAATTCGCCGGAGATTATTTTGGCACCGAGTACGCTCCAGGGGCGCTTGCGATTATCGACCTGCAACAGGCTCGGGTCCGCAGCCGTCTTCCGCTGGCCGCACGCCCCTTAGCAATAGCCCGTTCCGCGAATGGCCAGAGTCTCTGGGTTAGCCATTACCTGGGAATCCAACGCCGAGGACTGATCACAGAAATTAACCTGCAAGAAGAAGCCGTTGGCAGGACGATCCCGATCGTCGAAGATCCGGATGTCGGGGGCGGTCGTGGCGGCATTTTTACCGCTGTCGCCGGCCTGGATATTCATCCACGATTCCCGCGAGCCTTGGTGGCCGGCATGCATGCCAATCAAAAACGCGGCCCAACACAAAGTGGCCAGCCGCTCAGCCACAAGACAACCGTCCAGGCCGCAGTCGCGATTCTGGACCTCGAGAATGGCAGTGAGCTGTCAGAGGCGCGCATGGTGTCCAGTTTCTCCGGACAAGCAGTCGCAGTACCTGCCGCGGTGGCGTTTCTACCAGACGGAAAACACTTCATCGACATCTACTTTGCATCACACGACCTGAAAGTGATCCGCTACAACGAACGTGGCCTGGTTGCCGAAAGAGCATTGCTGGAGCTCCCGCACGGTCCAGACGGTATTGCCCTTACGTCCGATGGAAAACATGGTTTCGTAAACGCCCGCTGGGACCGCCAAATCGCCCATCTTGACCTGTCCGATGTAAGACGCCCTCACGTTCTCGCGAAGATCTCAAAGCACGACGAAACCTGGTCCTCCCAACGCATCCTGGGAGCCCGTATTTTCCATAACAGCCGCGACCCGCGCATGACCCCCAATCGCTGGCTGTCATGTGGTGTCTGCCACCTCGACGGCGGGCTGCAATCGGATCACCTGGTCTGGGAATTCAGTCCCGCGCAAAAACCAAGTTCGCCGAGACTCGTGAACACCAAGAGTCTGGCAGTGACTGCCGGTAGCGGTCCACCGTTCTTGATTCAAGGTTCGTATCACTCGGTCCAGCAAGAAGACCTCTTCGTACGCAGCTTCCTAGGCGGCAGTGGCTTTGTCCCGTCCGACCACGGAGAACGTCCCAACATCACGGCGAGCGTCTCCAAGGAAATGGATGCCGTTGCCGAATTTGTCTTATCATTGACCCCCCGCCCCAACCCGCACTTGTTAGAGGGAACGCCCAGGAAAGTGATTCGCGCGGCCGCCACGCGAGGACGGCGTCTGTTCCATTCAGGCAAGGTCGGTTGCGCACGTTGTCACGCCGGACCCTGGATGACTATTTCAGGTCGCAAACCAACGCGGCTCGTCGATGTCGGCACAGGCATTCGCGCGGACGTTCCCAGTCTGCTCAACGTGTGGGAAACAGCCCCGTACTTGCACGACGGTCGGGCCACAACGTTGCGAGACGTCGTGACTCTCCACAACCCTCACGATCAACACGGACGAACCAGTCACTTGAACGCCAGCGAATTGACTGATTTAGTCCGCTTTCTACAAGCGCCGCACTGAGCAGCCCGACTCTGTCCCGAGTTTCAAGCACTATCCATTTCACGCCAGGGACTGCGGGCAGCCGCCACACCAGGCCCCTTTTGCGACAGCACGGACTCATCCTCCAGGACCCGTTCAGGTGCCAACATCCGAACAGCACTCGCCTCGGGTAGCGTCAGCCATAAATTCACACCGAACAGGAGCAGCGCCAGACCGCCCATCAGTACCAAGGTCCAAGCGGTGTCCGCCGTTATTCCGTCATCGGCAATCTGCGTCAGACTCCAGCCCCAATTGAACAATTGCCAGCCAACCTGGTAGCTGGAAATGTCAATTACCCATGTTTGAAACACCCAGGATCCCAGCGCCCCTACGAATGCCATGCCAAGTAGCAGAAAGACTGCCGCCAACTGTGTAACACGCACAAATCGGCGCAAGATGACTACCAGCAGGCGACCTAATCCCAGATAGAACATCAAATAGGCGAGCAGGAGTAAGGCAAACCAGGATCCTGTCGAGGGGCCTGCCGGTAGCACCGCAGTAAATCGCAACATCTCATCGACAAAAAGCAACACCACGATCAGTGCCAGTAAATTGGCTATGCAAAAAATGTAGCCTGTCTCGGAACCTGGGTTGAACCAGGTAAACACCATCCGACCTAACAGACTTTGTGGCAGCCGTCGCCGCGCTCGCGGCGACAACTTCGCCTCCTCTCCAACTAAGAACGAACCCATTACCGCCCAATACAGACCGGCTCCAGAAAAAGCCACCAATAGCCAGTACTTGTCCGGTGACATCAGGGCTACCGTCACCACACTGCCCGTCCAGATCAGCTGCTGTATCACCATAACTACACGGATTCGCGTCGAACGATTTTCGCTCGCAAATGAAATTTGCGAGGCTGTCGCCAGTACCAACATCATCACGACCGACAAGTAGAAAACTCCCGCACACACATTGAACAACATGAAACCTGACTCTTGATACGGTATCGGTTCTTCAGTGATTGAGTAGATGGCACCACCCACTAACCAGAGTCCGGAAAAGAACAGCGCCAGCACCAGCACGATCGACAGAAAACCCTGCCACATTCGCGAACGCGTGAGCGTCGCACACAACAAGCCGGTAGATGCAGCTAATAAAGAAGCCAAAAAACCGTAAACAAGAACCGCGACAATCGTGACGATGTCAACTCCGCGCAGCAGGTAGGTGAACGCAACGCAGGGCGATAACGCGGAAAAGTAGATCAATAGCTGGATCGCCGCACTCGCCAATTTCCCGGTGACGATCTGACGCGCGTTGAGTGCGGTAATGGAAAGTAATTCAAACGTACCGTCTTCCACTTCGGAAGCCAAACTGCGGAAAGCGCTAAACGGCACAATGACCAAGACCGGAACCGCCAGGATGGCCACATA
>PAQH01000090.1 GCA_002709225.1 Planctomycetaceae bacterium
CATGGAGCTGCCGGCGTTGGCTACCCCTGACATGGAGCTGCCGGCGTTGGCTACCCCTGACATGGAGCTGCCGGCGTTGGCTACCCCTGGCATGGAGCTACCGACGCCATCGTTGACCGCGGACCTGCCCGATCTAAGTGGATTGGCCATGGCTGGCGTTTTTGCTAACAGCTTTGCTTCGCTTACCGGCCAAACGCTGCTACGCGAGATGCCTTGTCCGGTCTTGTTTTGCCAAGCCGCCGGCGGTGAGGCATGACAGGGAGAACTCGAGCCTATCGTTCCTTTTGCACCGCAAGTGACCGATCTACGAATTCGCCGCTGGAATGTTCCCGCGTGCTGTATTCGGGCTGGGCCCGCTAATGGGATCAGCCGTTGGGTTTGGGTGCGTTGAATGGGCCTTCTGCACTGTGGTCCTGTTTCTTCCGATCCTGAGAGAAAGAGCCCTCGGCACTGGGTTCCTCTTCACCGTCTTCCTTACGATATTTGAAAGTCATTTTGAGCTGTTCCCAGTTCAGCGTGTAAGCGCGGGAAGAGTGTGAATTGGCGAACCCATCAATGCTCGTTTCTTGGATAATGACCTCCGTCATATCGATGATCTTATCTACGGACGGCGCCGCGTCGCTGGTGCCGGATTTACCATCGTCTGACAAGACGACAATACGAACACCTTTGATATGGTCACCGTGTGCTGCTTTTTTCATCAGCATAAAGTCTGATCGGTCTTCGGGTTTGCTGATGCTGACATCGGACCAGGCGGAGAATCCATCATTCCCAGAGTGGATGGAGCGGTCAGAACTCAGGGAGCTACCGACACTAAACGAATAGCTATCAAGATAGATACCGCCTTCATAATTCTTGATGTCGCAGTCACCCTTGATTTGTTCTGCCAGCATTATGATGTTACTAGGCATCTAGGTATTCTCCTATGGATTCACTAAATGATCGGAAGGAATGGAAGTTTGGGTAAAGTTGGCGTGGTTGAGCTGGGAATTATAGGTCGAGAGGGAGGTTTTGTAAATAAAGCGGGATTGGGTATTTTGCTAGTTTAGGGGGATAATGGGCGGGGGGGCCTGTTCTTGATTTTCCGGCTCGGCATTTAGCCAGGTACTCCAACCCAAGCGGCCCCAGGTGTCGTTTCCGTCCAGCTGCCAGGGAGCCGTCTCTGTTTGCGAAATTTCCGGTTGCAGCAAGAATTCCAACTCGGTACCCGCATAGAGCCTAGTTAATTCGGCGAGTCGCAGGTTCCCTGGCTGGCCGGGCATCAATTCCTGAAACTGACGCCGTGTCAGAGGTCCGAGGACGACACGGCAGCAACTACGCAGGTCCCACACACTTGTGCCAAGGGTGAAGTCGACTCCCAAACGAGCAAACCGGCTCCTTTCAGGTCGAACGCTGAGGCGAGACTGGTCGGTGCTTGATAATTGCAGCCACTGTCCCTGGAACTGGCGGACTGTTACAGACGCCGTAAAGTACTCTTCGATCAACGCCTCCAGTCCGGTGGCAGGACGGTTTCCATGTAGGAAGAGACCGGCTCGAAAGATCAGGTTTTCGAGTTCCAAGTTGCGCCATTTGTGTGGCGTGTGAGCGAGCCCCAGAAGCTGTTGAAGGCAGTGTGAGAATAAGTCTCTCTCGTTGTTTGCATCGAGCGCCTGGGTTTCAAAGCCATAGGCGATCTGGTATTTCCCGAGTGTGACGAACAGGAGTTCCTGAATGCGTTGATGGAAGAGGTCGAGTAGGGACTTTAGAGCATTGTCGTTATTGCGACTGCGAGCCACGACTTCCTGTGTGAAATAGTCGGGCAATACTCCTGCGGCACCGATCAATGCTAGTGGGTTACTGGTAACCTCGAAACTTTGTTGACTTTGATTCCACTCAACTGAAGAAATCGCGTGGCCAGTAAAGCAGAGAGATTTATCGGACTTGAATTCGATTGCGTGGTTTCGGTTCACACCTCGAGACGACGTGGAAGTGTCGTTGTTGGGTGATAAAGCGGTTGTCAATTTCAACAAGCGCACAGCTTGAAAGAAATCAAACTGCTCGGAGCCATTCAATACGCGATTGATTAGAGCACTTGCGCGCCGTTCCTCGGTGGCCACCGCTTGAGTTCCTTGCGTTGTGGAGTCGTTAATACCAGGCTAGAAAAAGAATTAACCGACGCGTACAAGCCCAAGAAGTGTTCCCATACGCTGGCAAACAAATACAAGCCTACCCCGATAAAGGCGGGCTCATCGAGTTCCAGAGTGGTTTCAATGCCTTGGGCAAAGCCAATCGGAGAGCCCAGTCCGCCATCGGTCCGTCGCACCCGCGCATGCGAAACCGTACGAGCGACGACACGTTTTGTTGTCAGAGAGAGGATGCCCTGAAGAGGAAAGGCGTCCGTAGGTCCACGATAGACATCATAGACCTGGAGGAGTTCTCGCATCACCTGAGCGCCGTCGACTCCATCGGAGATGGAAAGGTGATTTAACGCCAACATTGAGGCGAGACGCCAGGCGACCTGATGATCTTCGAATGGTCGTCGCGTACTGGAAAATGGTATCAAGCAGGAGCCCTGTTGGACCGGGCCGCCTTCGGCAAGTTGCAAGAAGGGCTCGCCACCCCCAAACGGCAGGTCTGCCACCCAATCTCGATTACAGCATGTCGTTTCGACCGCGACTACGGCGTCGTCAGAGGCCAGTGGATTCAATTCGAGGTCCACCACCGACATCTGCAACTCGGATCCTGAAAGGATCGTGTTGTCGTCGTGTTGTGCGGTTGTTCGCGTCGCATGCCAGAACCAGCGTTGAGGTTGCGTGCCGTCTGAACCGTGGCTGAGTGAGTAAAGTGGTTCGACGTCGTGTTGTTGCCCCTGGTCATCGATGACCGTAACACGGTCGATCGAGTAGACTTCATGGGATTCGATGAGGCGGCCATCGGGGATGACCGGGTGTTGTGCGTGCTCGTGTGTGACGCGAATTGGTTCGGCGCTCACCGGGAACAGATTGGTGACGGGAGTGCAGCCAAGCTGGAACGTGTCGGCTGAAATGAAACGCTCCAGGCTTTCTACGCGTTGGTCAAAATAGAAGTAGAGATGAAATACATTGTGCTTCCATGACCCAAGTGGAGATTCCAGTCCAGCGCAGTCGAAAAACAGGAATTTGTCGGGAAAGGCAAAGTATTCCGTCAGGAGGCGATATGCCGGTGAAATGCGACGAGAGTGCGGCAGGATCTCTTCGTGTTCCGCGAATCCGACAGGGCGGACGCAGTCTGGTTCGAGGAGATGGAGTGGTTGGTCTTCGCCAGCCGCAGTGAGTGCCGTCCCGGTCAGGCGGGTAAACAGCATTTCGTACAATGCGTGAACATGTTGACGCTGTCCGTTCAAGTAAAACCGTAGCGAGGATAAATTTTCCATGTCGGCCGCAGTCAGTGCTGGGTCCCGGCAGGCGAACTTCATGCGAAGTAGCGAGCGGCACTGGTCTTGTGACAGCGTTGCGGGGATTCGAAATGGAGGCGGGATCAGCTGTGCTTCAGTCAGGGTGATCGGCCATAGACTTACCGGGTAACCGGTGCGAAAGGAGCAGGGAGTGCCACGGATAGCCGCGCTTTCGAGCGCGGAATGCCGCGGAATGACATATCCGGATGATAGCGGGTCGTCTGCTTTGTCCAGATCGAACCGTACGATCGTGGCCGGTGGCAGCGGAGCGAGCAATTGGGGATGCAGGATGTCCAACAGTGAACGCGCAATGGCAGAATGATCGTCATCCAGACGCTTTTGCAGCCGCGCGGTCAAGAAAGCGAAGGCTTCGATTAAACGTTCGACGTGTGGATCGTCGCTGCCGGAGCTCCCCATTCGCAATTGGCCGGCAACTCGTGGATAAGACCGTGCGAATCCATCTCCCAGTTGGCGTAGGTAAGCCAGTTCATCGTTATAGTATCTCAGGAGGTCGTCCATCACTCGAGATCCTGCTCCTTGACTTGTCGTTGACGATCTGCCGTGATTGCCAGGATCTGCGTGTGCGCTCGTGGGTTCGTGGTTGTTTCAGCTTGTACCAGGAAGCACTGAGTGCCAGCAGGGCTGTCCGCGTCTGTGTCTGAGAATACTTCCACGTGGTGGAGCCGGGGTTCGTGACGTCTGATTGTTTCGGCGATCGCGGTTGCCATCGATTCAATGTCGCGTTCGTTGACCGTGGGCAATCCGTAGGTCAGTAGCGATGTGCGTAGTTCGTGGCAATTGTCGGGCAGAGGGTTCGAATATTGAATTGTGTTGAGCAGAGATAGTAATTCAGCGGTGAGGCCTCGCGGAAACTTTGTCGGCAAGTCATTGGGCACCGTTGGGCGATCAGCACGGTTGCGGCTCTTTTCAGAATGCGAGAGTTTTTCCAGGAGGGTGGTCATGGTGTGGTGAACCTGGGACTCAGAGATGGCAGGTGACGGGGCAATGTTGTTGTCGGCGGGGGTGTCAGAGGAATAACAGCCAGGGCGTGCTTTCTGCGGTTGTCGTGTTTGCGTCAATTACCGGTTTGTGAGTCACAAGGCAGGTGGGGCCGTTAGGGCACGACACGGTCCCTTATCTAGTGTAATTGCTGTTGCTGGATCGATATTCAACTCGTTGGGGACGAAATCCCGCGCCCGGGCGATCGCAATTGGAAGTGCATTGCCAAATGCTGCTTCACCCCGTGCGGTTGTAGTTGGACGCGACAGAGGTGCGTTCCTGGTTTGGTTTCCGAGGCAATGATGTCAACAGCAGCGTTCTTGAGCGGTTGTTCTTGCCGTTCGAGCGTTGATGGAGCCGGGTTGGCGCAGACGTACTTCGCGATCCATGCGTAGAGCTGTTCTTGGATTTCCTCGTTTGAGATGGCGTTTCCTGTCAAGTTGCGGGCGATACGTTTGATGTGATGCGCGAACCTAGAGACAGCCAGGATATGGTGCAGCTGAAGCTCCATCGAATCTGAATGCGTCAGGTCGGGAAAGCGGTGACGCGCCATTGCTCGTATGTTGGGAGCCGAGGCAATCAGTATCTCGGGTGTGTACTTGCAGTGTCGCAGGCAAATAAAACCGGACTCGGCCAGTGTTTGGGCGGTCGAGTCAGGGACTGCCCATTCGATGGGTGGGAGAGGCCAGTCCAAGTCGGAGTGATGCGTGAGAAGGGGCAGTTTGGGGAGCACGCCACGACGTTCATCGCCCAGAGCAGGTCCCAGGAAGTCATCAAACCACCCGGTTTCTCCGTATGACCTGGCGATCACGGTCGCGACCGCAAAGCTTGCATTGCACCATAGATAGTCAGAATGGCTGGAACACCGCTCAGTGAACAGAAAATCGGATCCTGGCGTCATTGTTCTGGTGTATGGTGCGCGAACCATAAAGCGAGGCAGGGCCAGGCCAAAGAAACGAGCGTCGGGACTAGCACACCAGGATTGCCAGTCAAGATACTCGTTTTGCGCGAATGTCCGCTGCAAATCAATGCCACGTTCCAGGCTCGGTAAGTCGTCGGCGCCAAATATCTCAGGAGTCGCACCGAGGATTAAGGGGGTAAAAGCGGCTGCCGCGGTCCCCGATAGTTGTCGGATTAGCGATAGTGTGTCGGCGGATTGTTTCGGAAGATGTGACACTTCAAAATCGCCAACCAGTAGTCCGAGAGGTTGTCCACCCGGGCTGCCAAACTCGGTTTCGTAGACGTGCTTGAAAATGCGTGTATGGTCAAACACGATCGTACTTTGCGCGTCACTTGCCAGTTCTTCCCAGGAGACGTCAAGTACTACAACTTTTACCTGCGAGTATGATTTAACGTTTTCAACGAGGTAGGAGAGCCCTCGCCAGCTTGACTCGAGTTTCTGTAATGTTGCCGCGTGCAGGATTTGTTTCAGCTGCAATTCGAGTAGTTCATCTATTCCCGCGAGTGTTTCTTGAATCCAGCCCGTTAACTCTTGTGTGGTGGAATTTGGTAGGTCCCCTGCATCGGCACCAAACCATTGGGTAAGGACTTCAATCCATGATTTTTCCTCGTCGACATATTTCATGTCTTCGAGGTCACTCAGGAGATGTGAGATCAGGTGGTTGATGCGTGTTGACGCGGTGCCGGGTGCGACCATCGATTTAGTTGGAGAGGCTCAGGCTCGGGGGGAGTTTCGACAGGGCCATTGATGCCATAAGAATAGCCGTTCACGGTAGATAACCCCTCCGTGAACGGCTGTTTATAGTTGGTAACGAGTTGGACGTTGTTGGCCAGACGGCTTTATGGAATGGCCGCGACTAGACGGATGGACGTGGAGAGCTCCTCCAGTTGTAACCAGGGTCGGACCCAGGCGATTGCCTGATAGCTTCCAGGCCGACCGGGAACTTCTTCGACTGAAATGGCGGCCTCAGCTAATGGGTAAGTCGCTTTGGTGAGCGCGTCGGGAGCTGGGTCTGCTGATACGTAGGCTCCGATCCAGTTATTCAATGCCGTCGACACATCGCCGACGTCCATGTAGCTTCCGATCAGATCGCGGGCGATGACCTTCAAGTAATGAGCAAATCGAGAGCTTGCCATGATACAAGGCAGTCTTGCCGAGATTGCCGCGTTTGCCGTGGCATCATGCGAATCGCAGATCTTGGGCAATTGTGTTGTTTGTCCGCCGAAAAACACGGCATAGTCCGTGTTCTTGTAGTGCGATAGCGGCATGAATCCGAGGCCACTGATCTCCGCTTCGCGGCGGTCGGTGATCGCGATTTCGGTGGGACATTTCAAGTCGATATCGCCGTCGTCGGTCAGGAACACATGAGCTGGCAGCCCCTCGACTTTTCCACCCCCCTGCATGCCGCGAGTGAGCGTGCTAAATCCGGTTAGTGCAAATGCCTCGGTGTGGCGTTGCGCGAGGACCCAGGCTGCGTTCATCCAGGTGTAGGAGTCGTGGTCGACAGGCAAGGCTTTCTTGTTGTCTGTGTCCAGTTCCACCTCTTCGAAGTGAAAGTCGTCAACAGGCTTCGTATTGTCACCGTATGGCAGTCGGCAGAGAACACGTGGGAGGCAAAGGGTTACGTACCTGGAATCCTCTGACTCGCGGAAGGACCGCCACTGTGCGTATTCGACGGATTCAAAAATCTTGGCCAGGTCGCGTGGGTTGGAAAGTTCTGACCAGTCTTCCATTCCAAACATGTTCGGTGCGGCGGACGAAATAAAGGGGGCGAACGCTGCAGCCGACAAACCGGATATTTTTTCCAATAGCCCAATGTCTTCCGGGTGGTTGCGGAAGTAGTAATCCCCAACCAGCATTCCGTACGGTGAACCGCCGGGAGAACCATACTCTTCTTCATAGACCTTTTTGAACAATTTGCTTTGATCAAACTCAATGGCAGTTGACAAGTCTTTGTTGAGCTCATCCTTGGAAATGTCGAGTGCGCGAATGACCAACCGCGAGCTGACCTCGGAGTTGGAGAGCAAATAAAACAGGCCTTTCCAGGATGCTTCCAGTTCCTGGAAGGCAGGCTCGTGTAGGATCTCCGCGAGTTGACGGGAAATCTCCTCGTCGATTTTGTCCATCGCCTCTTCGAGGGCTTTGGTTGCGCTACTTTCGAACGTGACGACACCGGCGAGCGCTTGGTCGACCAGGTTCTTGAGCAACACATTGGAGTATTCAAGATCCGTTTGAGGAATCACTGCTAATGCTTGTTCCAGTAATGTGGTTTCACCGGCCGTTGCCATTCTGTTTATCTCCTGGGACTATATCTATTGGGTTTGTTATTGACTCTTCTGGTGATTGTTAAGGCGGAATAGAAGGCAGATGGCTATTCCTCACCACCCTCTTCAGCTGGTGTCTCACCACTCTCTTCAGTCGATTCTGCTTCAGCTGTTGAGGGGGCATCCGCGGCAACGCCGGCCGATTCTAAATCACTGTTAAGTCGCTGGATGTCGTCGGGGTTTTGGAGCGTTTCGCTGAGTAACGCTTCGAGCTCTTCCGAGCGATCCAGCCGGGTCAATAGATCTCGCAGACGATTGCGAGCGTCGAGAAGTTTCTTCAGTGGAGCGACCTGTTCAACAATTCCCGTTGGTGAAAAATCGTCAAACGATTTGAATTTCAATGAAACCGGAATCGTGGAATCGTCGTCAGCGAGGACGTTCTTTACATTGAAGCTGGCTTCCGGTGCGACTCTGGATAGGTATTCACCGAAAGTTTCGGGATCAATTGATGTGAATTTTCGATCCCCGAGACTTTTGTCGGGTGCTTTGGTACCCGAAAAATTGGCCATCACGCCAACCACAAAGGGGAGTTCTTTTTTCTCGGTGGCTCCACCCGTTTCCAAGTCAAAAGTGATATGGACGCGTGGTTTTCGGATTCTGGAGAGAATGTGTTGAGTACTTTGAACCATCAATCACTTCCTTCAGGGGGGGAGAGTATCAAGCGAATAATTCGAGATTTTTGCGGTCGCAACAAGACACAAGCATGGTAGTTAGAGGGGTGTGGGGGATTTGAAACAGAAGTGTAAGATGAGGGGGAGTGGTAATCAAGGTCTTGTTGGGAAAATGTGCGGTATTTCTGCTGGGCGTTAGTAATGCAAGAAAGTGACGGCTGTTGTCAGACTTACCAGCGGCACGCAGCCATCGGTTGCGTGGTTAAGGTAGTGACAGATAGACGCGAACGCGGGTCGTTTGACCCGCGCGAATGCTCGCCTGAACGGTGCCACGTCTGGGGCCGCGGGACGCTGTCACGCGATGGGCGCCAGGGCGCAGGCCGCGAAACACAAAATGACCCTGCGCAGTAGTGCGGGTAGTTGGCCCACTTTCAAGTTGGATGTAACTGTTTGCCACGGGCTCGCCAGTGGAAAGGAACACCGTTCCCGACAGACTACCCGTGCTGGCCAATTGTACTGTTCGACGAACCAAGGGCCCCCGTAGTGGCTGTGGAGGTGCGGATTCTGCGGGGGCTGTCGGTCCGCTGGTCGCGACTTCACTACCGGTGGTTGTATTTTGGGGGGATTGGGATGGAGGCACAGGAACCAACGCGACCGTCCGCGCGAGGATCGTTACGGGGCCAGGGGCCAGGTCGGTCGTCGGAATGCTCACGACCTGGGTACTTTGCACCGAAACAGGTGGTACTCCCACGGTGGGTTTGACTGTCTCGTTGCGTTCCAGCAGGCCATCGCCATTGACGTCAATTCCGTATTCGAGTCGGTTGACGATTTGTTCCAGGCCATCAGGGACTTCCAGTACTAATTGGAGGTTGGTGCCGATAGCGTGACGGTATTGGGGTGTCGGCGATATGATCCGTAGTGGTGGTCCCTGCTGAAGAATAAACAGGGGTAGAGCCGTTTGTTTCCTCGTTGTTCCAGCGCGCGCTTCGACGAGGACGACGCAGCGCCCGGTCAATCCTGTGACGTCGACATCCGTATGGATATCGTCCATGGTTGAAACCATGTGCCACTGACCGGGTGCGCCAGTGGCATGCAATGTCAGCTTCTGCTCGCGCCCTTTGAAATAGATCTGATCGAGTTGCACTTCTGCTGCATCAATTTGATTGTTCCGGTTAAGGTCGATGCCCGTGCGGACCTGTACTTGATCAGGTGCGTCCACACGCAGTCGGAGTGGCAGCAGTCGCCTGCCATTTTGATAAGCCATAATTGGGTGACCGGAAGCGATTTGCGCACTCACTCTGATCGACTCGTCGTAGTGTGCTAGTAATTGCTGTGCTGGAAAGTAAAAGCGAAATGCCCTGGGAATTCCTAGGACTGAAATAGCGAAGGATTGTTGTGGATCAGTCGGGTTGGCGAGGATCGCGTTAAGGTGAATGCTGAGCTGGTTGGCGGAGAGCACCGACTCGTTGATCCCGGAAAGGCTGGCCGTTTCCGCGGGCGTCACGCGGTAGTTGAATTGCGACAAGCTGGCAACAGTCTGAGGAGCAATGTCGCCCCAGTGGACATTTGTAAGTCGTGCTCTTACTTCACCAATGTCGGGTGCGAATGTCATTTCGGCGCGAAAGCACTGCCATGGATCGAGCTTTTTGATTGCCAGGCGTTTTTGGTTCAGCAGTCGATCCCGATCGTAGACGCGGATGTCCAGGTGTTCGCCGGCAATAGGAATTGTCAGGTTGTCCAGGGGTTGGGTGGGTTGCAGAGTTCCCGTTTTCTTGTCCATCGCGTAAGAGATTTCTGTGATTCCGATTCCGTCGTCGAACTCTAATCTCAAGGGGTGGGTAACTGCCTTGGTTGAGGTCACGGCCAGGGAGATGGGAGCGGTCTGGTTTGGGAGTAGTTCGAGTGTGTCGGGGCGTAACCCAAGGTTTGGCCAGGTGAGTTCAATTTGCGCTTCTGGGGGCGCGGGGTCACCCACCACAATGGGCCAGGGAAACCAATAGCTGCGTGTTCCTGTTTTCTCAATCCGGGCTGCGAGATACCTGGATGCCGGGGCACGGGGCGCGGTCCGGATGCCTTGCCGGGATGTCATGATGAGTGAACCGGCAAAATGACCATCCCTTTGTAGGTATACAAGTGGGATGGCGATTTGATGCGGTCCCAGCGATTTGACCGGAACCGAGTGCCCTTGGATGTTGCGCACGGAGAGTTTCAGTTCTTCCGGGCCGGCATACCAGCTGAGCACCAGTTCCGTGCCTGCCGCCACTTTCAGCAAGGGATCCGGCTTAATCACAAACGGGTGTGTTACCTGCTGGCCTGGCTGTGCGTGGAGGATGCCTGCGGTCTGCATCGTGTAGGGGCCGCGGCGGATAGTACTGTCATTGTATTCGCTGCCGGGTTGGACTGCAGTTGAAGTGGATTCAGTTGCACGGTAGTCGATCGTTGGTAAACGTTCGGAATCAGATTGTTGCTGTAATTCTCTGGCCAGAATCGTGTCCTCGACAAAGTCTTCGGCAAGTTTCTGTTCAGTTCGTAGTGTCGCTTTGCGAAGGCGGCTATGACTGCCCGACCAGTAAACGCGTGTCAGTAATGAAAGTCGTTGGCGGAACCGTTCAACGGGAGGGCGATGGCGGATTAGGCGGCTGTCTCGAAATGCACGTGACAAGTCGGAGGTCCAATCGAACAGTGGCTGCCCGCGGAGTTGAAGTTTTCCCTCACTGGTAAGAGGGGTGGTGGACGCGAGTTTCAGGTATCTGGTTTGATTTCGAGAATTCGTCAGGGAGAAAGGCTGAACTCCTTCCGAGGATACGAAGGCACTTTCGGCCAGGTCGTCGACTTCGAGTACCAGCTCATGCGTGCCACCGTCGTATTCCAGGTAATGCACCGGAAACGCGTCCGGGGACGAGAGTCCGTCGATTGGAGTGATGTTGGGGTCGGCTAGCGTCGCGAACCAGCTATTGGGAGTGTAGGGTTCAATGGAGGATTTTGACGGAAGCTGGTTGTCGTTGAAGGTGCCGGATTGTTGCAAGAATGTTCGTAGTTCATTGAGCCAGGATCGAGACTCGGCTTTGGTTGTGCCAGGCTGGGGCCGCATTGCGGTGAGACGGTCCTCCAACGTGGGAACAAACGTGGAACGTTCCAACAACTCGATTCGGAGGGAGAGAGGCAGATCAGGGAATTGCAAGGCCGCCTGATAGCGTGGCCAGCTGCCTTCGCCTAACGCGGTTTTCGCGTATTCAACGAGTGTCGCTTGGATCCGGGAAATTCCAGTAGTTGCCTTTGTTAAGTGAATCTTCGTTGGTTTGTCACGGAATTCCAGGAGTGTCCGACGGAGGATTTGCATCGTGTTGAGCAAAGCCTGTGTGTTCTGTCCTGACGCATCGTAGGCACGAGCTGACTCGACGATGAACGGAAAAAGAAAAAAATACTGGTGCGTGCTGGCAAGCTGTTGTGCAAGTTCGGAAGTACTCGCGTAGAGGTCGTCGAGTTTTAGGAGGGCACCGCTAAGTTCACGAATTTGACCGGTAAAGTCGCCTTCGAGGGCTCGGATTTCACTGGTAGCCCATTGGGACCGAATGGCCTGAATGTCGTTGCGAGCCAGCAGTTCCATCGCTGGTGAGAGGATCTCGCCGGGCTTGGCGAGCAGCTGCCGTGTTTTCTGGTAAACCGCTGGCGGGGGATGATCGGTGCTCTGGAGTAGTGCCAAGGCATCGCGTGGCGCTGTCGAGCCCTTGGTCAACGGGTCGGGCGAGCGTCGCGTGACCTGTTCGAACTGTTCGAGTAACGGTTCGACATTCTCAGCTAGTATCTGTTGCGCCTTTACGGGGAATCCACCAAGCAGTTGCGATTCCGCACGTAGTAGCCAGTGGTGAAGACTACTCCAGCGCGAAGGTTGCTGTAGTACGGACAGATGGTCACGTAACGCCTCCCGTCTTTTCCACGCGGACGCGCATTGACTCAAGGTGACGTAGCGGTCGTCAGGAGCTGTGGGGCCTGGCTGATTGGCTAAGGATCCCACGGTTTTGTTTGTTTTGCCTATTTGGGCGGCCCCTGGACTCGTCATCGCTGCAGAGGCTGATTTGGGATCAGTCGTGAGAGCATCCAGTGAGAAATCGGGCTGGATCGCACTGATGCGATAATTCTTCCCGTTGCGCGGAGACGCGATCCAAAGTGTAGATCCGTCATCGTTTCGCACTCTCTGTTTGCGTACTATGGGTTTGGTAGTGATCAGCGCTTTACTTCCTCCCATGAACGAGAAAAGGTCGTTCGCCGTTATGTAGCCTTCCTGCTGTCCGGTTGCGTCTTTTGCACTGGGGCCTCCGTGAAGCGCGTAGGCAACCTTGAGCGCGAAGGCGGAGTAGGCCTTTGTCGAGTTGATCCAGACCGGTGGCCCGGTTTCTGTCTGGCAGAGCATCCCGATTCCGGGGTGCCAGATCTCGGGGATGAGGGATTGGGATTCCAGGAAGTCGCCGATGCCAGCGCTAAGCTGGTTGTCTGGAAAGCCCAGCCGGAGATCTCCCTGGAACTGCGATAGGTCTAGAATCAGCAGAACTTGATCAACTTTTCGATCTTCGTCGATCAGGTCGCGGAGTATTGTGAGAGCCTCTGTCAGCGAATAGCCACGAGTCGTTTTGCGAGGGGTGCTCCTCGCAGGGAGCAATTCGATGTCGGGTGGACTGTCCGTGAAAGGGGGGACAGTGGGGCGGGATCGAATGATGGCGGGCGCTTGAAGATAGAGTACCAGGGTCTCGTGCTTCTGTAAGCGATGTTTCAGATCGTCGAAGAACACCCGGTAGTCTTCTCGGGTTGTGGCCTGTACGAGTTCTGTGAAGGGGCCAGGGTGGAGCGACGGCCTGGATTGCATTTGCCTGAATAGTTGGAAGTCGTCAGTGGCAAAGGATCGACCACTCGTCGTGGAACCACCGGACCAGGTTGCTGTGATGCTGCGGGCTTCAATGGCGCGACCAGGCGCGCGGTATTTCCAGACCCGGTAAAAGAGTGCCGCACTCACCAGCATGGCCGCCAGGCACAGACACCATTTGAACCATACCGGCAGTAATGCGCGACGTGTCTGTGGGTTGTTTTGCGACGCCAGGTAGCGGTGGCTGGTAACTGCGCTTTCCTCGGAGGGCGCGGAGTCGGGAGGAGGGGGCGGTGGTTGGTCGAGTTTCATTTATCGTTGTCGTCACATTCACAAATAAGACGGGCGTGGCGCGGTCGGGAGTACGGCCTCATACCGCTCCACGGTCTGCGTGTTGCTGTGGGAGTACAGCTTTACTTCGTGTCGCGGTCCTCTGGTTGAAATGACGGCTGTCCGGTTGTCAAACTGGCGAGCAAGATGCATTTCTCGGTGCACGGAATGGAGTGGCAGGTTAGCCGGTGCGCTAGAATGCCTGCCGACTCAGTATAAAACGCGTCTCGGTGCTGTAGGAGGTATGGAATATTTGGGTGTTATGGGTAATATAGTACTTTGTATATAGAAGGAAATCATCCTGGAAAGTTCCACTTCCAGGACTCGCTGCGTCCGCGCTGATAGTGGTGGCCGCCAAAATTGAACGGATCAACGTGCTATGAAGACGCACCAGGTGTGCTGGCATGAGGGAATGCTGGTGTTACCACAGCACTTCCAGCTTGCCGAAGAGAATCTGCGCGATTGGATTGCAACCAGTTTTGACTGGGTACAGAACTACTCTCACGGCATCTGGCGCGTAGAGATCAATGAAGCCGCGTTGGGTAATTTCGAGATTCGTATTCCGGTTTTGGAGGCGCGACTGAAGGACGGGACGTTAATTTCTATTCCTCAAAACGGTGAGCTTCCGGTCCTGTCAGTACAGGAACAATTCCAACAGCACGACTTTCTATACGTCTACTTATTGTTGCCCAACATTCAGGCGGGCCGCGTTAATTCTTCGCATGGTGCCAATACGGTCGGTTTGGACCAGCGGTACGTGTCGGGGCCGCTTCAGGTTGACGAACTCAACGCCGGTGGAAATCGCCGTGAGGTGGATGTCTATCGACTCAACCTGTCGCTTTCGGCGCAGCCTGAACTCGTGCCAATAGCCGGTTTCGAGTCACTACCTATCCTCAAACTGCGTCGGTCGGACAAACCGGGTGCGACTCCGGAGATCGACAAATCGTACATTCCACCACTGCTCAACAGTAGTAGTTTTTCCGGACTGCATGAAGACATCCTGGTGGCTGCCTGCTCTCAAATCGGTTCGTTTGCACGGGAGCAGGCCGAAAAGCTAACTACTCTGGGTGGTTGGGATGCAGCGCAGTCGCCTGAATTTCTCAAAACGTTGCTTCAGCTCAATGCCGCGAACGGGTGTTACCCTTACCTGCTCAAGCTAATTGAATCCAGGGCGACACATCCGTTTCTGCTGTATAGCGAACTTTGCCGGCTGGTTGGTGCGCTGGCATTCATGCTGCCGGATTGGCAGCCACCGCTATTACCAACTTACGACCATGACAATCTGGGAGAAGTCTTTCGGGCGGTGCACAATGAGATCAATACGGCGCTGCAAGCGGCGCGAGGCGCGCATCGTGTTGTTCGTTTTCCTTTCGCAGGGACGGGAAGCTGGCTGGAAGTGAGTTTGGAGGAAAACTGGATCGACCAGGAAGCCCAGTACTTCCTGGGTATTACCAGCAATTTACCAGGAGAGACGCTGGATTTATTGTTTGCTGAGACGCATCTGGACTGGAAGCTTGCAGCCAACCGGACAATCACTCAGGTTTTTCAGAACGCTGAGCCCGGGTTGCAGTTGCGCCGCCTGACGTCCAAGCTCGCAGTACTGCCACGTATCGATGGGGTGACCTATTTTCAGATCGAGGCAACAGGTAGATATTGGGACCAGGTGCGGGAATCGTTGACGTTGGCAATGAAGGTGAATGACCGTTTGGTGGACGGAAACTATGTGGGCAAGAATGCGATTACCGTGATAGATCGTGACGGCGCCCGAAACTCGATGCAATTTGATTTGTTTGTGGTGCTTGATGGATGAATCGCTACGAGATCGAACAACGAGAACTATTCATACCGTCCTTAGCTTGTTGGACCGGATCGGTGAGCCGACAAGTGAGACTATGGAATTGGCTGTTTTGAAACAGCTTGTCAAAGCACGTTTGGGCCAGTTCGATGTGCGAGGACCCTTCAGTCAGGAGTTTGCGCTGGCCAAACGGGCCTTGGTCTTTTGGATCGATGAGTTGTTGTCCAATGCACCTTGGGAGCACGCCCAGCAATGGAGGAACGACTCGCTGGAATTCGAACTCTATGGGACGCGTGATCGCGCTACGCTTTTCTTTCGGGACGCTGAAATTGCGCGTGGGTTGACGAGCACAGGAGCACTGGAAGTTTTTGGACTGTGCGCTGCCCTGGGTTTCCAGGGGATTTATCGATCTGGAGACTTGCAGGCCGACGAGTGGATTGGCCAGGTCGACCCACAGATAAGTCGTCTGACTCAGACCGAAGCGGCCAGTCGCGGTGAATATATCGGTTCATCACCAAATCTGCCGAGCAGTGGGGCCGGCCTGCCCGGCTCTTTGCGCGAGTGGATGGCAGCGGTGTTTTTGCACATTAGTGGCGACCCGTTGCCCGGTTTCCAGCCGTCTACTCCGTGTGATTCTGCCAGAGACGCGCAGCCGCTTAACAACGCCGCCAGTGCGCAGCGGTGGCTAATTGTGTGTGGTGTCTTGGTTGCCACGTCGTTGTTTGCCTTGGCGGTGATGAGCATGCAGTCTTAATTTGAGATTTTGTCGTGGCCAAAAAACCAGACCCCTACAAGCAGTACAAGAAATATAGCCGGTTGGCCAAAAGGCCGACCGGCAAAGCTGCTATCCGGTTCTATTTGAGCCTTCCATTTACGGTGGTCGGGCAGACGATTAAGAATTGGTTTACCGGCCGACTGTCGACCCGCGCTAGTTGGGCTCTGGAGTTGACGTTTGTAGCCTTGGTCTGTTTGCTGGCGGTATGGCTGAACTTCCGGCTGCAGTTGGACGCGGATGTCGAAGGCCCGTTGTGGTTGCGGAGGTGCTGGCTGGGTGCGATGGTCGCATTGGTCTACCTGACCGGTCGCCTTACCTGGTTCGTTGCCAAGCTCTTTCCTCGCACGCTGTCACAATTTCCAGACATCCACGCAGCGTTTGACTTGATCCGAATGAATGCCAACGCGGCCGATGTTTCCCTGGAGACAACTCCGCTGTTCCTCTTGCTGGGGACAAACCGCTCCAGTGACAACGCAGCTGCGACTTCATCGTTTATTGCAGACTCGCTGGACGTCAGCGAGGCGGACCTTCCGGTACATACTCGGGGCGACAATGAAGCAGTCTGGCTTTCGCTACCTGGGGTATCCGCATTGAGTCAGCAGGTTGACCGCTGGCAGACTGCCGAGAAGCTGGGGAACGCCGGGAAACGTTCGTTTGATGCGAACGCGATAAGATTGACGAATGCCGCAAAGGCAGAATGTTTTCAACGGATGCTGTATTTTGGCCAGCAGCTGCGGGTGCTGCGAGGTGGCGTGATTCCCGTTAACGGGATTGTGATCGTGGTTCCGCTGGAATGGGTCTTGAATCCGGAATGCGCGGGTTTCCTGGAAGCACTCAAGATCGATCAGGTTGCCTTGCAGCGTGCGCTAGGGGTGAAATGTGAGTGTTTGCTGGTGTTTGAAGGCATCGAGCAATTCCCGGAATTTCAATCCTACATGGATCAATTCCCAGACTCGGCGCGTCAACGTCGCTGTGGGTGCACACTACCGGCATTCTCTCAGTTGGCCTCGAGTGATTTTGCTGATTTGCATCAATGGCTGTGTCGTTTCTTTCGTCAGCAAGTGTACGGGTTTCTGGCGTCTAGTGGATCGAGTTCCAGCAATGGTGGGCTCTACCGATTTCTGGACCTTATCAAGCAAATGCAGCACGGGTTTTCTCGTCTGATGGTGAATTTGTATCCGGACGACACAAGCGAGTCGCTCTATCTAGGTGGCGTCTATTTTTCCGCATTGCATGATGGCACACGTACCTTTTTTGATGGTGTTGCTGCCAAACTGACGAGTAGCCATGACGACGTAATTGGTTGGTCCCCGTCATCCCTGGGTAGGGATCGCCGGCTTGGTATTGTCGCCAAGACGTTGGCAACAGTCTCTGTCGTAATCCTCTTTGTGGATGTGGCGTTGTTATTGAAATTGATCTGGTAATCGTTTTCGTTGCGTGATTGGATTCGTATGGCAGGGCGCCAAAAAAATAACCGCTGGCGAGCTACTCGGCGGGGTCAGGAAACCGCGTTTGGCGGATCACTCTTGCGCCGACTCTCTTCGCCTCTGCTCTTGTCCTGCTGGATCGTCGCCGCGGTGGTGTTGCTTTACGTATATTGGCTTCGGGCTCCTCGGCCTGAGGTTGGGTTCCGCGGGTTCTTGACGAAGTTGCCCGACCCTCAGGTGAGCGAATCAGTGCCGTGGGATGTGGTCATTGATCAGCCAGGCTTGGGGGCGACGTCCAGTGTGGATACCACAGTACACGCAAGTGGCAGTCGGTCGTCCAATACGAGGCGTTTGCAGGACATTCTGGGGGATGTGAACGACGCACGGGTGGGTGTGTTCTATTTCGAATTGCCGGGAGTCGTGCTTGCGGATGAGGACCGGCCAGCACTGTTGCCGTCTAACTGGCTAGAAGAGCCAGCGGAACAGAGGGATGTCGTCACTCTGGCTACGAAATGTCAGGAAATTGAGCAATGGTTGTCGGGGGACTCGAACACCTCAGCGAAACGTGACCCCGACCGTTATGCGATTGTTGTGTTGGATTGCCAGGTGAGCGCCCAGTTGTGGTCGCGTGGACTGTATGGAAAAGATTTTGTTAAGGAAGCCAAGGACTATCTTCAGCGACGGCTCCAGGAACCGCACATGCAGAACGTGGTGGTTCTGCTTTCCTGTGATGAAAAACAGGTGTCATGGGTTGAGCCTTCTTTAGGCGCGTCGATCTTTGGGCACCTGTTTTTGGAGGGGATTCAGGGGCAAGCGGATGGTGTCGGACAAGTCGCGGAAGACGAGAGAATTTCTGTAGCGGAGTTGTGTGCCTACCTGGTTGAGGAAGTCGCGAAATGGGTCCGCGAACGACGTTACGCGGACCAGGACGTTGTCGTGATGACTTCTCCCCGCTGTTCACCCGATGTCTGGCAGAAGGTCTATCTGAATACCTACAGGCACACTTCGTTGAATCGAATGGCGGGGCGTGGTGCCACGTTTCCGGCTGAGTCGCAACGAACATTGCGGCAACCAAACGCAGCATTGGAGCAGGACCGAAATGGGCGTTTGCAAACGTTGGAAGAGTTATGGACACGTTGCTATTCACAATGGGATGTGACAATTCAAACTGAGCAGTTAGATCCGCACTATTGGGTGCAGATTTTTCAGCATCTCCTCGATGCTGAATACGCTTTGCGACATGGAGCAGCGAGAGCATTTGATTTCAGTTCCCGAGCCGCCAAGCATCGACTGAAAGAGCTTGAGCACCGCGACTCTGATCGCTGGCACACCCTGGGGTATTCCCTGGCATGGGAGCAACTGGTGTCTCAGAACCAGCAATTGAGAGCGGGTGCGACTGAAGGCGGGGAGCGGGAGTCCAGAAATTCGGATGTGGATGTGCAAGCGTTGCCAGGAGGCGGCCCTGTGCCTCCAGCGAAGCAAGACACACCCGCGTCATCAGCGGCCGAGGGAGCGTGTGGTGAGCCAGTTCAACAAAGAGATGCTTCACCAGGCCGGTCGGGAGCGGCAGCTCAAGATGCTGCTACCACTCAGCCTGTACCTGCACTCGACGAGGATTCCGACGTAGCTGCGGCGAATGCCATAGCTCCTGATGTGAAAACCGGGGGTGGCACTGAGGCGGGCACAGAACAGGCGTCTCGCGACGGAGCGGACGAGTTGCCTGTAGAGACTGAATCTGGCGGGCTGCTACCTGCACGATTGGTGGCCCGCTTTATGCAAGGTCGGGGAACTGCGGGTCAGGTTGCGGACCGCCGAGTGCAGGCTTCGGAGATGCTGTTGCCCGTCGAGCTTGAAGCAGTTGTGATGTCCGTCGCAGATCGCGGGATCTCACTTGGTGAAAGCCCGCAAGTGGGCTGGGAAGATGACCTGCGAGAAGTTCTCCGAGCCCGGATTCAGCTGGAGAAGACCTGGTGTGCGGCGGGGGGGTACGCGCCCTATGTGACCAGGTGGTTGGAGTTGTGGCTCCGAGAGGCTGACCATGCGCAACGCAGGCGGGAAGATCTGCTCTGGAATTACGGTGGCACGCCGCTCTTGGCGGGTGCGGTCGATGTGTCGCGACCTGACGAACGGCGAGATGTTGCAGTCTTTATGGAGCAAGTCGCGACGTCGTTGCAAAAGTGGGAGCGAGCCCTCGCACTGTCGCCGTTCTTGCTGCGATTGAACCTGGAGCAAGGCTCTTCGACTAAAGAGTGGGTGCCGCCCTCGTTTTCCCGACGGGTCCTCGAAGTGACCAGGTTACAGTTTGGGGCCCTCAGTGAAATGACAGCACAGTTTCGCTCTCCTCCCACAAATCTCGACCAATGGTTGCGCCAATTGGAGTCCCTGGGACGTCAATTGACAGAATCAAGTCAGCAGCTCCAGGCGGAGATTGCTAGTGAGATGGAACAAATTGGCGAGGCAGAAGAGGTCACTACGACATGGTGGAGACGTATCGATCGTCTGTTGAGATTTCCAGTGATTGGCGGCGGATCGGCCGCCGAGAGAGCCAGCCGACGAATGCAGCTAGTTCACGATAGCATGGAATCGGTCTTGGAAACGAAACAGTTGCAAGTGTCCGCCGCGATGGATACGACCACGGAGCAACAGCTCTCCGTGATTTCGTGGCAGAAGGGCCAGCTGGAATTGCTCGACTTGTTTTCGGAATTAGACGGCAGTGAACTATTGTCTGCGCGGTCGGGCGCTGGTAGTGGCCTGCCAGCTGATTTGTGGCGGGATATGGCGCAGTCTGTGATGCAGCAGGATGTGGCGAATAGGATTTTGTTGCGTTTTGTGATAGGAGATACTCCGGAGGCTCGTGGTGGCGCCGAAGTCGATCGTAATTGCAGGCGAGAATGGGCCAGCTTTTACTGTCGACTTGGGACGCGGCGGTTAGAGGATTTCTGGGGCCGTCAGGTCAACGGGAGGGCTTATTATCAGCGCGTTTCGAACCGCTGCCTCGAAGTCGCGGAAACGCTCCGGAAAGATGAAGACCTCGCGGATTTACATAGAGCGCAAGGACGTCAGAAGGATCTTAATGACATCGTCCTGCACGCCCGTTATCAAGATGAGGGAAGGGCTGGGCTCGTCCAGTTTGTCCAGGATGTGCCGGGTGGCCTGCGGGCTGACCAGAACACGCAATGGTTCGGAAAGGATGCCCGTTCGATGACAGCTCGACTTCAGTTGGAACCCGGGTTCCCGACAGGTGTCCTCTCGTTGCGACCCCCTCGTGTTGATCAAATTGAGCTGGTTTCCAGTGGTCGTGTCAAGGAGTTGTCGGCGCGAGCCAAGCTCACGCTGCGACGTAGCAGTCTTGGCTTTGGGGTAGACGGTCCGCTTGATTTTCAATTGTGGTACCGAGGGCATCGTTGGCGAACACCTGCGATGCTGCAGGTGATTTCGGAGGAGGAATGGGGTGTCTTGGATGTCCGGGCTGGAGAACTGATTAGTGCAAAGTTGTCGGTTGAGTCAGCGCAACGCGAGCGCGTTAAAACAAGCGTGTTATTTGTCTTGGACTGCTCGCGTAGTATGGCCCAGGACAATCGCATGGAAACACTCGTCAAGACACTCGGACAATTTGCTCGGCTTGTTCAGGGTAGCCAGATCCAGGTCGGCGTACGTCTGTTTGGTCATCGGTACGAGTGGCGACCAGACAATCCGGAGTCGGAGTTGAAAGCGCGCCAGGACTCCGAACTCAAGATGAAGCTGAAGGCGTTCGACGAACCTTCGCTGGTGGAGTTCAAGCAACTCCTGAAGACGCTTGCTCCACGCGGTGAAACACCTTTGTTGTACTCGCTGTTGAAAACGGTGGAGGATTTTCAGGATGTGAACGCGGGGCGGAAGCTTGTGATTCTGGTTACCGACGGAATGGACAATTGGGGGCAGTCACAGGAATCGGTCGAACAGCTCCAGAAACTCAGTACCGTCCTTCCAGCAGCCGGGATCCGTGTGAATGCTGTCGGATTTGACAGTGATCAAGAGGGGTTTGAGCAACTTCAACGGATTGCTGAATCCACCGGTGGAACTGCCGTGGATGCCACCAGCTCTCGCCTTTTGTCGCGGTTATTGGCGGTGTTGGAGCCCTACTATTACCGTGTTCAAACGCACGGGACGGATGAGCAGGTCGTCCCTTCGAGGTTGCTTCCGCTGGGCCTGTCGAAGCCTCTGGAAATGTCCGCCGGAATTGTTGATGTGTTTGTCATGAATCAGGCGCATCAACCGGTTGCAGTACGCAGGAGTGTAAGGATTGATCCCGGGCAAACTCATCGTTTGTATTACCAGACTGGTCAGTTAAGTTACGGCCCACCCTCCTTTCGGCAGGATCTGGCGCACTCGTCTCGCGAGGAACAGCCTGTGCTGCGTGTCGTTCAAGCTGAAAGGACAGCGAAGGGTCCACTGCGGATCACGGTGAGCTTGGCTGACGAACAAGATCCTTCGTGGGTGCCCGAACTTCTCTGGCTGGACTTGCAGACGCTTGATGGAGAACCGCGTCGCTATATCCTGCCGGGCATCCCGCCGAATGACGCTGTCGGGCGTTTCCCGGCCTGGACATTTAATCTTACCGGGTGGGATGATTCTGCCGCGCGGATCAAACTGCTGGCCCGTTGGGTGTCGCGAGAACAGCTTCAAGAGTCGCGACAAGTGTTTCCCTGGAAGGTGGGTGACATCAATACGCCAGTCGTTGACGGTATGACAGTTACCCGCAATGACTACCCTGTTGAATTTAATGGCGAAGGGGGCTGGGCGCGGCTTACGTTTGTTGCGGCTGAAGATTCCCGGCTAATGCCCTGGGAGTTGCAGTTATTGAATCCGGAGTGGACAAGTGCCGCAGCGCTGAGCATTCATCCTCGGAAACGCCTCGCGACGTTTTACTACAAGTTCAGGGGTGGGCATGCCGATCAGCCTCAGGTGTTGGTGCCACCTGCGCACCTGGGGCAGCGCAGGGAACTGAACCTGCGTTTGTCGCTGGGGAGTGTCGTTGTGCCGAGCCAGGGGACGCGTTGAGTGGCTCATCACCAAGGCCGTCAGTCCAATTCAGAATCTCTCGGCGTAGGGATTCCCGACAACAAGAAAAAGGTGTCGCGAGCCTGGGCGTCGGGAATCAGATGTTCCATCAATTGGGGTAATTTCATGTTGCCCCAATCGATGATCTGTCGCACCGCATACCCGATTGGGCTGTGTGGTTCACTGCGTTCAAAGTACCTCGCAATTTCCACAAGCGAATCCATCGCTTGTTGCCGGGACCTGACGGAATCCAGCTGTGCGTCGGCGGTATTGGCGTGCACAGATACGACCGTGTTGTCCGCCGAGTCGTCGGGTTCCGGCTCGGTTGAACCTGCAATATCTTCAGAGGCATGTTCGGGTAAAGTCATATCGGCGGGGCTCTCAAGCGGTAATGGTGGGGATCCAAAGATGTAAGCGAACGCCTCCTGGCAGCCCTGGAGTCGACCCCGTATTGCCGACGTGAAGAATTCGGCGTGACTGCGGCTCGTTAGTTGTTCGTCCAGTTCTTTGAACGCATTTGTCGCAAGGTCGATTGCCTCGCGACTGGCTTGCACGATTTCTGAGCTGACGCTCGCAGCGTCGCTCTTTATCGAATCGAGAACGTCCTGCCTCTCGTCGCGTTTGCTTTTGGAGCCCGTTGTGTCTTGCGCACGCAGGTAACGGGACAATGTAATCGCTGGGGTATGTGGCGCCCCCAGTAAAGGTGTTGTCGCGATCACTGGCAATAACGTTCCATCGCCGTCTATTCCATTGAGGCCATTCAAATGACGGATGCGAAGTTCATCGTCTGCTCTGTCCGTACAGGGGTGCAAGTCCGGCCAGTGATTGACAACCAAATGGGTCACTGAATTCAGACACCGGTGCAGGCCATCAAATCCGTCCAGCCGTAATGCTGATTCCAGCAGATAGGTCAGCAATTCGAGATCCTTGCTTCGCGTCGTGAGCAATTCAACGACCTCGCTGAAGATTTCTTTCCACCGTGTCTGCAAGGCCGATTTGTCGACGTCCCCCGTCGCGACTTGTCGCTCTTCGCTAGTAGCCTGGTGTCGCAGGTGCCGAATGTGGTAGAGCAACCTGCTGGAGCCTTCGTCCAACCGGAGGTCTTCGCCACAAGCCTGGTCTCGCGAAACAGGGCTGGCAATAGATTCCCAAGTTGTGGTGGAGATAGTCATTGCGATCGTTTGCCCGCTGGTGCCGTTCAGGCGGATTGGTGCTGGGTGCGACGCGAAATCCGTCCATTAGGCCATTATAATTCAAGTGTTTTGGCTTGCCGGAGAAGTCGCCTCCCCGATTTTCCCGGCAGTGGGAATTTGCGTCTGTGTGTCCGCACGGAGCGACTCGCGAAATCTTGAATGCCGCCTCGCTCTTACGAAATCGCGGCGCGTGGGACCGGTGGAGAGGGCCACGCCGTTCGTCGCGCGGGACAATGATGGGCTGGCCGGGAGCCCCTTAACGGAAGTACCGGAGTTCAACACGGACCGAGCGTTCGTCGGAGCCGAGCAAGTGCCATGTTCCCAGGGCGCCCAATTCAATTTCTGGACTAAGAATGAAACGCAATCCTGGCGCGAGTGCGAGAATCGTCTCAATCTTCTCACCGCCCCCAACGTCACTTGACCAGAGCGCTTCAAACGTGGGAATGACTGCCTGGTTGACGCCGCTGGGGTCGTCAAGTTGCGTCGAGTGAAGGAGGCTACTGACACCAAGGCCGTAGAGGAAGATGCTGTCTCCGCCTGGTTGGAAGGTGAGGTTCGTTGTTCCGTGGAACATCACGTTGGTTGTCGGTTGGTATTGGGTCAGCAGCCCTGTGGAAACGGCGGGAACGTTGGTGTTGAAAAAACTGTCTTCAGTACGGAGTGGAATGATTGTCGCCGCCAGCATGCTGACCCAGAAGCGATCGTGCGGTAGGACGGTTGGCAGCGAAAACAAGCCGCCCCCTTCAAGCAGGCTGGTTTTCGCTCCGGTGCTCAATTCTCGCAGGCCAACGCTATCCACGTCCAGTTGGACGAAACCAGCGTTTTTCCCACTGGCGGTTTCGCTGTAGGCAGAGACTGAGTTGAAGAAGGGATTTCCTGCGGCGCCTGCCGTATACGGGCCATTGATCGGGTGGGGCGTAGCCTGAAAGTAACCGTTGTAGCTAAGTCGCAACTGCGTGCTGGGCTGTGCCGCGGGAATCAAGAAGGGCGAGGAGGCCAGGAAGTCCTCACCAAAGAGAGGTAAATGGTCGAGAAGTTCCGGCGCCGCTGAGATGGCGTCGATTGCCTGTGCGTATATCTCGGACGGCAGCGGAGGCAGAGTCGAGGGTGGATGGGCGTTGGGCGGATCGAAAGGCTGGGCGGCGCGCGATGAGGGGTTGTCAGTATCGAGATACTGGGGCAGGTGTTCGGCGATCGCCTGTGTGAAGTAACGGTTGGCGGGCGTATCGTTGTCGAGGTTGGTCGCACGTTTACTGGTCTGGACTGCTGGCAAACGACTGGGGACGTTGCTTTGCGTCGGCGGAACGGCCACGGGCCGGACGATCACAGCGTTCGGTCCGGCGAGACGGAAAATAGGTTGAGATGCGGCAGACAGCGGCTGGCGGATCCCGCTGCCGCCGAGTCCCGGCTGCCTCAGCGCGGAGGGCGCTGATTGTTGGGGTAATGCACTCCGCACCTGCACTAGCAGCAGCAGCGCTGCGATCCAGCGAACGAGTGTGGATTGCCAATGATCCGGTGCCACCAGGACGATTCTCTTGGGGTTGAATTAGCGGCGAAAAACTTGGTCTGGTAGTGGTGGATCTGGTACCGGCGAATCGGTCTGCGGTACTGGCGCACGCCCGGCGATGCACTCACGGAGGATGATACAAGCCAGATTTCGTACTCGCGGCGACCCCTCCAGGAGCCGACCATACCGGTCTCTTGCCAGCAGGAGTTGACTGATGCGATTGATCGCCTTGATTTCACAAGGGCAGCTGTAGTACGCGATGGCGCCGCGGTGACGCTGTCGGCAGACCACGCACACGGCGGTGTTTTGCGAATGCCAGATTGCGCGGAGTGCTGCGTAACGCACGGCTTCAGAACAATCGTCCAGTGAAGCGAGTATCGTGTCGAGGGTCTCTGGATAACAAAGGCGGTCCTGTTGTGCGAGGAACCGTAAGGCCTCGAGTTTGGTAGCTTCGGCAACGGGGTCGTTGTTGGCGGCAATTTGAGCGGTGAGGGCTGCAGGTGGTGTCGGGGGGGGGGCGGCGGGTGCGGCGCCACCTCCACCTGCGGCGCCACCTCCACCTGCGGCGCCACCTCCACCCGCGGCGCCACCCCTGCTATTGGGGGAGCTTGTGGAGGGAACCGGCGTCGGACCCGATGGCCGTGGCCCTGGAAGTGAGTTTACACCGGGTGTCGGCATCAGGCCGATGCTTTGCAGCACGGGCTTGCCGACTCCATCAGTGAGAAACCTTGTCAACGGCATTTGGCCCAGCGTTTGGCTGCAACCCTTGGCTGCGTTAAGCAGTCTGGGTAAACCCAGGAAGTCGATGATGTTGGGGCCGGAACCAGAGTCGCCGGTGTTTTCTTGAGCGATGCCATGCGGCGTCAAGGCCAGACAGATTACTAGGCAACAGGGAGTCACGGGCCAAATGTGTCTGGGCGTTGATGGGGCGAAATGATGAAACCACATAAGGAGAACTCGGCCGGAGGGGCTAGCACTACTGTCGCGTAGCGATGTGCGACACAGTATTTAGAATCGGCAGAATTATACCGTCACTAGCCCTCAATTTGGGGAGTAATTGGCCTCGGCTGTAAAAGCTGGCTGCTTGCTCGGGGAGCTGCGCAGGGCAGTCTCACTTGGATAGTGGCGCACGAGCCAGATATTTCGACCACTTTTCAGTTGGGCTCGGTCAACGAGTCGTAAGGCTGATCAGAGTTGAGGCGAATGTTCAGCTGACGCCTGATAGGGGGTGCGAAAGAAATTACCGGGGATTATTCGCGAGGGAACTACGGTAGTTCGCTGGGAGCGATACGCGCGTGGACGGGATGTCACCTAGGAGGAACGCATTGTCTGGGAGTTGGAGGAAGGTGCTGCGAGCGCCGCCTCCGTGGGGAACCGTGGCGGAGAGTTTTATTGAGCAGATGGTATGGGAGTCGGCGGGCGCACAATTCGGCGATAAAGTGTGCGTGCTTTGAGCCCGCTGAACTCCATTTAATGTGCCGGCGGGTAGGAAGGACCAGGGCAACTGGCGGCGACTTGCGGTGCGTGTAGAATCGACGGAAATTGCAAAGCCGAATACGCAGGAGCAGTTTGCGAAGGCGTAATTCGGGTGGTCGGAAATCCCCTTCTGGCTGCTGGGTGACGCACCGGGTCCGCCCTGGGCGCGGTTCCTCTTGCCGTGGGTGGTGACAGATTCAAGTTTGCATTACGAGAGAGGTGTTTATGTTTTCTGCAGGTAAGTGGATTGTTCGTTACTGGCCGCTGGCGATGCTTCTGCTCCTGGGCTTATTGCCATGGACACGCGGCGTTTCTGGGTCAGTGGCTGACACGGATGCGGCGGCGCCAGTACACCCGGCCGAACGGCACGATCGGGGGGGTGTTGCCGCACTGGTGCTTCCCAACGTACGTGGCAACAAGCTGCAGGCGTTGGCCCGCATTGAGGCGTACGTGCGACGGGCGGCTGCGCAAGGCGCCAAGATAGTCGTCACTCCGGAGACGTGCCTTGACGGGTATATTTGTCACCAACCGGGATTGACGAGAGAACGTATGTGCGCGTTGGCCGAATCCGAGACCGGGCCAGGAATCGATCGTTTGCGCAAACTAGCCATGGAACTGGACCTCTACCTGTGTGTCGGTTTCTCTGAACTGGCGGGTGAGCACTTGTACAACACCGCACTCTTGATTGGTCCTGACGGGAGAACCGTTGGCAAGTACCGCAAGACGCACGGCGTCGAACCGTTTTACGAGGTGGGAGATAACCTGCCCGTGTTTCAAACGCGTTATGGAAAAGTCGGCATCATGATCTGCTTTGACCGCCAATTGCCAGAGATTGCCCGCACGCTGGCGGCGGCGGGGGCGGAGTTGATTCTGGTGCCTTCCAATGGCATGTGGGGACGTATGAACGATGCAATGTTACGGACCCGTTGCTACGAAAACGGGGTGTTTCTGGTTTTTGCGCACCCACGTGACGGATTGGTGATCGACCCCGGTGGGCGGGTCATCGCGGCGAACATGTCGATCCCCGGTCAGGGCGTGGGCCTGCCGACCAATACAGATACCGAGGACGCGGGTGGTTGGCCGGAAGCGGTGGTACGTGAAATTGACCTGGGCGCGTGGCGTCAAAGCCAGGACGGAATGCTTCAGCATCGACGCCAAGAGCTTTATGAGCGGGGTGCCAAATGATGCAGAAGTGCGGTTGCGGACAATCTATACACTGATTTCTTTCTGGTCTTATAATGGGAGTTCAGGTATGGAAGTTCAGGTATGGGAGTTCAGGTAACGGTACGCTTTCATTTGATTGGTAGTGTGAAATATGCTCCGTATTGGCGAATTCAAGAGTCGTAGCTGTGACGGTGTCAGTCGTCGCGCGTTTGTCCAGGCCGGGGCCGCATTGCCACTGACCGAGATGCTTTCTAGTGGCCAAATGGCTCAGGCGGCAGCGCGTTCACGAGCCAAGACGGTTGTGTTCGTCTGGTTGTGGGGCGCTCCGAGCCATCTCGATACCTTTGATCCCAAGCCAGCTGCCCCCCACAATTACAAGGGGCCGTTTTCGACGATTCCAACGACGTTGCCCGGAGTTCGCTTCACGGAACTGGTACCGAAACTCGCGGCGCGAACGGATAAGTTCGCCTTGGTTCGCAGCAATATTACCCATGACGGAGGTCATCCTGGTGCCGGTACCTACGGGTTTACGGGGTATCGCGAAGGGCGGGGAGTCGCCATTCAGCCCAGCTGGGGTTCGATCATTTCACGCCATCATGGAGCGGGCGCTGGTTTGCCTCCCTACGTCATGCTGGCAGCCGGGATTCCCAAAGACGTTGTTAAAATCGTGGACGGTTATGGGGGCGGCGATTGGGGAAAGGCATACGATCCGTTTCTCATCCAGTGCAATGATCTGGGATCGATCAATATTCCGGCGTTAAAACTGGTTGATGGGGTTACCCCGAATCGCATTGCCCATCGCCGCAAACTCCAAAGCCAGCTCGATCAACTGAAGCAGACGGTGACCGCGGATACGTTTGCCGCCTGGGACACGAAAGCCCAGCAGGCTTTCACTTTGCTCACCAACAACCGCGCGTTGGAGTCCCTTGATTTGACCCAGGAGGAGACTGCAACTCGGGAGCAGTATGGACAGACTTCGTTTGGGCAGAGTTTGTTGTTGGCGCGCCGTCTAGCGGAAGCGGAAGTGCCATTTGTCAATGTGAGCTGGAGTGAATATGTCGAAGCGTTTGGTCCCAATACCGATTTTGGTTGGGATACGCACGTTAAGAATTTCGATTTGTTACCCAATCGCCACTGCCCGGTATTGGACACCGCGTTTTCGGCATTCTTAGATGACATGGACTCCCGGGGCTTGATGGATCAAACCCTGGTGGTTTGTATGGGCGAATTTGGCCGCACGCCACGGATCAATAATCGTGCTTCTCGTGACCACTGGCCGCAAAACTATTTTTCCATGTGGGCTGGTGCGGGTGTGCGGACCGGCCAGGTGATTGGCGCCAGTGATCGTAAAGGTGAAAGACCAGTGACACGGCCGATCGAGCCTACCGGAGTCGGGGTCACCATGCTCGATGCCCTAGGGATCGACAGTGTCGCGCGGGCGGAGCTGAATGTGCTCGCGGACGGAGAATTCATTCATGAACTCTTTTAAGTGGTGGTGGGCGTTCCTGCTGTTGGTTTACCTCGCGAGCGCTGGTGTCGCGCAGCAGAATCGACCGAAACGGCACACGAACGATGGGAAATTGAAGCAGGATCTCAGTTTCACGCACGATTCCCAGGAGCTGGTATTTTCCACGTTGAAGACAAATCAGTTAATCAAATTGGAACGCCTGAATCTGCAGACAGGTAAGCGTACTGATTTTCATGGTGGTGCGAATACCAACGAAATCAGCATCAGTTTTGCCAGAGATATGAAGTTCTACGCGTACGTTCGTAACGATGGGAACCTGCATACGTCGGTTGAAGTGCAGGATGTTGAGGCGGGTGAGAAACATACGCTTAATCCAGGCGGTGGGTTCGCCTGTGTTCGCGCTGTCACGATCCACCCCAATGGGCGAGAAGTCATCTACTCGTTTCCCGTCGAGAACGGGTCGCAGCAGTTGTGGCGGACGGATCATCGTTTGCAGAACAAAAAAGCGCTCACCAAGTCGGATTACATCGACACGCATCCCAGGTATTCGCCAAGTGGCAACGCGGTCGTCTTCACGTCGACTCGTGCGGGGAACTTTGATATTTACCGGATGAAGGCGGATGGGACAAATCTGATCCAACTTACCGAGCATGCCGGCCTGGATACGCGGGCCGCCTGGTCTCCTGACGGTATGCGGATCGCGTACACCAGTTTGCGCGAAGGGAACTATGATATCTATGTTATGGATGCGTTTGGCGGCGATCAAATTCGCGTCACCACGAACTCAGGTAAAGACGACTTCGTGACCTGGCATCCCAATGGCAAGGAGCTTTACTTCTCTTCTGAAGTCAAGGGGAAGATCGATATCTATAGCCTGGAGGTTCCCGCTCCCTAGGGGCAGAGTGAACTGCCGCAATTCCTGCCGCTACGGCCCCGCCCCTGGCGGGAAGTTTGGCTGCCCCCGAGGTCGGTGGCGGAGCGAGCGGGCTAGTGGGCCGGGTGGTACGCTAGAGCCAACTGTCTGGCAGCAGAAAACCGATGACGACGATGATGATGGCTGCCACGAAGATAAAGACACGCCACAACATTCCCGTCACGAGCGCGCTCTGTTCGCCGCGGCTGGCACGCCGCATTTTCCAGATGAAAATCGCGAACGTCCCTAGCACGATAGCCAGCAGTTCAAGGCCGCCGCCAGTGGCAAAATCATCGACACTGCCGCAGCCAGGTAGGACGAGTATCAGTAAGAACAGTGTGAACCGTTTCATGGGCACTGGCGTTCGTGGGCACTGGCGTGGAGTGGTGTTCTTGCAGCTGTTATTATAGTGACTAACCTGCTTGCTGCGCATGGAATTGTTCGTCGTACCCGCATAGGTAACCGGCCAGCTCTACCGTTGGGAACAGTCGGGTTTGTCAAATCGCCGTTGGCAATTGGCGGCGTGCTGTGTCGAGGTGCGGAGCCGGCCACTGGCGTGACACCGTTGGCTTGTTTCAAGCCAACGCCTCTTCGTGATGTGAACGAAGAGGGCCGGAGCAACTGAATCCATTGTCGCACGAAGAATGCGCCATTCTGATGTCTTGTCCCAGCTAATTGCCGGCGATGGAGAGTTTCATGGTGCTGAGGTTTTCCCAGTTTTCATCGCCGCCAACCGCGGCGAAGAGATCACTCGCCAGGTAGGCGGAACGGCTCTGGTCGTCGGTGAAGAGGTAGCAGCCACCGATAATGTCATCGACTTGCCGGCTGTGGAGAAACACCTTGCCGACGAGTCCTGGGATGGCGCCAAAGAGTTTTCCGGTGGCCTCAGCGTCGGGTCCTGTGACGCTGGCGAGAAATGCTTCCAGTGGAATGCGCAGGTGCATATTGACCAGCAGGATGGAAGTCGCGGCTGACAGTTCTTCGCCAGCCGTATCGAAGGCAATGGAACTGGTCGGCTGGAGGATGTCGAACACGCGCGATTGAACGTTGCCTGATTCGGCGAGTTGCGTCAGGCCAGTGGTTTCTTCGAAGGCGTTCAGCACGGTTGCGTCTGACCACAGGAAGATGCCGCCCGCGTTTGTGTCGTGGGTGGCTCGCAGTTGGTGCGTGAGGCCTGGGGTGTTGGCGGCCTCGGAATTGAGACGCGCCGCGGTGGCGGCATCGCCGTGGGTGATGAGCTGGATGATCTGGGCGGAGGGAAAGGAGGGCATGGTGAAGTCGGGTTCCGGAAAGAGAGGGAAGTTGTTGTGATGCATGCGCGATCGATGTAATCGCCCCCAGTGTATCAAGTCGCCATTTGGTACGGGATGCGGTATTCGTCGTCGCGACGCTGGTGCCCCTCCTGACCGACGTGGGAAATCGTTGCAGCCAGTCGTTTTGCTTGCAGGTTCACTGTGACGTGTTGGTTCGGATATGCTAGAAGTGTCGGTGGGGTTCTGAGGTTTGCTGGTTGTCGGGCGATTCGGGGATCCAATGGGTTTGCTATGTGAGGGTTGGGAAGTATGCGACGGATGACGGGCCGGGGATGGCCTTGGGGCATGCTCGTGGGGGTGCTGCTGGTTGTGCCCAGCAGCGCGCGATCAGATACGCCGGACCATGTCCATTGGTCCTTTCGTCCGATTCTCCGCCCGTCGGTTCCGCCTGTGCAGCGGGACATGTGGGGCCGCGAACCCATTGATTTCTTTGTACTGCGGCGTTTGCAACGTGAGGGATTGGTGCCTTCACCCATGGCACGGCGCGAGACATTGATTCGGCGAGTGACATTGGATCTGACGGGAATGCCACCAAGCAATCCGGAGATCACGGCGTTTCTACAGAACACGCGTCCCACAGCGTATGAGGAGGTCGTAGATCGCCTGTTGGCGTCGCCACATTACGGGGAACGCTGGGCACGGGTTTGGCTTGACGTGGCGCATTACGCGGATAGCGACGGGTATCTGACCGATCAGCTGCGCCCGGTGGCCTGGCGGTTTCGTCAGTGGGTGGTTGATGCGTTGAACCAGGATATGAGGTTCGATCAATTCACGATTGAGCAGTTGGCTGGAGATCTGTTGCCGGACGCGACAACGGAACAGAAAATCGCCACGGGATTCCTGCGGCAGACATTAAGTAATCGAGAAGGCGGCGCGGACGTGGAGGAGTTTCGCGTGAATCAGGTCAAGGATCGTATCAGTACAGTGGGGACGGTGTGGCTCGGATTGACCGTAGCCTGTAGCGAGTGTCATGACCACAAATATGATCCGATCAGTCAACGAGAGTTCTTTGAGCTGTACGCGTTTTTTAACACCGCGAGTGAAGTCAATATCGACGCACCATTGGCGGGCGAATTGGAGCCGTATCTGCGAGCAAAGCCAACGTATGACCAGCAGCGTCGCGCACTGATTGACCCACAGCGGACGCCTATTTCAAGATTGCAGAGGCGCTGGGAGCAACGACTCTTGGAAGCTGATGGCAATCCAGGGCAGGATTACCAATGGGATCGTAACTGGGAAATTCTCGGTTTGATTTGGGGTGGGGGATTCGGAGAGGGGCAGCTGGAGGGGCAAGAGATTGTCAAACTGGCTCCGGCGTTGCGTACGCCGACGCAACGGGCTCGCATTTTTGAGTACTTTTTGCGGTTTGGTGCGGAAACTGATCGGGCCCAATTTGAGGAACTCGGGCTGAGCGAAATCAAGAGCGCGATCGATGCGTTGAATGCGGAGTTACCCAAATTGAGCCGCGCGGCGGTGATGTGTGAGACACCACATGCCCGTACGACGTTTATTCAGCATGGAGGGGTCTACAACAATCCGGGGGAACCGGTTGAGCCGAATACGCCACGTGTCTTGCCGGCACTTCCGGAAAACGCGGAGCGGAATCGCCTAGCATTGGCCCGCTGGCTGGTGACGAGGGAGAACCCATTGACGGCACGCGTGACGATCAATCGACTCTGGCAGGAGTTCTTTGGCCGTGGTTTCGTACTGACGAGCGACGATTTTGGGGCACGTGGTGAACAGCCAAGTCATCCCGGATTGATGGATTGGCTGGCCTCGGAGTTTGTCGAGCGGGAGTGGTCAGTCAAACGTCTTCAGCGTCAGGTGGTCTGTGCATCCGTCTATCGGCAGTCGTCGCGCGAGCGAGTCGAGTTGCAGACGCGTGATCCGGACAACGTACTGCTGGCCCGCCAGGCGAGTTTGCGTCTTTCTGCTGAAGCGGTACGCGATTCCGCCCTGGCGGTCAGCGGTTTGCTGGTGCGCCGGATTGGCGGTCCGAGTGTGCGCCCACCTCAATCCGCCGCGGTGGTGATGGGAGGGTTTGGCGACAGTGGGTGGCAGGCAGCGGACGGGGAGGACCGCTACCGGCGGGCCTTGTACACGTTCATCAAGCGGTCTACTCCATTTCCAGAGTTGGTGACATTCGATGCTCCCAATACAAGAGAGTCTTGCACGCGGCGAGAACGATCCAATACGCCGCTGCAGGCGTTGACGCTATTGAACGCACCTTTTTTTCAGGAAGCCTCACAGCAGCTCGCTATGCGTACCCTGTTACGGACGGCAGGCGAGTCACTGGCCTTACCTGGGGAACCGCGGCCAGCGGGCCTGTCACGCCGCATTGACCTCGGTTTCCGGATATGCCTAGGTCGCTACCCCAACTCTCAAGAAAAGCAACTACTGCTGGCCTGCTATCAACGCCTGCGGGAAGTGGTGGCGCGAACACCTCAGACAGCACAGCAGGTGATGCCCGACCGGCTGCCGAATGTCGATCGGCGCGATGCGGCGGCCTGGGTCGGCGTCTGCAGCGTGCTATTGAATCTACACGAGTTCATTACCCGGAATTGAAAGATGGATTTTGATTTGGTCACCCGGTTACAACGCCGCCGTCGGTTTCTGGGGGGATGTACATACGGCCTTGGCGCGATCGCGTTGTCGAACCTAATCGCCACGGATGGGCCCGCCCAAGCCGCAACGCAGCGGTCGCCGCATCACCGACCGCGAGCGCGACGTGTCATTTTTCTGAACATGTCGGGGGGACCCAGCCAGCTCGATTTGTTCGACCCCAAGCCGGTGCTGAGGAAATGGCATGGACACCGCGTGCCGGACTCGTTTCTCGAAGGCCTGGCCGATCCTGTTATCAAGGGTGGTGCCACGGTGATGGCAACACCGCGTCAATTTACCAGACATGGCGCGTCGGGGCTGGAGTTTTCCGATCGGTTGCCGCAGCTGGGCCGCTTGGCGGATGACATCTGTATGTTTCGCGCGATGGTAACCGATACGGCGAATCATCACCCTGGACAATTACTGCTGAATTGCGGTACGCCGATGTTTGGGCATCCCAGTATGGGGGCCTGGGTAAATTATGGTCTGGGTAGCGAGTCTCAGAACATGCCCGGATTCGTCGTGCTCATGTCTTATTCCAAGCCCGCTTCTCTGGTTGGTCCGTCGCTCTGGACCAATGGGTTTCTTCCCTCGTCGTACCGCGGTGTTGCCTTTCGTAGTCAAGGTGATCCGATCTTGCATTTGGCGAACCCTCGGGGGGTGAGTACGCGTTACCAGCGCGCCAAGCTCGACACATTGGGCCAGTTGAATACTCTGCGTTTTGGCGAGACCCAGGATCGGGAGATTACTGCGCGTATCGAGGCCTATGAACTGGCGTATCGTATGCAGGCCGAGGCGCCCGATCTGCTTGACTTTTCGGACGAATCCGCCGACACGCTCGAAAGGTACGGGATCGATCAAGAGACCACTCGTTGGTACGGTACAAACTGCCTCTTGGCCCGCCGGATGATTGAGCGAGGTGTCCGTTTTGTTGAGCTGTTTCATTCCGATTGGGATCACCACCTGGACCTGGACAAGCTACTGAAGGTGGAGTGTGCCATAACGGATCTGCCGGCAGCCGCACTATTGACCGATTTGAAACAACGCGGCTTGCTGGAAGACACGCTTGTAATCTGGGGAGGGGAGTTTGGCCGGACGCCTATGAATGAAGTACGCCGCGGGAATTCCCCAGGGCACCAGGGTCGCGACCATCATCCCTATAGCTTTACACTGCTGATGGCGGGCGGTGGGATACGAGGAGGTCAGGTGATTGGCGAAACGGATGAACTGGGATATCACGGTGTCCAGGATCGGACCCACGTGCACGATATTCAAGCCACGATTCTGCATTGCCTTGGGCTCAACCACACGCGGTTGACCTATCGTCACCAGGGGCGTGATTTTCGACTTACCGATGTCGGTGGTACTGTCGTGAGCAAAGCCCTGCTGTAGGCATGTCGGTCGGCTCGCCCGTGGCCTCCGATGCCAGGAAGTGATTGCTTAACGCGGTTTTTCAGCAGGTTCCGCCGCCCAGATTTCGACTTCGGATAGCGTTAGTGTTTCCCCGGCGGTCCGTCCGGCGAATTGCATGCGCAAATAGCGGCTCCGGGGGCCTTGGCGGAGGGCAATCGATTTGTCGTAAACGTCGCCGGACGCGCCGCGCTGGGCAGTGGCCTGAGCCAGGCGGTGCCACGTTCGGCCATCGAGACTACCCGCGCAGGTCAAGGCAGCCAGGCAGGTGCGAAACCACACTTTGACCTCGCTGAGGGCTCGTGGTTGCTGCAGGTCAAAAGTGATCGTGACCGGCCGCGGATCGGACCAGCTGGCGATCCAGTGGGTCTCCGGAAGCTGGTAATCTTCGTACGGTCTGGCCGTCCTTTTTTCGGCATGGATGGCTTGGTGGCGGTCTGTGAGTCGCCCCTGTGAAAAGGGAATTTGGTTGTCGGGTAAATCAGCCCGCAGGGTGTCAGGTGGCCGTGAGTAACGGTAACTTCCACCACTGTCCAGATTCTGTTCGAACCAGGGGCGATCGTCGCGCCAGACGACGCGATTGTTGGTGAGGCAGACACCCTTTTGAGGCGGCGCGTGCCAGATCAGGGTTTCTGGCAGTTTGAAATTCCAGATGTCGAATCCGGCTGGGGTCCCCATGCGGGCAACAAACCACTGGAAAAAGTTGCGCCACGCGGGTTCCGCTACATGGGTCGGCCAAAAGAGATGGGAAGCAAAAAGTACGGCGCGCCCCCGCCCCAGTTTGTGGGAGGTGATGGCGGGCGTGCCGTCATCGAATATGGCCAGGACCTTGACCGGTTTCTGTGGAGTGAATCGGTATGCGGGGCCGTGCACCGGCAGTCTTTTGGCGGGGGCTGGCGGACTCGGTTGGATGTGAACTGGACGCGGTGCGGGTTTCACGGTGACCCCGAATGTCGCGGTTCGCCAGTGCGACGTATCGTTGCCCCAGAGATCTGTCTGGAAAGCCTCGGGGTCGCTGCAAATCAGCGTGCCTCCCGCTTTTACAAACCGATGGAGCTTGACGGTAATCTCCGGGCGTTGGTACTTGGCAGCCGGTAGATAAATGATGTCGAAGCGATCTCTTAGTGTTGGCCATCTGGCAATCTGCCCACTGTCGATGAACCGGAACCAGGACGTCGCGACAGGACCCAGGAACGTATAGCAGGCCTGTGTGACCTGGCCATAAAGGTCGGGGTTGTCGTGCGGACGGCTGGCAATCGTATCATCGTTGTAAACGATGGCGGTCTTTTGGTAATTCGGCAATCGGAGTTGCGGCATGCTGCGGATGAATCGCGCGATGTTCATCACGGTGTGGTAGCGGCGAGGTGAACTGAAATAGGTTGTCCGCAGGTCCCCTGTGGCTTTGGAAATGTTGAGGGTGTCGGGCAGGTAAAGATGCAGTCCGGTTCCACCGTTACGAAAAATTTGGCTGACTTCTTCCAGCACTTCGGCCGGTTTGGAATCTGGGTAATCGTAGTGTTCGAAATGGGTGCAGGGCCAAAAGTCCTTGCCCGTCAAATCGCTTACCACCTTGCTGTGGAATCCGGCTGTGGCACGCCACCGCGAAGAACCACCCGGGTATCCCATTTGTAGCGTGAAGAGATCTGCAAAAGGTGCCAGTTCACTCCATTCGGTGGGGTAGATACCACCCGGTGAGTCGAAAGAGGTGACGACAAGCTGTGGTGCCCTCCGCTTGACCATTTGGTACAGCTGCCGTTGCCGATCACGCAGCCTGGCTGCGACGTATCGATAGAGCGCGATCCACCTGTAAGGATTCGGGTCGTGGTCTTTGATACCCGCTGGTATCCCCCATTTGCCGCCACCGAATTCCTCACGCACTTGTCGGTTGAGGTCATGGATGTAGTCGTGACCGACTGGCTGACGCTTGAGCATTGCGGCGCGGTACACCGCGACATCGTCATCTTCGTCGCCAGCGAAGAGGCCCCACATTAAGCCGGCCGCAGGGTGGTCAAGAAAATTCTCGACGCCCGCGAAGTAATGACGCAGAGAATCTGGGTGCAGAATGTGCAGGTAGTCGCCGTTGGGTAGGCGTATTTGGCGAGGGCATTCCGGTACGGTGCGCAGTTGGTATTTCTTGGCCAGCGCAAGGTCGTCTGTACGGTCGGGCCCACTTGATATCAGCTTGAACTGGAGCTCGCCATGGATGCGGTACATTTCTTCGCTCACGTAGCGAACACCCCAGCGCCCGGCGGTGGCGTGACCGACAGGGACATCCAGCAAATGTTGCCACATCAGGGCCCCCTGACGGCGCAGTCCGGCAGACTGGTCGCTGAGAAGTGTTTTGAATTGGGGCTGTTCGACGACCCAGGACCGCAGTGGTTCCACCGCGGTCACCGGTTGGCGTATCGGCAGGGCCGCCAGTGCCGCGAACACAGTCAGCAACCGGAAAGTGAAGTGAGGTGTCATGGTGTGCCAGAGCCCGGGAATGCCAGGTTTGGTTGCGAACAGCCACTTCGACATGTCAGTGGTTGTTGAGGAGGATGGTCAAGATGGTCAGGCAAGCACCGCAGCCGGCCACGACACAAAACGCCTTTTGGACGCCTGTCTTTTTCGCCAATTGACCGACAATAAAGGGGATCACCGCCCACCCAATGCCTCCGATGCAGAAAAACAGGCCGACCGCCCTCCCGGCGAGCGCTTGGTTCGTTTCATTCACATGGTTTAGCATGAGCGCGATAAGGATCGGGAAAATCGGGCCCATCACTGCGCCCGCGATCAGGAGCAGGCCGCAGGTCATCTTGCCACTGCGGCTGACGATGAACCCGGTGGTGATAACGGGCATCAGCGCCGCCAGCAGGATGAGTACTAGATGTTCTACCTGTTGGCTCATGAGTAACGCGGCGACCAGGCGCGACACTGTAAATGTCAACCAGAACACCGACAAGAACGTCGCGCTGCGCGATTCTGTCACGTGGCGGTCCGCCATCAACGTGGTCGCCCAGGTGGCGATACTGGCTTCCACCGGGACGTGGAAGAAGAAGCCAATGCAGCATAGCAGCACCACACGATCACCGAGCAGGACCGAGAAGGCATTGTCAACCGCCGCGGCGGCGGGAGGTTCATGACGCTCCCAGTCGACTCCCAGTGTGAGCAGAAGCGGAATCGCAATCAGAAAAGAAAATGCGACGAAGGTGCCTTTCAGCTTGAATCGGGTCAAGGACCAGGCCACGATGATCGGCATGACAAAGGCGCCGACGCCAAAAATAAAATCACCAAGATTCATGGCGAAGGAGAGCGGCGCGTCTTCACGGAGGGGAAGAAAAGCAGGGCCTTGGAACACGTTGAGTACGTTGACCAGCGCCGACCAGCCAGTGCCTAGCAGAAGGACTGAGACCAGTGCCATGGCGTAGTTGCGTACGCTCGCCAGTACCAGCACACTGGCGATCGTCAGGGCGCAGCCGCCGACAATGACGGATTGTCTGCCTTCCAAGTCTGCCAGGATGCCGGCGGCGAAGGCCATCGGGATCAAGGTAAAGCCGAAGACACTCACCAGTCCACCCACTTTTCCTTCATCGATTTGCAGGTGCCTCGCCAGCGGTACTTTGATGCTTCCCAGCAGTGCGTGGCACATGCCGGCGACGGTCAGGGCAGTCGCTTGCATCACAGTCAGATAGGGGTCCAGAATCGGTTCCGGCTCCATAAGTTAACTCTTGTGGGCAGAAGGCGAGTGTCGGGTGGACGCTGCCGTAACATTTGCGGCACCACACAGCCTAGTGGACTGGAGCCGAACAACATACACCCATTGCCGCAGTTCCAGTCGGTGCTGGCCGACCTGACGCCTCGTCATACTGGCAATACGAGTGCTTTAGCGAGCGGGGTACACATTATCAGGGCTGCTCCAGTCGCTGTTTGCTGTGAGCTTCAGGAAGTGGCGTCAGCGGCGGCACGGAGGAGCAGGTTGATCGCTGGGGAATGGGGAATGCGCTGGGGAATATGGTGCGGGAAAGACAGACCACCTATGATGGGTTCTGGTTCCGCAGTCAGGTTGGAAAACGGTTCGAGATGGTGGCTTCAATGTGCAGACCTGAATGGTTCCAGCAAGGTTTGCTGGCCTTGCTGATGGCTTTGGGTTGGCTTGTCTGCCAACCCTTGCACGCACAAGAATCATTGCCTCTCCTGACACAACAGCTGTTGGGACCCAGTTTTGAATTGCGGTTACAGGCGGTCGCGAAAACAGGGATGCTTGGGGCCCAGGGACGGTCGGCGGCCCCCGCCTTGGTTGAAGCCCTTAAGTGCGAACAAATTGATGCGCTCACCGGCTCAGGTCCCCAGTTTTCGGCGTTACGGCAGCAGATCGGCGCAACGTTGAGTGGGCTGGCGACAGAAATTGGCCCCCTGTTGCAGCAGTCGGTGCGCGACAGGAATGGGCTGGTGCGGGTGTGGTCTGCGTTTGCGTTGCTGAAGGCCAGGGGCCAAAGCACAAACGAGGCGCTGCAGGTACTCATTAAGGCGTTGCGGCAGCCACCGGAAGTTGCCGCGGATGCCGGGATGGCGTTAGAGCTGATCGGCGCGCCGGCGGAGGGGGCGACCAAGGCGCTCGTGGAGCGTTTGGGTGACGATGTATTTGCGGTCCGTGCCAATGCGACACTCGCCCTGGCTGCAGTGGCGCAGACCGATGCCGAAAATGAGCTGAGAACACTCCTTGGTTCGGGTGGAGTGGCAGCGATCTGCGCGGCGTTCGCACTGCAGCGTGTGGTGCCCTCCGCGTCCGAGGACGCATTGGTGGCGATCAAGCGGGGCCTGCAGGGTACTACATCCGCAGAGCGGACGCAGGCCGTCTGGGCGATCGGTCAGATGGGGCCCAGGGCCGCGGCGCTCGCGGGTGACCTGGTGGATAACTTTGAACGTCTGCAGCCAGAGCCAACCGCGTACTGGTTTGGCCAACTGGGCCGGCTGGGAGTTGATCCCGCGATGGCATTGCTGGCTACGGGTGCCAGCCAGGAGTCGAAGCTCCTGGAACTCTTGTCG
>PAQH01000091.1 GCA_002709225.1 Planctomycetaceae bacterium
CACAGACCATCGTTACCGCTTGATAACAAAGCGAAGGAATATGCACTTATGGATAGAAAGAATCCTAAATTTATGGGCATGCCACCACTGCAACCAAAACAAGCGCAACCAATGGAATCCGGAACTATGACTCAACTTCCTTTCGACAAGAATATATTTGAACGAGAAGCTACGGATTTAGTGTATGCTGGTGCAAATACGAGACCACTCCACGATACTGAGGTCGATAGATTGCGAGCATTACAACAAAGAATTGATTCTGTAAAAGATAGGGCACAAAAATTCAAGGGACAACTTGAACATCCTGCCGGAACTCCATTAACTCAAAAAATAGAACAACGTGGTGGGTTTAAGGGTTCGCCGGTTGGTGGAATCAATTTTCAATCTCTGGCCAATCCAAGTCGAGGACCATTAGAAGCAACACCACAGACTCCTCTACTCTTACCGAAAGCGCAACCAAGGAATCCTGATTTTGTAAAAGAGCCAACTCCCCAAAGACGGTCCGAGGCCAGCAAACAAATGTTTGAAGCGCTTGCACAATTACAAAATTCACCCGAAGAACTTCGTGGAACTCCTGCCGGAAAAAGGCAGAAACTTGCTCCAAAACTCAATGAGGATTCAAACCCCACAGATTCACAAGCTACATATCAAGAATTTATAGATGGTAAAGTAAGTCGACTTGAAGCACAGATTGATATAATTAATACCCAAAAGAAACCTTCTAGAGACACAATAGAAGATTTTATGAAACAATATAACGATCTATTAGAAACAGGTACACAAGATCTTCAAGTACTTGTTAATGGAAAAGGTAGTAGACCTTCAAGAATTATCACAGTCCCCGAAACCAATAAATTGTTTAAAGCAGCCTATACCGGTTTACCTCTTTCATTTCCAGAGGTAGTAGTCGTCGGTGGTCAAAACGTCGCAGATGTTTCTCAATTAATGAAGTTGAAAAACCTTACCAAAAATGATATAAAACTTCGCACACCCATGTATGGAGTTTACGCTGAAGCAGTCAAAAGGATAAATCGTAAAATGGATGATGGACCATTATCCAATAAATACATTGATGCTTTAAATCCCATAAACGTTTGATATGAATATTTTTTTTTAGATTTTAATATAAAAGCGATGAGCCAAACAAATAAACAATTATTGTTACAAGCCGGATCTGTAAATTTCCAGAGTGGACCAAAATTAGGGAGCCGATTACTGCCCACTCCCTGGTCAGCAGTCAAAGATGTTTATTACAAACAATTTCGCAGAGTTCAGTTGGATTCCACATTTGACTTCAATAGTGAAAATTATTCTGTACAAATTCCGAAATCTTTGAATGTGATATCGAACATTTACTTGAAAGTCGTCTTACCCACGCTCACTTCAGGGCATAATTATAAATTTTCGCGCGGAAAATATTTGATCCAGAGCTTCACACTTCGCTCAAATGGTACAGATGTATATACCGTATTTGATTACCCTTTGTGGATTCGGTCATACGAAGAAAATTTGACTGAGGAAGAACTTGCGGCTTTCCGATCGACTTTTATGGGATGTGATTCGAGTACTACACGAACTCACGTCGGATCTACCGTTTATTGTCCCGTACCAATGCCCAATACAAGATACCATCGTTACGCTCACCAAGGTTCAACTTCATTTGGTTGTTTACCGGCTAGATTTGGAAATTCCAATATAGAAATGGTTTTTACCATGAATGGACCTCTCAACATGGTGACCGACGCGAGTCACGATTCTTTGACAACAATTGTCAATCAATGTAGCATTCAATATCGGGAAATCGTTGGAAAACCATCATTTGTAAATTCCTATGGGGAAGGCCGCGGGGCTTATTCGGTGGCACTGCCAGAAACCATTAATTTGACAGCGGACTGGGAAAATGTTTCAGCGGGTGTACGAAAAACTTGGTCGAATTTAGCTCCAACTGGAAATATTTTTGCACTCGAATTCCAAACTGAAGCTCAGGGAGATTCTGTACACCACGAGAATGATACGATGACCACTCTAACGTTTTTGGAGATTCGCTTAGATAATGAAGTTGTTCAATCCATGACAGAAGATGAGATCAAAATCTCCAATTATTCTCATGGGTATCGAGGCCAAAATCCACATCTGACCGTGCAACCAAGAATACAATTTAATGTTCAAGGGACTAAAGCTACTTTGGCATATCATGGTGCCGTGGATTTCCGAAATGTACAAAATTGTCAGATAAGTGTTGAATTTAAAGATGATTGTAAAGTAAAATTATTGAGCAAACGCTATTCTCGTATAATATTATCTTCTGGTGGCGATTTCCGAAAATTTTTGGACTAAACATCGCATTCGTTTCAATAACAAAAAATTAGTATGAAACAAGAAAATGGAACCCAGTATCGAAGAAATGAATGATGAGCTAGTCGCACAGGTCGCAAATGAATCCGTTGAACAGGAGAAAACTCCCAAAAAAGAGATAAAGAAGAATTCCAAGCGTCATATAGTTGAAAAGATATTTTTAATTTGTGAAGAATATAACTTTTCAATCGAGGAAACAGAGAGTCAACTTTTACGAAAAACGAGGAAAAAGTTGTTGGAACTCTTAGCGTCCTATGTTGAACGTTCAATGGAATCAAAAATAAAAAGTGAAGCGAATGGAATCCCAGTGGACTGTCAGGAATCTCGTTTTCAAAAAAACCTGCCAATGTTACGACTCGCTCATGGCTTTTTTGCCTCACTGGTGGAAAAGGGATTCAATTGCGGTTGTAGTTATATGGAATATCAATATGAACTCAAAAATTACGCCAAAACATGTAACGATTCAATGTTAGTCGACGATGTATTAATTTCAATCGCCGATGATTTAGGTGATGATCTAATCTCTTACATGTCTAGTCCGTATTTGCGTTTATTGTTTATTCACTGTACGAGTATGATGTCTTGTATTACCAAAATCGATAAGGAACAAATGAAATCTCCTAGGTTCACAATCGATAAACTAAATGTATCAAAATAAAATTATGTCTTTAGAATCAATAAAATTAGAACGTTTCTATGAAAAATTACCAATCTGTGCGAGTTGGATAGGAGCGCGACGATCTGGAAAATCATTATCTGCATATAATGTAATCCGATATTTGGTTTCCAGAAACGCTTTCAAAAGAATCATACTTTTTATAGGGAATCCTTATTGTAATCCAGAATTAGTGAATTTAATAAAAAAACGTTTCGATGAGAGACTAATCTTCCGTGATTTCACAGAATCCATCATGCAAAAAATTCTAGATCAACAAGAAATTTTGAGAAAACAATCAGAAGAGAACACACTATTAGTAGTATGGGACGACTGTTACACAGGCCACGGACGTTTTTTGAAAGGGTTAAACCGTATGTTTAGTATGGGTCGTCATTTTCTAATTTCATGCATAACACTGTGCGTTTCCTTTGTAGACGTATGTCCAAGTGCCCGACGTAGTTTAGACATGGTTGTATTATATTCAAACATCAATTGTTCGGATAATTATTTCTTGACGAAAAGTTTTCTTCATAAATCGTTAATTCAAAAGGCGGTGTACGCTCTGAAAACGAATTCACTCTATACGGCTTTAGTGATCGAAACGACACCCATCCAAAAGCTCTATCTTCTAAAATTTAAGAAAAAAAAACGGGACAATAATGATTCAACTCTTCCACAGGTCGAGAATTCAAATAAAAACGATTCGGAGAATGAAGAAAGATTGCGATCTCCGGTAAAATTGGTTTCAGATAATCTCGAGGAATCATCCGAAAAGACGATCGTAGTGATATAATATGAAAATATCGTTTAATTTCTTTCATGAGTTCCGATTTTGGAATGTTTTTGTGAGTATGAATTCTGTGTTTTCCAATTAATTTTTTTTTGTTGATAAACCTTGCGATACGAATGATTGTTTTGCGAGAATTTAAAATCATTTATAAATTAAAAATGAAATTTATGCAGATCTTTGTTCCACTATTATTATTCGTTGCTTTCACTGGACTTGCACAGGGAACCACTGCAGTTAACGAAGATAAAAAAAACAAACCATGGATGGTACCAGCAGCACCAGCCCCAAGGCCTGGATAATTTCTAAGGAATATCAAAATGGGAAGTGTTTATATGTTTGATTTTGATGATTTTATCTACAATGCAAACACGAAAAAATATACAATTGCCTTTAATCATTCGAGGTTACAAAAAATCCGAAAAATCGTGTTTGAAAATTTTTATTATACAAACAGTTCCAACACGAGTCATGTTGTTATGGTACATTCCAATTTATGTAAACATTTATCCAATCACAGGGTATTTAAAGGATCACATCATGTAAGTAAAACGAATACCCTTTTTACACTGCAGGAAACGCATTCTAAAAATCGATATGAGCTAAAGAACAAAAGAATATTTAATTTAGATCGCAGTATCTATGGGTTCGACCTTTATTTTACGGATCACAAAGGTCAGATGATCTCACAAGCTTCGAGTAATGTTGTCGTAAACAATGATAATGTAACGGTTGAAAATATTACGGATGAACTAGGGAATGATTGTACTGCTTTTATCGATTATCATCCATCTCGGACACTCTCGAATACTTTTCAAGAGGTTAGTGAAATCAACGATGACGTGACTTATCTGCATTCCTTAGTGAACACGGAGTGCATTTTATCTGTACAATATGGAACGTCTCAGAAGCTCGTTGCGTTTAATAGTAGCGGAACAATCAAAGGAATCACATCGATAACAAGTTGGCAAAGTGTTTTTGATAATCTATTAGCAGTTTATAATACTTCGTTTATACCAGATCCAGACTGTTGTATTAGTTTCTGCTTTAAACTGACTGGTAATACTGGTGTATATCTCGTCGAACACCAAATGTTTAAGATTTTCTATAGCGGAGGATTAAAATTCAAAGATGTCCAAGGCAACGACCAAGTGGTTCCCAATGTAAGTATAATCCCTTTGCAGCCATATTTTATGGTAGTGGAACGACTTCCACAAACAAGTGAATTTCAATGGACTGTCACGAAATTGACAGATGGCACACAACAAACCGCTTTAACCGATTGTGGTGGAGACTGGACTGCGTTGCAAACCAATCTAAGATTTGGTAGAGCAAATTTCAATTTTACTCATGTCATGAGTTATTTTTGGATGTATAATAATGTAACCGAAGCAAGAAAGACCATGATTCATAATTTTGTAACACAAATGTTTGATTCGAATGTTGTGGTGGAAAATGAACCCACGACACATGTTGAAAATATTTTTTTTGAAATGCGAACAATTGCTTGAGAAAATAAGGATTCAAAGGGTGGACCCCTTATCGGAAATTCTGAAAATGAAATTGATTTCAGATTTTGAATTGTGATACAATCAGTTTGAAAATTTTTATTTTTTTTTTCTAAAACGTTTGTATCATTTCACAATTATGAATCTTAAATAATTCGAAAATCCTAATCACTATATTCTCCATCCGTTGGAACATAAATTCCGCTTGAATCATCGTTGTCTTCCAAGGGATACTCAAATGGTTTTCTCACAATGTCTGTTGGTATCTTTTTATCGATCATTTTCGGAATCAGCAGCAATTCATTTCTGAAGTACTCCTTTTTCAAAATTGTATATTTGAAAACATTAATCGTCCCACTGACACGTCTTACTTTTGAAACTTGATAAACCTCGGAACTCCATTTTCGATTATATGATTTGTATGACATCGGTACTCGTACTTGATCTTTCCGAGAAAGTAAAAGAATGCGAACATAACTTCCTTTATAAATTTTTTTCAGGTTATAATGTTCTCTTGGAGTGGAATACACGATATTTTCCGAAATACGTTTCTGACTTATTTTATCCATTTCTAATAATTCGATTGGTGTGAACTGATTACGACGCTTTCTTTTTCGATTGTTTAAACCTTCTAGAACCAATTCCAAAATTTCGCTAGGATCAAAGGATAAATCCAGATATATTTTTAATCGAGAACAAACAAGATGATTCATAAATTCTATCAAATGCATGGGTTGCGCAACTTTCATAAAAACGACTTCTAATCCCTTTATTTCTTTGATTTTCATATTTTCTGTGCCTCGATCACAAAGACACCGATCGATTTTGATATCAGAATTAATGTTCCTAAGAGTTTCTAAAAAATCTTTGACGCAATCTCGAATCATCGTTGCGGTGCCTTTCCTAATATAATAAGTTTTGATAAATCCACTAAACGCTTCACAGACATTAAAAAATTTCCATTGGTTGATAAAGAACATATCACACACAATCGTATTCGAATGACTTATGAAAAAGTTTGCTTCGACTTTCTTTTTTAACCGACGACCACGCCTCAATTGATAGTCTTCAATGGATTGTACAGCCTTTCGAACTTTACTTCTACTTAAATTCGCGCCTTGTGAACTAATCTCATGATAGATTTTATCCGGAGAAATAGGTTTCGTAGGATCAAAGTACGTATTTCTGCAAAGCGTCTGTATTTCAGGTTGTGTTAAAACAGGCAAATTTTTGAAATAAATACGACCATTTTTCAAATGAAGATATTCGGAGAATTGTTCGAATTTATCAGGGAGAGCTAAATTATTTCTTAAGGAATTGCGAAGTTGTTGGAAACTTTCTTCTGAATAATTGATAAATCTGAAACGATAAAGTAATTTTTCTGCTTCGGTGTAAACAGTATTGATTTTGTAGGATCGAGGCTTTTCAGGTATGTCAGGTTTTATTTCCATCATCACATTATCAATTTCAAATTCATCATCGTCTTCTCTTGTTGGTATCTGCTTTTTGCTCTTCACAATTTTTTTCACTACATTCTGTTTGCTCTCTTTCTTTACCTCAGCCAATTGTTTGCCCGAGATTGGTTTTTTCTTAAAATCACCTCTTATATAATCGTCGTCATACGCACCAATGATGTCCAGTACAAAATTCCGAAAACGATTAATCATTTATTGAAATAAAAAATTAGGCCGAGTATGACAACCGCAAGAATGATATATACCCCAAAATTAGATTGTTCTCGGACAGTCACGCCTTGTACTTTGGTTGGTTTTTGGATCGGTCCCGTACTTAATCGGACAGGGCCTAAGGTGCTTCCTGGTTCCGGTTCCCTAGGTGGGCTGCCTAAACCGGTTGCAGCTTCCATCCCATATTGTCTTGTTTCAATCGATGCTGGAATGATTTCACTTTCCCGAAAAAATTTAACATCCGATTCCTTTTTCTGGATTGTATGCAAAAATCCATTTTCTGCATTGGATTTTGTCACATAGGGCATGCGATCCGAAAAATCACGTGGAGTTTCTCGAACTTGGTCAATAAATTGTCGGAACCCAGGTGTTTGATATAATTTCGTTCGATACTTTGAACTAGCTTTTACAAGCAATTGCGGATCAATCTCGAACGCCTTTTTTTCATGAAATGGTCGAATGAGACAAACTGGAACCAATTGTATGATAATACATGGTCTCACATTCGGACCGTCTTGATATAAACACAAAGAATTTACTTGGAAATCACTACGACCTTCTTGAACGGATTTCATATCGTTTTGTTCAGATTTTGATAATAATTTAAACCAATCCCGTCTTTCTATAATTCTTGGGGCAGGTTCACCCAATACGGAAATTTCCATGACCGAATTCGTGATTTTAAGAATATGTCCTTCAAAATCGGTTTGACCTTCGAGATTCCGCGCATAGACATAATCTCCTACTTTGAATTCAGCCGAATTCGTGATTGGAAAATAATCTGTAATTTTATTCTGAAGTTTTTGAATGATATCATATTTACTGATGGCTTTGTTTTGTTCCGGACGCAATTTTTTATAACTGACGATCTTCGTATCCTTACTGGCTAAATCATATATTTCATAACGGTCATCCTCTAATCTTCTTTTGATCAAGCAAATATCATAGCGCTTCACTTGTTGAAGTGGCTCAAAACTATCATCTACATATTCACTCGCTAAAGACGCGGTCTCTTCTGCAGTAACAGGCCAATATCCATTTTCATAAAGTGCGACAGAACCAGGTAAATATTCCTTTTGTGAATCGGAGTTATCAAAAAATGTTGCTGCACTACTTAGGAAAGCCGAGATTGCCGCGATAGGAATCTCAATTTCGGCGAGTAAGGTGGAACTCATCGCCGTCGCTGCGATTTTTGAACTTGCAAACCCTTTTACAAAACTTTTAGCATAGTTATCCAAGAAAGTTGATACAAGGTTGTCACCGTCAACCGTGAATTTCTCTATGAGCGAGTTGAATCCTGGATTTATAGTTTCCGACATCTTTTAATATTTTACGTTTTTTAATTTTGTGTTTAAAAGCTTGTTAAATAAATAAATGCCCTTCTTTTCTTCATTTTATGCCAGTACTACGGCAAGTAGCGGTGGTGCAGTGGAACCGTCAATTAGTAGTCAATTATGGACCGCAATAGGTGACGCCTTTACCGGCAAAACCTCCACACCTGCCGCAATTGAGATGGAAGAATATATTCCTGGTCGACCGGTCATTGAGCCACCTGAACCCGAATTTCCAACATTACCAAAATCAGAGGATCTATTTGCCCATATTACTGAGAAAATGCCAGAAACCGAAGTGATTGAGCCTATTGACGTTGGTGATTTCGGAGGTATTCAGCCAGCTCCTAGAGATATTTTAAACGAATATGACGCATTGAATTTAGATGAAGTGTTTAAAGATGCAATGCAATTAAATGAAAAAAGCGCTGCTCTTCGACAAACATTAAGCGATATAATTAAATCGCCAATTCCAGACGCCTTTGAAGTGTTGAAAGCTCAACGAGCCGCTGCAAAGCCAATAGGAGAAAACGCACCAGGTTTTCAGGATTTATACGATACGATTTATAAACGGCCAGTTCCACCGGATTTCCCGATTCAAACTGCCGAAGAGAAAGGTCTTGCAGCAGCTTTATTGAATAATCGTGAAGCTGCTATTGATAGAATATTTTTTGATGATAAAGTGGATCCGTGGTTGGCCGAGCCATCGATGGCTGAAGATTTTGCAGCTGCCATCCCAATCGAAGAACATGGTGGACCAATGGAGGCTCCATCGATTTGGCAAAGAATGAAAAATCTGGTGGATCGTGGCGGTATTTCAGAATCCGAACTCGCGGAAGATTTAGCAAAAGGATTGGAGGATATTCGAGGTTATAACTTACTTGGTGCAGTCACGGATACAGAAAAAGCTAGTCTCGTTGCTGCAAATCAAGCCGTTAAAATTTCTCGAGCAGGCCTTAGCGGTGCAGAAACAACCGAAGCATATCTTGCCTCTTTAGAAATTGGCGAAGCCTCTTTTTTATCTACTATACGCGCGATGACTTGGGGTGAGATTGCCGAGAGTGTAGCAAGTGGTATATTTTCATTAGGATTATCTCTCGGTTTAAATTTTCTGGGATCGTGGCTACTTGAACGTGCCGAAATTCATAAACAAGAGTTGCTAAAGGAGTATGGCTTTAGTGAAGCGGCTGAATTTGAAACTTGGGATATGGAATACCAAAAAACTCATAATGAATCTGGTTCAGTGGGATACTTTATTTGTGGTGAAATCGCGTATCCTATGAAAGTTGTCGAACCTCAACATAAAGATAAGAGTTATACAATCGTGTTTCGTGATATTTTCCAATTTTTGCAACGTAGTACAGTTCCGGAAAGTTCTGTCGGATTTTTTTACAACGAGAACGGCAAAACTATGAAAAATTGGGATATGCCTGACGATCTTCGAAAAGAATATGTGATACGAAATACGACGACACAAAAAGTGGTTCCGAGTTATCCTATCATTGCGAATGGTAGTCTTGTCAAAATGCGAAGTGATCGTACTCTTGGCATTGTAGCGGAACGAGATTTCGAAAAAAAAATGTATCGTATAAGGAATATAGATGGTTCTCATCATTGGTTTTCTCTTCCTTCTGAATTCTGGGTGAGTTCGGATGAACTTAAAGATATAAAATTAGAAAAGCCGGATTCCATTGATACTGTTATGAAAAGATTTGGAAAAATGTTTCCTGATAAGAGTGACAATACAACAAAACCTAATTGGGAAGAGTCCGCAAGAAAGTATTTTGATACAACGCATTATCACGCACCTTTGAAAAAGGAGGAAAAACCTGATTTATCGAAGTTCTTGCAAGATGACGAATTAACAGCTTTATTAAATCAGATACCAATATTAATTAAAAAGCTTGGGTTTTTCGAACAAACAAGCGAAGTTTCAAGTTTAATAAGTGAGCTAGAAGTGGCAAAATCAAAAACAGATAAGACAGAAATTCAGAACGTCATAAATAGCGTGGAAGAATATATACGGAGTCTGGATGAATTTGTTCCACTTTACAAATTAGGTCAAAAATGGAATTATGGGAAAGATAAAAAAATTGTTATTGTTGATGTTCCTGATAATGAGGTCGATAAATATAGTTATGTTCAATTAGATCAGTTTAGTTTTGATAATGACATCTGGGATTTAAAATCTATTTCGGAGTCGTATATAACAGAGTGGATTCGTATTGGCGATCTCACCAAATTTACTCCATTCCAAGATTTTTCATATATTGATCCTATCGTTGAAGAACCAAAAATTACACCGAGTAAGGTTCCTTCGGAGAGAGATCACGTTTGGTTTCAAATTAATGATCGATGGGATCTTGTGGGTGATCGACAAACGAAATTGGTTATCGTACACGTGGATAGAGACCCGGAACTTTATTGGTATGTTACCGTAAAAGAGGAAAATAAAATTTGGTTGCCCGATACACCTCGATTCTCGTTAAGTTTTGCTGATCTTGCTCATTATATAGGAAGGACGTTGACAGCATATACACCATTTGGAACCGAGCATGTTAAAATACCTGAAGAAGATCAAAAATCATTTACTCCTAAATATGAAAAAAACCAGCGATGGAATGCAGGAGAATCTGGAATCCGAGAATGGAAAATGGTTTTAGTTAAGGTTCCGGAGAAATCAGGAGATTTATATGCGTATGTGATCGTAGAAAATGATTATGATCTCCATTTACAAAAAGGGGATTATCAAGAAATCGATGAAGCCACACTTGATTCTTGGATAAGAGATAAAATCATTACAGAATTTACACCATTTCTCCACAATGAAATATTTCAGAAAGATGATGCAGACTTCGAGGTCACACCTGTTGTTAAAAAACCTACAAAGATTTTTAAATCTTTGATGAATCGTAGATCTCTGATGAATAACGAAGCTTATACAAACCCTGTGCTGATTTGGGCAAACGAATTGCGTTATGACCACACATATCAAAATCAAAAAAAGAGGGAAGTAAAAATACGTTTCTGGGATTCAACCATTCCTGAGCTTGAAAGAGCTGAGTTGAAAGCAGATTCCTGGTTCGTACCTCATCTATTTGATTTTCAAAGTACGAAAATTAGATGTCATTTGCCATACCAGTTACTAGGGAAGGATCGTTGTTATGAATTTTTACATGCTATTTGTTCAGAAATATTTGGAACGTATTACAAATATTTTGGGCAAGATGGATTTCTGAATACTCGGAGTAAAGAGAATAAAACCGGTGCTGTACCTCCCAAAACTTTACTTCTTGCTTTTTCGAGTAAGGATGCCCGTGTTCCATTGCCCGTCACTATGAGTATCAGAACAAAAGATGAAAAAACTGGTAAAACTTTAGGGAGAAAAAAAATTGAATTTCATCCTGGAAAAGGAAATTTTATATATCAAAATGTCAATCTTGAAACTAACCGAGGGATACACTCCGCTTTACCATTTTTTGAAGGCTTACCAGCTAGAAATAAATCCGAACAATTAAGGATTATGAAGTCACGATGGGATGGACGTCCTTTTAATATCAGTCCTATGGATTTTCCCGGTCTTCGAACTTCAAGAAAACAATACCCATTTCTCAATTCAATTTATTTCTTATGTCAATCTTTGATAAGAGCCAATGGTAAAAAGATGGATGGCGATTTACGATTCGACCATATGCTAGCTTTTCAAGATAGATTTTTCATAAAATTATTAAACTTGAGTTTTTGTAGTATTCGTGAAGATGATCTTAGATTTGCCGATGAGTTTGAAGACGAAGATTTAATTCTTAGAATCCAACTTTTAAACTTTATAATAGATGGTTACACTCTTATTTACCATGGAGGATTATCGGAGAAACCTAATTTTTTGAAATATTTCATCTTAGAACGAAATGCACTATTCGAGGAATTCAAAAAACGATTTCCTCACCAAAAATTACCAAAGAATGAACGACCAAAACCCAAAAAAAGACCACAGGTTAAACCAAAACCTGCACCACGTCCTCCTCCGGTAGTACCACAACCTCCACCTCCACAGAAACGACCCCAACACCAACCTTTACCAGATAGCGAAGATGAGTCAGAAAACCCTCTCGATACAGATAGCGACGAAGTTAACCCAGCTGCAGTTGCTTTGCCTGATACACCAGTCAAACTTGAACCCGGAGGTGTCGAATATAATCCTGAAGAAATGTTGAAACCAAAAATCGCTCAGATTTTTGAAAATATGGATCTCACTGTTCCTCCTAATATACATTTTGCAGAACGACATGGAATATTTGCCGAAAAATGGCGAGATTTAATATGGACGAACCTAGATGGCCTTGAAGAAGGTAGAAGAATTTTCGCACAGCGTTGGAGTGTGTCACAGAATCAATGGGTAGACAGGGATGAATATTTAGAAGATAATATTCTTGAATTTTTCAGAAGTCGTCTCAAAAGACTATTTGATTCGTGGAACAATAAAAATTCCTTTAAATATAGGATTAAACCTATTGATTTTATACAGACAACAACACAAACTTTTGATGGATTCATTCTGCCATCTGCTGGTCGAGGGCAGAGTTTAGACGACAATGATCTAATACTTAGGATGGCTGGTGTTGATCCCAATTTTTTTGGTAGGACTTCTCGAACAAATTATTCTAAATTATTTAATGGAATAAGATTTAAGAAATTTTACGAACTTTATAAAGTTTGGGCCCCGACTTATAAGCTTGAGGGTACGGAATTACCCGACTTACCCCCTTTGATTCCAGAATACGAATTAGACGACACCGCTACTGTGGCGACAAGAGATCCATCACCTGATCGACCTGGACGTGTCATAGAACCTGCTGCCGCTGTTATGAACCCTCAAATGTTCAATACAATGCAACATGATCAACCTCTCGATCAACCCGCAGAGCCAAATCAATTATTTAATTCGCTTGATCCTGGATTGTTACCCGAAGACACAGAATCTGAATCAGAAAAAGAACAAAAACAAGCCGAAGTTGATCCAATGGAGCGACCCGAATTTATCCAGCAAAGTCCTGAAGAAATCGCTGCTCGTGAAACAATTCCTTCCAAAGGGTATATAGATAGTGCAAGAAGAGTACAAAGCGTTTCGATCTTCGAAGAAAAAGCTGCAAAGAGTTGGAGCTTCTGGCTAGCAATTTTGATGTTTATTATAATTTGCTGGGCTCTTATCACTCGGCGCCGATATTAAGAAACAAGGATAGATATTATTATAAATAAAAAATGAATCATAAATGGACGCTATTCGAGGACTGGGTAGTATTACCAAAACAAGATACGATAATTGAATCTGAATTCGAATGCGAATTTCTTCAAAAATGTATTCAAATACGAGACAAAAAGGCAAAAGTTGATCAACAATTTCACAAAGATATTGAAAAAATTAAGTCAGGTGTTTATAAAATCTCTTTTAATGCTAGAAAACGGTTGTTAGAACTTGGATATAAAATTTAAATTGTAAAAACATGATATTTTTGTTTCGCAGCAACATATGCCCGTCGTGCCTGATAAGAATAATCAAAAGAACCTAAATATTTCCTTTCTCCATTAACAATTATTCTTGCTACAAATTTATTTTTTGACCGATTGAAAGAATACCCTCGTACATTCCGATTCCAGGCATTTTCGGTTGGAGAACTCCATCTCAAGTTTGAAATACGGTTATCCAGTGTATCACGGTTAATATGATCACATAGTTTTAATTTTGTCGGATTTGGATTCTTTTTAAACGTTTCTAATACAAGTCTATGTACAAATTTATGTTTTCGGTTCCCATTTTTGTACAGACCGACTCGAAAATAATTATTACATATATCGAATCTCAATATTTTGCCGTCACGTCGGACTCGACCCATACTACTCACTTCATATGTATTATAATCTTTCACACTTTTCCACTCTTCAACTACAGGCATATACTGATTACTAACGGACAACATCAATCGCAGTCGCAGGATTCTGCCCAGCCTGTAATTGTTTTTTAGCGAGATCTTCAGCACTCTCACCACTCATAAAATAATATGAAGTGCCACCATATGCTGCAAACAAAATGAATATTGTCATCCAAGAAACTTTGTATCTCCATACATACCAAATTAGAATTAGAGCAACAACAACAAA
>PAQH01000092.1 GCA_002709225.1 Planctomycetaceae bacterium
GCTCGTCCTGACCGCGGGAGGCAGTGGCGGCCAATGCGTGTTCCTCAGTACAGACGGCGGAAAGAACTGGTCGAATCCGATCCAGATCGACCCCGGAGTCTATGGGTACGGCAAGCTGACCCTGCTGAAAGATGCGTCGATCCTGCTCGCCTACGTCCATCGGCATGCCGCGCCGCAACGCTGCTTTCTGGTCCGCTTCCGGGTCAACGCGACGCGTGACGGAATTGAATTATTACCCCTCGGCAAGTCCCCCTGACGTCCTCTTTGAACATCGTGCCAGATCGCCCGCCATGCCCTTTCCCCAATTCTCCCCGTACGGCAACGTCTGGATCGGCTACGCTCTGGCCATCCTGGTCCTGCCCGTGCTCGCACTCCGCGGCGCGGAGCCGAATCTTGCAGAGCAACTGGAACTGGTAAAGAACGGGCGGCCGCATGCCACCATCGTGCTGGCCCAGCGCCCCACCGCCTCGGCACAACTGGCCGCTTGGGAACTTCAGCACTACTTGCAGAAAATCTCTGCCGTAACCCTCCCTATCGTCCGCGGCGACTTCCCCGTTGAAGGCAATCGCATCCTCGTCGGAGAAAGCGCAGCCACGCGGGCACTGGCGGTTCCCACAGCCCCCCTGGCCGAGCAAGAATATCTCATTCAGACCTCTCCCGGTGTGTTGGTCCTGATGGGGCACGACGGCCCGGAATTCACCCAGGTCGACTACCAATCCTACGGCAGTTTGTACAAAACTGCAGCGCAACCGATCGGGAGTTGCTACGCCGTGCACGCCTTCCTGGAAAACCAGCTGGGGGTGAAGTGGTATCTGCCCAACGAAACACTCGGCGAGGTCGTGCCACGAAACCCGAACGTCAGCCTCCCGAAGCTGTCCATTCGTCGCCGCCCCGACCTCCCGATCCGGTCGATCTACCCACTGTTCATCAACACGGAAAAATTGACGTTCACTCAGTGGGATCAACGTCAGAAATTCCAATCCTCCTGGGTCAATCCGCGTACGAGCCTGTTGTATTGGATCCGCAACCGCCTGTGGGGTGGTCGGCAACACAACGCCAACCACTCGTTTAACTTTTTCGACAAGGCGTTCGGCAGCACGCACCCCGAGTGGTTCAGCACCAAGAGCTTTGCGCGGATGCAAAAACTAAACTACCAGACCGAGGTGCAACCGTGCCTGACCGCCAAGGGATTCCAAGAACAAGTGGTAGCGATCGCACGCGACTACTTTGCCGGCCGGCCCGAGCCTTTTCCAGGCGCGTATCGCGGTTCGGGAGGGCGTTTCTTCTCGGTCATGCCCAATGACAACACGAACATGTGCGGATGTGCCGATTGTCGCCCGCGGTATCGACCGGGAATTGGTCCCAGCGGGAACGCCAGCCATTACGTCTGGGAATTTGTCAACGCGGTGGCCCGTGAGATCCGCCAGACGCATCCCCAGGCCATGATTTCCAACTGCGCTTACTTCAACTACACGGCACCGCCAGAGGGGCTGATTTTCGAGCCCAACGTGGCCGTTGAGTTCTGCAAGTTCTACACCTACTACGCCAATCCTCTAAGGCTACGCCGCGACCATCTGCGCATCGCCGAGTTTGTCAACCAGAACCAGGTCCACTTCTTCACTACCTGGGAATACCTGCTCAAGCCGGCGATGACCGAGTGGGCCTTCCCCTGCCTGGTTCCACACGTGCATGTGACGGATGTACGCGGCTTGCAGAAAATCGGTGGATTTCAGGGTGGTAAACTCCAGTACCTTTACTTGCAGACCTACAACGGAACTCGTCCAGGCGGCGTGGCTCAAGCCAACCCGGTGTTGGATTTCATGAACCTCTACTGGCGAATGAAACTCTACGATGACACGACACTCGACATCGACGTCGCCCTCGAGAAATACTACCGATCGTTTTTCGGGCCGGGGGCCCCGGCCATGAAGACCTTCTACACAGCCCTTGAGCAGCGTTGGCTGCGTCTGGGTGGTGGGCATGATTCCCGGTCTTGGTGGAACCGGCTGGGAACACGTGAGTTTGTCGGAGAATTACAGCGCGCGCTGATGCAAGCTCGCGAGGCGACTGCCGTCAAAACAGTCTATCGCCGGCGCGTGGACCTGATTGACGAAGGCATCCTGCAACACATGGTCAAGGGCCGTGCACGCTATGAAACCACCGCGCTTGCCGAGGCAGCACCAGTCGCTACCAGCGGGGTCGCACGGGCACCGGCCGGCATTCCCGCAAATAAGTGGGAGCACGATTCGACGTGGGCTAACTCGCCTCGACAACACATCAGCAAGACCCTGAAAAACAAGCCCGTCCCACAACAAACAGAATTTCAATTAGCGTGGGATGACAAGTGGCTTTACCTCAAGGCATTCTGCCACGAACCGTTGCTTGAAAACCTCAAGGCAAACACCCGCGATCGGGATGTCGGAGGTTTCAGTGACGATTCGATCGAGCTCTTCTTCGATCCCACCGGCCTGGGAACGACCTACTACCAGTTCTGTATCACCAGCCGGGGCGTGGTCTACGATGCCCAGGAAACCCCCGGAGCCATCGGGGCCACCGCGAATATCAACTGGAACTCAGGGATCAAGGTCCGCAGCAAAATGGGTGAACAAGGGTGGGAATTACGAGCAGCAATTCCCTGGGCCAACCTGGCCCAACAACCTCCCCGAGCCGGTTCAACCTGGCGGTTCAACCTATGTCGCAACCGATTCACTGAAACGGAACAACCGCCCTACTCGGCCTGGTCGCCAAGCCCCGCCGGCTTCCGAGACCCGGACCAATTCGGACTGATCACCTTGAATGCCGCCGAGGACCGGGGCCGCCTGGTCTGGCACTGTGACTTCTCGAGCCCGGCCTTTGGAGAAGACGGCAGTCTTTCACCGTTATTTGGGCGCAGCGGCTGGTACGAAAATACCCGGTATGCCAACCGAGGATGGGACACATCGCTGTCAGTGATCGGTAGCGGTCCCGATCGCAGGGCCTTCTGCGACATCAACACTACCTGCCCGAGCGACGTGCTACCGATGCACGCCGTGCAAGTCACCCCCGGAGTGGTGTCCGTCGAGGCCGACTTTCGCCGTGGGGCACTCCAGAATCAACCCACCCTGTCCATTGCCGATCTCACTGGGAAACCCATCGCCAGCGCACACGCGTGGGCAAATCGGGCTGACCTGATGGCAATCGAGTTGCCCAATGACCGCCGCAACTTCTCCGACGCAAATCATGGACTGGGTAACCTGACCGCGCCCGGAGAGTGGTTCGGTTTGAGAATCGAAGTACACACCGAGCCGCAAACGATCAACGTGTTTGTACGCCGGGGCCGTCGCAGCGGACGCTGGGTGCCACTCAACAGACGGCCGCTGCCCTATTACGATCCAGAGGCGAAGGGAACAAACTGGTTTCTGGGCCTGGGAACTTACAAGCAACAAACCGTCAAAAACAACTCTCTGGAAATCGATAATATTCGCGTCGCACAAGTGCCGGCGACTCCCTGACACGCAGTACGACGGCCACCGTAGCCAGGAGCCTTCGGTGGGAAAGAAACCACAGCAACAAGTCGTCGCCACCGGCAGCCAGCACCCATCCCATTCCCGCCAGCGGCGCGCCGCCAGACAACGGGAACCGGGACGTTGTCTCCCCGAGCGATCTGCCGCTGATAGCAATACGAACTCAGCTTTCCCACAAATTTCCACCGCCGCCGGCCACTGAGGCAAGAGATCCTGGTAGGCTGTGTCTGACACCCAGGGAAACCCTCTTTGCCGTGAGCAAACCCATTGAGAGACGCCACATGCTCCACTCTGCAACCTCCAGTCAGTTCAGGTTCGTTGCCCTGGCGGCGCTGATATTATCGTTGACATTACGACTACCCGCCGCAGACCGCGACGAACGCTTCAAAATCGTCGAGCAAGGCAAAGCGCGCCGCCACGATCGTCATTCCAGAAGTCGCCCAGCAGTGGACGAAAACGGCTGCGGATTGGCTGGTCCAATACGTCCAGAAATCGAGCGGCGCCACATTGCCGCTGCACGTCGAAGGTACGCCGCCGCCAACGGGCCGGCTGATTTCGGTCGGCGCGACACGCTTGGCCAGCAAGGCCGGAATCAGCGCGGAAACTCTCAAATGGGATGCCTGTCGATTGATCGTCAAAGACCGCACCCTGTTCCTGCTGGGGCACGACAACCCGGGAACCAAAACGCATGACTGGGTCGGCGCGCGGGGAACCAACCGGGCCGTGATCAAACTGCTGGAAGATTACGCCGGTATCCGTTGGTTTCTCCCCAGCCCACATGGCGAGCTCGTTCCCCGGCGCGCGGACCTGCATGTGCCGGGCAACCTGAACGTTCATTTCCAACCCGCGTTCGCGTACTCGGACGGGCGTTCGGTGTACGACGTCAACATCCTGAATGAACCCGGCAAGTCCCTTGCGGCGCAAGCCAATAATTATCGCAAGGCGGTCAAAGCGGCTCCAGGTGGACATACCTATTACGCGGCGGTTTCCAAAGATCAGTATTTTGCAGAGCACCCCGAGTATTTCGCCCTGATCGATGGCAAACGCACCAAGCGCGGAAACCACCTGTGCACGAGTCACCCCGAAGTCAAACGGCTGCTGATCAAGTACATGCAGAGCCGCTACGACGAGGGACTGGATTGGGTATCGCTCGGTCAAGAGGACGGTTATCTCCGCTGTCAGTGCGAACGCTGTGAAAAGATTGATAACTACCGCTGGACGGACTGGGCGGCAGAGCAGGGGGCACGCGGTATCCCAATCCGCTGGGAGCCTTTCCAACGAACCGTGCTGCGCGACACGCCGTGTGAACGGTTGCTGTTGCTGCACAAGGAAATTGCGGACGCCGTTGCTGAGAGCCACCCCGGAAAAATTCTGATGTTGATGAGTTACGCGCCCACCGCCTGGCCCTCTCAGCAGATCCCCTACTTCGGTGATCATGTAATTGTGGAGATGATGAATCTCAATCCGGAATACATCGCGGCCTGGCGCGGAAAAGTCGCCGGGTTTACCGGGTTTACTTACTGGTTCAACACGCAGATTCCCATGGGCGTCAATGTCCATATGACGGCCGCAGAAGTCACCACGCGCCTGCGTTATCTGCACAAAAACGGCTTCATGGCGATCAGCCTCGACCCGGCAGGCAATTGGGGTCTGGAAGGTCCTCTCAATTACCTGATGGGACGCCTGATGGGCGACCCCTCACAGGACCATGAAGCGATCGTCGCCGAGTATTGCCGCGGTGTCTTCGAAGACGCCCACGAACCGATGATGCGTTTCTTTGATTTGCTGCAGAACCGGCTGGCCGACGTGATCCCGATCCCCGACACCGATATTGCGGCCGACTTCCGTAACACGCAATTGCCACGTTGGCTGACGACCTCACAAATGTACCTGGCGATGTACCCGCCGGAGGTTCTGGCGACACTTGAAGCACATATCCAAGAGGCCGAAAAACTAGCCCAAACCGAACGTGCGAAAGGCTGGGTCCGGCTTTCGCGGGACCACTTTGATTTCATCAAGCTGCTGACCGAGATGCTGATCTCGTACCGCGCTTACCAGGTCCGGGGCACGGACGCCAACCGCGCCGAACTGAAAGACACCGTCGATCAATTTGAAGCCTATCGCCAAAAGCTTATCCACTATCAGAAAGAGTACACCGATCAGTGGTTCCCTGGTCACGGCACATTCTGCAAATGGCTCGTGGGTAATCTCGAGAGCACAGACACCGCCTATTATGTCTCCTGGGAAGCGCGCAAAGCAGCGGTCCTCAAGAAGGGGGTACGTGGCATGGCAATGGGCTATGGCACCTCCTACTACTACAGTTTCATCCGCGAACCGCTTACTCTGGATCTGGACTCAAATCGCTGACGGCAGTGGCCGAAATCCACCACATCGCGAAAGTCGTTCTATGGCACTTGCTTCCCAATGGTTCTCAGCTCTCAGTACCAGCATCGCACTGCTGGTTGTCAGCGTCGGGAGCGGGTGTCGCCCCGCGCTGGTGGATGTGGAAGGACAGGTAATCATGAATGGCCAACCACTGCCACAGGCGCAGATTCAGACCTACCCCAGCGACGACCGCTGGCCGGGAGCCAGTGGCATGTCCGACGAACAGGGATATTTCCGCTTAACTACCTTTGTCGACAATGGTTTCCAGAGCGGTGCGTTTATCGGCCAGCATCGAGTCACCGTAATCGTCGAAGAACCTGGCCTGGGCGGCTTTGGTGTCACTGTGCTTTCTCCCGAAAAATACGCCAGCCCCAATTCCAGTGAGATCACCTTGACTGTGACGAGCGGGCACCCTGTCCAAGACTGGAAAATCGAAATGCAGGGCGTGTTGAAATCGTCCACCCCCGACGAGCAACTCGGCTCCGGAGCCCATGCCGGCGAAGGCTATATCGCGATTCCCATATTCCAACAGTTTGACCGCAACCAAGACGACCGGCTCGACGCACAGGAGCAAGAACAGGTCGACACCGACTTGTTGCACGGCGTCGATCTCGATTCGGCAGATACCAACAACGACGGCTTCGTCGATCGAGAAGAACTAAAACAGGCATCCGAAAACGCGTTCGGATCGCAAGACGATTCAGAACCTCCCCCAGACCAGTAACACGAAACGGGGATCCAGCCACCCTGCTGGACAGCGCCAACCAGACGGCCGGTATGCCAGTCGAGGGTAACGCCACCAGACATCACCACGGCAGCGACAAACGCGTGCCTCAACGCCAGGAGAAACATCACGATGCCAGCAGCCACCAACCGCCGCGACCTGTTGAAACTCGGAGCGGGCACCGTGACCGCCGGTTGGGCAACCTCGGCTGACACAAGTCGCGCTGTCGAGGCCGCCACCAATTGGCCCGACATCAAGATTACGAACGTCACCAGTTATCTGCTGGAATGCGAGCTCGAGCGGGCCTTCGGGGCCTCCGTCTCAGTACCGCTGGACAAGAAACGAGATGCCTTACTGGTCAAAATCGAAACCGACAAAGGACTCGTCGGCTGGGGTGAAACATCTCCGATCAACGGTGCCCGCGGTACGATCGACAAGTTTTTGGCACCCCGCCTGATCGGTCGCAATCCACTAGAATATCGAGCGTTGTGGCGTTCCCTGTGGGGCGCCAACTTTGGCAACGGACTGGCTGTCGGCGCTGTTGAAATGGCCATCAACGATCTGCGTGGCAAAGCCCTCGGGATGCCAGTGGCGGAATTGTTCGGTGGTCGGTTTCGGGAGAAGATCCCGGTCTATGTCTCGGCATTGGATTATGTCGAAGGAATCGCCATCGAAGAGTGGTATCCCAGACGTGCCGAGAAGATGGTCGCCGACGGGCACAAAGCAATCAAGATGCGACTGGGACGCTATTCGGTCAAGCGCGAAGCGAAAGTTGTGCAGGCAGTCCGTCGCGCCGTCGGTCCCGGCATCAAGTTGATGGCGGATGGCAACGGCGCCTATACAATGGCCAACGCGCTGAAAATGGCGGATTACTTGCGGACCTCCGACTTTGAGTTCCTCGAAGAACCGATGCCCCAGCGTTCCAACAACTACCCTGGCTACGCTGCGTTGCGTGAGAAGATGCCGTTGCCTCTGGCTGGTGGCGAGGCACTGGATTCACGGGAAGCCGCCAAGGCCCTTATCGATCGCCGCGCATTCGATATCATCCAGCCGGACGCCAGTCTCTGTGGTGGCATCGGCGAAGTCGTTTTCATCTCCGAACTGGCCCAACTGTCCGGGATCCGCTGCTATCCACACTGCTGGGGTGCGGACATTGTAATTGCCGCTACGGTACAAACCTTGGCATTGGTCCCCGACCCCCACTTCGGACTCCCCACCGACACACCTTTTCTCGAACTCGATCAGTCAGAAAATCCCTGGAGGGAGGGGCTGGCCAAAGGGCAGATCGAAGTCCAGGACGGGTTCGTGCGGGTTCCGCGCAAGCCAGGCCTGGGGATCACGGTGGACGAAGAACTCGTGCAGAAATACGCTGTCTAGTACCGCTACCGAGACACCACCACGCTGGAGTTGGCCAGGCCTTGCCCTTTCAGACCATCATTCCGGGAATGAACCTCTGATTGGATTCTTCCTGCATACCGCGAACGCTTTTGCAACTTCGAAGTCACCGTCTCCCACTTGTGTCCCAAGCCATACATATCAGCCAATGTGTCCGCATTGCGCCCTGTGGAACACCGCTCATGGCATACTGCATGGTTGTGGATCCAACCTAACCCGTATTCTCATCCTCAACTCGGTCGCCGCCAATGCGTTACTTCAAAGCACTCTTGTGCGTCATGTGCCTGGTTCCACCAGCCAGCCTATTTGCCGGTGAGAAACCCAATATCCTCTACATCGTCGCCGATGACCTTGGCTACAGCGATCTGGGGTGTTACGGCGGCGAAATCCACACCCCACATCTCGACAAGCTGGCTGCCGGCGGCGTGCGCCTGACGCAGTTCTACAACACGGGCCGATGTTGCCCCTCGCGGGCAGCCATCCTCACAGGACAATACCCACATCGCGTTGGCCTGGGCCATATGACCATCAACGACCTTGGGCAGGCTGGCTACCGCGGAGTTGTTTCCAGCGCGGCGCAGACAATCGCCCAGGTACTGCGCTCAGCCGACTATCGTTCCTTTATGTCCGGCAAATGGCACCTCGGAACTCCGGACCCGACCCAGCATGGATTTGAAGAATTCTACGGTACGCTGGTCAGTGCCAAGCGTTTTTTCGACCCTGCTCATTTGGTCCGGATGCCGGCAAACAGAAAGGCACGCACCTATCCGGAGGGCCAATTCTATGCCACCGACGCAGTCACAGACCACGCACTCGATTTCCTCAAACTAACGCGGCGGCAAAATAGCGACCAACCCTGGTTTCTTTACCTGGCGTACAACGCCCCGCATTTTCCACTTCACGCGCCGCAAAATGAAATAGCCAAATACAAGGATCGCTACCACTCCGGCTGGGACGCGCTGCGGCCAGAGAGACTGGCAAAAATGAAACAACTCGGGATCGTACCGGCGAGCACTGTCCTTAGTGCGCGTTCGCAGTGGCGCAATTATGGTGAAACCAAAACGGGCGTGAATCCGGCCTGGGATAGCCTTCCGGAAGCACGGCGTCTTGATTTAGCAAGGCGTATGGCAATCTACGCCGCCATGATCGACAGACTTGACCAGCAAATCGGTCGCGTAATTGAGGACTTAACCAGCGCCGGAGAACTGGAAAACACATTGATCGTTTTCACGTCAGACAACGGTGCCTGTTTTGAGTGGGATCCGTTTGGCTTCGACATCAAATCGAGCAATCAGAACATCCTGCATCAAGGGACGATGCTCGACGACATGGGCAAGCCGGGTACGTTTCATAGCGTTGGTTCCGGTTGGGCAAATGCATCGAACACTCCCTGGCGACTCTACAAACACTTCAATCACGAGGGTGGCATTGCATCGCCGGGAATCGTCCACTGGCCCCGGGGAATCAAGGTCGACGGCGGTGCCATCAACCATGACCCGGCTCATATCATCGACCTGATGCCGACAGCAATCTCGGTGAGCGGTGCCAAGTACCAAGGAGATCTATCGCTTCCGGGTCGTGATTTGATTCGTCATATCAACCGGGGATCGAAACAACGCACACTTTACTTTGAACATCAAGGAAATCGTGCGGTACGCAGCGGCCGTTGGAAACTGGTAGCACTTGATGACCAGCCGTGGGAACTTTACGACTTTTCAAGCGATCGTACTGAGATGATCGACCTGGCCCAGCGTTACCCCGAGAGAGTCAAGCGGATGGCTGCGCAGTGGGACGCCTGGGGAGCGGACAATTACGTAACACCACTGCCCAAAGACCTGAAGGTGCCGTACTTGATGCCGGATTAAGTACCGCGTCTTGTTCACTTCCTGAATCGTCGGGGCGCCGCTGGTCCTGCTGTGATCCGCGCGCTAGGAAACGCTCTGCGGATCTCACTCAAACGAGGTTTCCAACGCATCGGCACCTGGCAACAGCGGTCACGCTAGAATCGCGTCCACGACATCGCCACTGACGTCGGTCAGACGAAAGTCCCGCCCGCCAAAGGGGTAGGTGAGTCGGGTGTGGTCGAGTCCGAGCAGATGCAGGATGGTCGCATGTAGATCATGGATGTGCACCTTGTCCTCGGTCGCGAAGTAACCGTAGTCATCCGTAGCGCCATAGCTGAAACCACCTTTCACGCCCCCACCCGCCAGCCACATCGTGAAACCACTGGGATTATGGTCGCGACCGTTGTTACTCGGCTGGTCTTTCTCTTCGGCGGTCGGTGTCCGGCCGAATTCACCACCCCACAACACCAGCGTGTCCTCGAGCAAGCCACGACGTTTGAGGTCCTTCAATAAACCGGCAATCGGCCGATCCACTTCACGGGCATTTTCAGGATGCCGTTGCAAGAGGTTCCCGTGCTGGTCCCAGTGGCCAGCGCCATTTTGATGGGTCACCTGAACCATCCGAACACCTTGCTCGATGAAGCGTCGTGCCAGCAAGCATTGATAACCAAAATCACGCGTCGACTCTTCATCAATACCATAGAGACGACGCGTTGCCTCTGTTTCCTCCGTCGTGTCTTGGATCTGCGGAGCCGAGGTCTGCATCCGGTAGGCCAGTTCTAGCGCCTCGATCCGGGCCTCCAAATCAGTGTCCGCTGCGGTCGCCTGGCGGTGGCGTCGATTCAAGTCCTGGACAAAATCAAGCTGTAAACGTTGCCGCACCGGTGTCAACTGGGGATGGATGTGTTGGAAGCGGGCATCGCGAACGGGACTGCCGGCACGGCCGAGCGGAGTTCCCTGGTAAACCGCGGGAAGAAACGCGGTACCGTAATTATTAACCCCGCCATGAAACATGGTGGGTGAGATCGTAATGAACGCCGGCAGATTGTCGTTTTCCGTTCCCAGCCCATAGGAGAGCCAGGAACCCAGGCTGGGACGAATAAACGTGTCACTCCCGGTATGCATTTTCAGCGTCGCACCTCCGTGTGCCGGATTGGTACCGTGCAGCGACCGAATCACACACAGGTCATCGACACAGGTAGCAATCTGGGGAAACAGCGAGCTGACCTCCAGCCCGGATTTGCCGTACTGTCGAAACGACCATGGTGAAGCAAAGAGCTTATTGTTGCTGTCACCCGTGGAATGAAACAGCAAGCGGGGCCGATCGATGGGCAGCGGCTTGCCATGGTCTTTCTGCAGTCGAGGTTTGGGGTCAAAGGTATCCATCTGGGATGGACCACCCTTCATGAACAGAAAGATCATGCGTTTCGCGCGCGGCGGATGGTGAGGTGCTCCAGTGTTTTGCGCGCGCGATCCCACCGGAGCACCCCGCGCGGGGTCTCCCAGGATGCAGGCGAGCGCCAGGCTACCGAAACCGATGTTACAACGATGCAACATCTGGCGACGAGAAAACAGTTCGGCCGGCATCAATGAGGACTCCGTTCGATTCAATCCACGTAAACGAATTCGTTCGCTAACATCAACGCCTGACAAAAGGCCTGCCAGGAGCGCGTCTGACGTTCCTGCGGATCCAACTCGGCCAATGTGGATTCGAATTGCTTCAGGAACTGACGGGTTCGCCGGAGCTCGCCTTCCGCGGGCGGCCGCCCAAAGGCTGTTTCGTACGCGAGGCGTATCCGGTCGGCTGGCTCGAAAGTCGAGCGCCGGCGCAGACTCGTGGCCATGGCGCGTCCGCATTGATCCACCAGCTGGCTATTCATCAACAACAACATCTGGGGTGGTACGGTCGTGGTCGCGCGACGACCTGCCACCAGACTCGGGGTAGGAAACTCAAAGGTCCGGAACAGCGAATAGACCTTATTGCGAATCACTGGCTGGTAGATCGAGCGGCGGTAATTGTCATATCCAACCAGGTGACGCCCCGTCTTGGCGTCGTTGACGTACTGGCGGGACTTGAGCGTCAACAAAGTACCGTGCATCCGGGTATCGAGCAGATCCGCCACAAACAACAACGCATCGCGGATCTCTTCGGCTGTCAGACGTCGCCGCGGAAAACCAGCTGCCGCGGCCAGCGCCGTGGGCAAGCTTGCCGCGGAGGAGGCTGCGCCGGAAGCCATGGGCATACCAGCCGCACGATAACTGGCCGCTCCGAGCAGGACCCGCTGCAGGCGTTTGAGCGACCACTCCCGGACAACCAATTCCGACGCCAGCCAATCCAGCAGCGCCGCGTCAACCGGGGGACTGCCAAGCCGGCCGAAATTGTCGGGAGTTTCCACCAGACCTACGCCCATGTGCCATTGCCAGATACGGTTGACGATCACCCGGCTGGTCAGCGGATGCCGCGGGGCAGTGATCCAGCGTGCCATCTGTAGCCGCCCACTTTCACTCTCACCGATATGCACCGCAGCCTGCTGCCGGGTCAAGATTTCCGGCAGGCCCCGGGGCACCTCCTCCCCCAGATCGAGGTGACTCCCCCGTCGATGAACACGCAGGTTCTGGCTGACCCCCTCTTCGACACACATCACAGTGACTTTCGACGAGGTTGCCGCGTCATGCGAATCGAGAACCACCTCACGTTCGAGCCAAAAACCGTCTCCCTTGCCGCGTTTGTCGACGATTTGCTGCATGGTCCGGGTACTCTTGAAAATCCCGGCGAGGGCGTAATAGTCGGTGGTCGTAATCGGGTCAAACTTGTGGTCGTGGCACCTGGCGCACTCCAATGTCAGGCCCAGCAGAGATTTTCCGAGTGTCGCAATCTGATCGTCGATGATGTCCATTTCCATCTTCACAGGATCGACTTCACGCAGCCCCTTGGGCCCCAGCGATAGAAAACCTGTCGCCCGTGTACGATTGGCAGACAACCGGGCCAGATGCACCTGCCAATCCGCCTGCTTTCGCTCAGCCGGACGGGGGGGCAATGGCAGCAAATCACCAGCAATCTGTGACCGCACAAATTCATCAAAAGCAACGTCACTGTTGAACGCATCAATCACGAAGTCGCGATAATGGAACGCATTCACATAGGCTCGGTTCTCATCCAGACCATTGGAGTCGGCGTAGCGGACAATATCCAGCCAGTGGCGCGCCCAGCGTTCCCCGTAGCGAGGCGAACTCAGTAACCGATCGACCACTCGGTCAAAGGCATCCGGCGCGGCGCTGCCCAGAAACGTCTGCAACTCACCGGCGGTGGGCGGTATGCCGGTCAAATTGAACGTAACACGACGCAAGAGAACTCGCCGACCCGCCTGCGGCGCAGCAGGCGTGCGGGTGGCTTCGAGTCGCGCCAGCAGAAAACGGTCGATCGGCGTCCGTGACCAGGTCCGCTCTCGGACCACCGGCAACCGCGGGCGGTCGACTGGCTGGAACGCCCAGTGGTCCGCCTGCGCAACGCCCGTTTCCGCTGGAACCGCCGTATCCGACCAGGTCGCGCCAGCGACCAACCACTGTTCCAGGTCCGCGATCTCGGCGGCACTCAACTTGCGTTTCACGTCAGGGGGCATCTGCAACGCGCCGCTGCCCCGTACCGCCCGCAAGAGCCGGCTGTTTTCTGGTTGTTCGAGATCGATCACAGGGCCCGACTGGCCGCCGCGATGCAGTCCCTCTCGCGTATCCAGACGCAAATCACCGCGGGCCTGTTGAGCGCCGTGACAGCGGGTGCAGCGTGTCAGCAAAAGGGGGCGGATGCGCCGTTCGAAATGTTCCTGCCTGGCACGCCGCTGCCGTGCGCCAACGGGCACCTCTGCGGCGGATGCGATGCCCGCGAAGACGACAATGCCGATGACAACGGCAATCCGGTTCATAGCTGATCTTCAAAGCCGCGATGGAGGCAGAATCTTCGGGGGCGCGGATAGCATGCCGGACGGTTTCTGCGCGACCCGCCATTCTGTGACTGACTCTTTGGCTCATATTAGGTCGGCTGGCGCGCATTGGCAACGATCCTGCAGGAGAAACCGTTTTTCGAAAATCCATACCCGACTGACAGCTCGCTTCGGCAGACCGCCAGGACAACATACTCTCGCTGGTTACCAACTCCCTGAACGTATCCCCAGCTTTGGGCGGCGGTCCAGCTTGGACTTGAAAAGTGTGGCCGCTACAGCGAAAACTGAAGTGGTATTCAAAGTTGCGGGCGACGAAGGAAAACAGACATGAAACGTCTACTGCCATGGTTATTGCTAGTGACTGTGGCAGCGAATGTGAGTGCAACCCCACCCCGCAAGCATGAGGTTGCGGACACGCACTGGTCGTTTCAATCGCCAACCGCAACACCATTGCCGTCCATTCGCAACACCAGGTGGCCTCGCCAACCGGTCGACACCTGGATACTCGCCAGGTTGGAAACCCATCAGCTCCATCCCGCGGCCCCGGCCGAAAAGGCCACCCTGTTACGTCGCGCCACCTACGGGCTCACGGGGCTGCCCCCCGCACCCGACGAGTTACAGAGATTTCTGGCCAGCGCCGCACCGGATGCCTTTGACCGAGTGGTCGATCGGCTACTGAGTTCGCCTCGCTACGGTGAGCAGTGGGCACGTCACTGGCTCGACGTCGTCCGCTACGCGGACTCGTTGGGCGGTACCGCTAATTTCCCGTTTGCGAATGCCTACCGTTACCGGGACTACGTCATCGCCGCCTTCAACAAGGACAAACCGTTCGCGCGTTTTGTGCAAGAACTGGTAGCGGGTGACCTGCTACCGGCCGGGGACACAGAAGTCGAAGCCGATCGCCTGACCGGTCCGGGAGCTCTACTCCTGGGACCCGCCATCCTCAATAGCCCGCTGGACGCAGCCGCGGACCAGATCGGTATGCTGACCCGAGCGCTGCTAGGCATCGACATCTCCTGTTCACGCTGCCATGACCATCCGTTTGAACCACTGACTACCGAGGACTTCTACGCGCTGGCCGGTATTTTCACCAGCACCGAATCAAAACGATTCGAACGTCAACTGGTGTTGCCCAGCGGCGAAACAGTGCAGGTTCTGTCGGTCAAAGAGGGAACCGTCAAGAACTTGCGTATGCCCACAGTAGGCGGTGGGGACGATTCGGGAAGAGAAATCCCGCGTCGATTTCCACGCATCCTGACGGGTGACAGGCAGCCCCCGCTCAGCACCACACAAAGTGGCCGCTTGGAACTCGCTCACTGGCTGACGAGGGCCAACCATCCACTGACCGCCCGAGTCATCGCCAATCGCCTCTGGCAACGACACTTCTCACTGGGCCTGGTGGCCGACCCAGATAATTTTGGCACCTCAGCCATCTCCGCCCCCAGCCATCGGCACCTGCTCGATTGGCTCGCTCTGCACCTGGTGGAACGCGGCTGGTCCTTGAAGTCGCTGCACCGCGCGATCTTGCAGTCGGCGAGTTATCAGCAGAGTTCCCAGGCCCTCCTGGATCAAGCCGCACACGGAAACACCGGAAAATCGAGCGATCCAACGAACCGTCTGCTCTGGCGACAAAACCGGCGGCGACTAGAGGCGGAAGAAATTCGCGATACACTGCTCGCGATCAGTGGCCAGCTGAACCCGGCGATGGGGGGCAGTTTGTTCGCCAGGCTCGGCTTGGGAAATAACGCCGAGCTCAAGAAAAATGGCCGCTTGGAGCAAGTCGTAGACCATTACCAGGACATGCTACAACGTTCGATCTACCAACCGGTGGTCCGTACCGAGATGCACATGGCCGAATTGCTCGACATCTTTGATTTTCCCGGGCGCGATCAAATGACAGGACAACGCCAAACATCGACCAACGCACCCCAGGCGTTACTCTTGATGAACAGCCCATTTGTTCTCAAACAGGCCCACCACACGGCCGCGGCGGCACTGCTGGATCGCGGGATCGACGACACAGTACGCATACACCGACTCTATCTACGCACGCTGGGACGCGCTGCGGAAACGACCGAAGTCACCACTGCACTCCGTTTCATCCGCTCATGGGAAGCCAGCTTACGCGCAGAGACCGATCCGACCGCGCGGCGCGTTCAGGCCTGGGAGAGTCTCTGCCAGGCCCTCTTCATGCTCAACGAATTTATTTACCTGGACTAATCGTGAACACCCGTAGGTACCCGTCTGTTTCCTCTGACTCCCACCGCTCTTCCTATTTGTCCAAGCACGCTTTACCTGGACCCCGCTCATGACGATGTCCACATCTGCCAGCCGCTGGCTCTCGCGCCGTGAGCTGTTACAAAAATCTTCCGTAGGATTCGGCCAACTCGCACTGGCCAGCCTGCTGGCCCCACAACAACCGGCACGCGCCGACCGACGAACGAACCCGCTGGCCTCTCGGGCACCGCAGTTTGCCCCCCGAGCGCGGTCGGTGATCTTCTGTTTTATGCAGGGTGGCCCCTCGCACGTGGACACTTTTGACTACAAGCCACTACTCACACGGAACAACAACAAAACGATCCCACTGGCCAACGTGGATGGGAATCACGGTCGTACAGGTAACATCCTCAAGCCCTTCTGGCGCTTTCGCAAGTACGGCCAAAGCGGTATCGAAGTCAGTGATCTGTTTCCCCACATCGGCCGCTGTGCCGACGACATCTGCTTCATCAACTCGATGTATACCGCCGGAGCCAGCCACTTCCCCGAGCAGATGCGGCTGCACACCGGCTCGGAACGCCTGATCCGACCGACGCTTGGTTCGTGGGTTTTGTACGGCCTGGGAACCGAAAACGAGAACTTACCGGGCTTTATCACCATCTGCCCTTGTTACAACTTTGGCAATATCACGCTGTTGCGCAGCGCATTTTTGCCCTCAGCCTACCAGATGGTTCCCATCGGGCGCAGCAATGCCATCAGCGCTCCCCCCTCGTTTCGCAACGCGACATTTCGCCATACCCAACACCCCTCTCGCAGCCGGGCGTTGCAACGGAAACAACTCGACTTCGTAGCGGCACTAAACCAACATAAACTGGCGCAGACAGGACCGGACGCGGAACTGGAGGGACGTATCGCGTCATTTGAAACGGCTTTTCGCATGCAAACCGCGGCACCACCGCTGCTCAATTACGAAGACGAAACCCCGGAAACGCTGAAATTGTACGGCGTTGATCAGCCGGGCCCAACGGAAAACTACGCGCGGCAATGTCTACTGGCTCGCCGACTAGTCGAACGGGGCGTCCGCTTCGTCGAGCTCTACCACGCACCAAATTCCAATGACAGTGGCTGGGACCAACACAACGAACTGGCCAGGTACCACGCATCCCACGCGCGAGAAGTCGATCAGCCCATCGCCGCCTTACTCATCGACCTCAAACGCCGTGGGCTGCTCGACGAGACATTGGTTGTCTGGGGTGGGGAATTCGGTCGCAGCCCAGGTGACGAGGTCACTTCGAAGCGAGGTGGCCGCGACCACCATCCCTGGGGTTTTACGTTCTGGCTAGCTGGCGGAGGCGTCCGCGGGGGTATCAAGTACGGCTGTACCGACGACTACGGCTACCACGCCGTCGAAAATCGGGTCAACTTCCATGATCTGCACGCCACCATCCTGCACCTGCTTGGTCTGGACCACCGGCAATTGACGTTCCAGCACGGTGCCGAACAGGTGAGGCTGACCGACGCCCTGAACGGACTGGACGGAAACGTACTTTACGACATCATGGCCTGAGCAGAGAGCGGCGTGCGGATTGACAGGACTCCGGTGTTGGCACATCCTGGGCAGCAGGTCGTCGATGTCGATTGCAACAGGGTGCTTGCCAACGCCACCCAAGTATCTGGCAGCGAACGCGACTCCGGCTACTGTGGATTGCTGGCAGATGTTGCTCCGATGACCCTCCGCAAGATCCCAGTTTTGCGTGTCTCAACATCAATAGGACAACCCCATGCGTTCCACCCGGATCGAGCGACGGACTTTTCTGAAATCCTCTGCTGGCCTGGCCGGCGCCGCGATCCTCAGCGGACGTGATCACCGAGCAGCCGGTTTTCAAAGCGCCAACGACCGTCCACGTGTGGGTGTCGTCGGTTGTGGCAGCCGCTGGGATCAACGCGCCACCATCGCCAACGGACCGCACGGCCTAGGTAAGCAATTTCCGAGGTTTGCTGACATTGTGGCGGTCTGTGACGCGGACGCCCACCGCGTCGAACGCGCTCAGGGCCTCGTTAAGGACTGGTTGAAAACGCCCCCCGAGGGCACGGGCGACTACCGCAAGATTATCGATCGCGATGACATCGACGTTGTGCACATTGTGACGCCCGACCACTGGCACGCCAAAATTGCCATCGAAGCCATGCTCTCCGGCAAGGATGTGTATTGTGAAAAGCCGATGACACTGACCATTGAAGAAGGTCAACAGATTTGCCAGGTGCACCAGCGAACCGGCCGTATCTTTCAAGTCGGCACGCAACAGCGCAGCATACCCCACATGGTGCAGGCCATCGCCCTGATCCGTGCCGGGCGTCTCGGACAGCTCACGAAAGTCCAGTGCGCGATCGGCGGAGCACCCAGCAGTCCCCAGCTCCCCGTCGCCACACCGGCCAGCCACTTCGACTGGAATCAATGGCTCGGCCCGGTCGCCATGACCGACTTCCGGTACTTGGCCGGCGCACGCAACGAAATGAAGAGCTGGTCGCGCACGCACTACGAATTTCGCTGGTGGTACGAGTACTCGGGCGGCAAGTTGACCGACTGGGGAGCGCATCACGTCGATATTGCCACCTGGGCGATGGGCAAAACGGACACCGGTCCCATCACCATCCACCCCTTGATGGTCCAACACCCGGTCGATCTGGAAAATGGCCAGCCCGTCCAACGCGATCGCTATAACACGGCCACCGCCTTCCACATCAAAGCGGTATTTGCCGACGGCATGGAATTACTCCTCCGTCACGACACCGACAACGGTATCCTGTTCGAAGGGACCGAGGGGCGGATCTTCGTGAATCGTGGACGCCTCTCCGGCAAACCGGTTGAGGAATTGAAATCAAATCCGCTCCCGGCAGGTGCCATGGAAGAAATCTACGGCCGCCCCCTGACCGATCACGTCACCAACTTCTTTCAGGCGGTCGCCGACCGGCGACCAGCCATCTCGGACCCCGCTAGTCATCACCGGGCACTCTCCACTTGCCACCTGGCAGGGATCGCCGCCCGCCTGGGACGCAACCTGCGTTGGGACCCCGACGCCGAACAGATCCTGGAAGACCCGCAGGCACAGAGCTTTATCGGTCGTGACAAACGGAAAGGGTTTGAAATCGAGATCTGATAGCCCAACGACGGAAGCGCGTCAGCAGCACTCCTGTGCAGCAACAAGCTGGACGATCCGTCGGCGAGTCGTCCGTTAAGGGTCTGACGTGCTGGATGTCGTGGGCTCGCTGGCTACACCCAGTAAGTCATAGTCGACCAGCAGTTCGACCCGCGTCACCGCCGCGGACGCGGCTGCGTCAATCTGGCTGGCCGTGACCGATACCCTGTTCGGTCCCTGAACTGGCAAGATGTGGAGCAACGAAAACTGGAACTGGTCTACGTCCCGCACCAGACTGGCCGCGGGCAACAGTTGGTCATTCAATCTCACCCGCAACGACGCCTGGGCAGGTAACTGACTTACCACCAGCTGCAGCCGCGCCGTCTTGAGAATGTTTTCGCGACGTGCCAACGGCAAGTCATCGCCCACATAGAGGTCGACGTGGTACGGTTGGCCCGCCGCGGCAAGCTTCAAACCGCGCCCTGGAAACCAGCCAGCCGGCAGGAAATGTTTCGGCCTTCCCCAGAGTGTAAGCGGGCTCTTCAGGTCGCGCAGCAAGGCGTAATCCGCATCGTCAAACGGGTAGTAATTGCGCGGTTCCGCCCGGGCGGCAAAAAAATTGAATAAATAGGTATCACGTTGTCCCATGGTGTAGTAGTTCGACATCCCCGCGCGGTACATGGAAGGCGTGGCCCGGTACGAATCCGGACCAGCAATCACACGGCACGCGCTGCCGGTCCGCTGTGCCAGCTCCAAAAACTCAACTAGCGGGATGTCAAACTGAAAGTACCGATCAGGAGAAGCCGGCACCAGATAATCGACCAGGTTCTCTTTCATCCAACCGCCCACATCAAACCCGTAGTGCTGGCACAAATCAAGTGTGTGCGGAACACGGACGATCAGAAACCGGCGGTGTCCATCCCCCTCGATGCGGGCATCCAGCCAACGCCGCGCCTGACGCACCATCTGTGTCACCAGGTTACTGTTGTCACGTCCTGTCCCTACGGGAAACAGCGTTGGCTGACGCGAGAAGTCCATTTCAAATCCATCGGTCGCGTAGCCTTCGATCAATTCGCGGATCTGCCCCAAACGGTAATCACGCACCTTCTGATGACTGAAATCAAGCGCGCCTCCATTGATCGTCAGGTCCTGATTCTTCATCCAGAACTCACCGGTCAACGGGTGCACTCGCGGCGGTTCTTTGTTGAGAAAATGAGTATCGTTCATTCGTAACGAAGGGACGAATTCGAGTCCCTGCTGTTGCGCGCGCCGCATCACAGTCCCCAGCAAATCAATCTTCTCCTGACGCAACATCTCACCGATCTCACGCAACCGATTGAAGTAGGTATAACGCGGATTGCGACGCGTGTTCTCCACTTCGCGCCAACCCAGACTGGACGCGACCTTGGAAGGGTAATAGGCCTGGTCCGAACCCATGTTGGCGCAAAACACCAACGTGGTGACTCCCGTGCCCACCAGGACATCAACCGGGTAGTGCATTTGACGCCGTTGAAAGGGCCCCTTCAGCAGAAACACCGTGCGGTCGCCATCGTCGTTATAGAAGAAACGGGAACGCACTGGCTCGGCGGCCAATAATGCGTGGCGGTGTATACCGGCCGTCGCTCCAACGACGGCCGCCACGCACCAGGCACCGACCCAGTGCCAGCGAACACGATTCGCGCAACAGCGGCTGCGGTAAACGTCCATCTTGCTGTATCCTCTCTGGCGTCAAGGCGCTGCGACGATGTCTCCACCGGGACGCCCGGCAGAGTCTTTCGGTACCGATTTACGGCACGCCCGTCGGCGGACATAATCGCACATCCTGGTGGAACCTGTCCTGGCCGTCAACGGACCGCTCTGGTGGCCGCCCCGAAACGCGCGCTACCGTGACAAACCAAGGGCTTTCCATGCGTCATTTCGGTGGACGACGGCACGACGGTTCCGAGCAACCGGCAAGTGGATCTGACGCAGCGTGCCCAGGGCGGGTCTCACGGTTGGACCGCCGCCGGGTTCTGGCGTTGGCCAGACCCGAATGGCGCGCGCTTACGCTGGCCACACTGGCCCTGCTGGTAGCCGCCGGCGGCAGCCTGTCGGCACCGACGCTGGCCGGACGTCTGGTCGACAGTGTCGGTGCGGAGGGACGCGCGACGCTCGATCGCACGGCCCTGTTCCTGTTGGGGGTATTCGCGGTCAGCGGATTGGCCGCCGCCTTCCGCAGTTATCTGTTCCGCGTCGCCGGCGAGCGGATCGTGGCGCGTCTGCGAGGCGACCTCTATGCGGCCGTGATGCAGCAAGAGATCGCCTTCTTCGACCAACGACGGACCGGTGAGCTGATCAATCGCCTGGCCTCGGATACCACGGTCCTGCAAAACGTCGTCACGGTGAACCTGCTCACCGCACTCCGTTTCAGTCTGCAGGGCCTGGGAGCAACCGCCATTCTATTATGGACGTCCTGGCAACTGACACTGGTAATGCTAGCCGTCGTCCCCCTGGTCGCCATTGTCGCCGGTGTCTATGGCCGTCTACTGCGCCGCGGCAGTAAGGATGTCCAGGACGCCCTAGCACGCACCTCGGAAGTCGCCGAAGAAACCCTGGCGGGCATCCGCACAGTACGGGCCTTCGCACGCGAAGCGACCGAAGTCAACCGTTACCGAAATGCAATCGAAAAGAGCTTCCGGCTGGCCCGTCGCCGGGCCAAACTGGTCGCGGTCTTCACCGGTGTGATGAGCTTTGCCGGCTTTGCCGCCCTGGCCGCCGTGCTGTGGTACGGCGCGGTGTTACTCAGCCAGGGCGTCCTGGGGTTCGGTGAACTCACCAGTTTCCTGTTGTATACTTTTACGGTCGCCTTCAGCATTGCAGCACTTTCCGGTCTGTGGTCTGAATTCGCGCGGGCCGCCGGGGCCAGTGAGCGCGTCTTTGAATTACTCGATCGCCAACCTCAGCTCAACAGCGCAGGGCAATGTCTCCCGGACGTTGCCGGGAATCTGGAGTTGAAAGATGTCGTCTTCGCCTACCCCAGCCGCCCCGAGTCCCCGGTACTGACAGGTTGCAATCTCCATTTAAGCCCTGGCTCTGTGGCCGCGTTGGTGGGACCTTCTGGTGGTGGCAAATCAACCGTGGCGGCCTTGCTGTGTCGCTTGTACGATCCCCAACAGGGGCAGCTGTTGCTGGACGGACACCCTTACCCCCAACTCGATGCCAGCTGGCTGCGCGCGCAGGTGGGCATCGTCAGCCAGGAGCCCATCCTGTTCGCAACTTCGGTCCGCGACAACATTCGCTATGGTCGACTTGATGCCACCGACAGCGAGATCGAGGCCGCCGCGCAGGCTGCCAACGCGCACCAATTCGTCTCGGCGTTTCCAGAATCCTACGAGACCCTGGTCGGTGAACGGGGGGTGCGGCTCTCTGGCGGACAAAAACAGCGGATTGCCATTGCCCGCGCATTACTGAAGGACCCGGCGATCCTGGTCCTCGACGAAGCGACTAGCGCCCTGGATACCGAGAGTGAGCATCTGGTGCAAGAGGCGCTGGAACGCTTGATGGTGGGCCGCACTACACTGGTCATCGCCCACCGCCTCAGCACCGTAAAAGATGCGGATCGGGTGGTCGTACTGGACGGCGGACGGATCGTGGAATCCGGCACGCACAACGAGCTGGTCGCTGCCCAGGGACTCTACCGACGACTGGTCGAGCGTCAATTTCAAGTCTGACGCAGCAAACACCACAATACGGTGGACAAGAATCGAGGCGGCGCATCCCATCCGCATGAAACGCGTCGGAAGTGGCCACAGAGGTCTGGTAGACTGCGTCTCCTACGAACTGGTCTCCTACGGCTTCCCCTTCCACCACACGAGTGATCGCCATGCATTGCTACCCACCCGGCACCCCGCTCCTCTCGCTGCTGGCAGGCCTGGCCCTGCTGGCGCCCACATCGGCTGAGGATATCAAGCAGACCCCTGTCTACGCGCGGATCAAGGCAGCCATCGATCGCGTGCCGGCGATCGACACCCACGAACACCTGCGCGCCTACGACCGCCTGCCGACGCGGGTTTCCACGCCAGGCGGGACGGCGATGACGCTCTACAGTATCTGGTCGGGCAGCTATTTCCCTTGGATCAACCCGCTCAGCCCCTGGCCGACCAATGGGAATTTCCACACCTGGTGGCAAGACGCCCAGCACAATTTCGACAACGCCCGGGCTACCAGTTTCTATCGCTCGATGCTGCCCGCCTTTGCAGATCTCTACGGAGTCGACTTTGACACCATTACGGCGGAGCAGGCCGTTGCGCTCAACGCGCGGATTGTCGAGAACTACCGCACGGACAAGTGGCTCCATGAAGTCATCGTGGAAAAAGCCAACATCGAACTGATGCTGATCGACAAATACTGGAACCGTCTGAATTTCGACCGGGAATATCGCTTCACGGCACCCGTCCTCAATGTCACCGAGTTGATGCGGGGCAGTCACCCCGATCAGTTCACTTCGGACAACGACAGCCCCTATGTCTTTGCCCGCCAGCGCAACCTGCCCACCGCGACACTGGACGACTACCTGGCTGTCATCGATACCATCTTCACCACAGCGGTCCGCGCCGATGCCGTCTGTCTAAAGTCAACCCAGGCTTACCAGCGGAGTTTAACTTATGAACCGGTCACCCACACCCGCGCCGCAGCGATCTACGGCAAAGCACCGGACGCAATTACCGCGGCAGAGCAACGCGACTTCGAGGACTTCATGTTCTGGCAGGTATGCGGGCTGAGTGAAAAACACGATCTGCCCTTTCAGATCCATACCGGCCAGGCACGGGTTCAAGGCTCCAACCCCTTGTTGCTGGTCGACGCAATTGCCGCCCATCCAAACACCAAATTCATCCTGTTTCATGGCGGCTACCCCTGGATCGGTGAAACGGGTGTGATCGCCATGCGGCACCGCAATGTATGGATCGACTCTTGCTGGTTGCCGACCCTGAGCTACACGATGGCCAAACGGGCCTACCGCGAGTGGCTGGAGGCGGTCCCCTCAGATCGTATTCTGTGGGGAGCCGACACGGTCCACGCCGAGGGCATTTACGCCATGACCGCATTCACGCGTCGCTGCCTCGCCGAAGCCCTGGCCGAAAAAGTCGTGCGTAATGAACTGCGCGAACCGCATGCCCTGCGTATCGGCCGACAAGTGATGCGCGACAACGCGTTGCAGTTATTTCCCAAACTGAATCGCATGCTCTGGCGGAATAAGTAACGCCCGCAGCCAGAAGAAAAACCAGTCAGGATGCCACGTCGTGACCGGCGGCCGCCAGACTGGTCACGGCGGCTGCCAGATCGGTTTGCCGGACCAACAAGTAATCGGTCTGGAACGTGGAAATCGCAAATAGGCTGATGCCAGCGGCAGCCAGTGTTCCCGAGAGTGCCGAGAGCACACCCACAAGAGAGAAATCGAGCGGACCGACCACTCGCAGACAGCGCCAATCTCCTTCGTGTGTGACCTGCTGGGGCACGCGCTGTTGGGAACAGACGATGGACAACTCCTCCGCGGTCCGCGTAATCGAGACCACCCCACCCTCCGCCCAAGCGGGAATGGGATCCGCTGCCGCCAGTCGACAGATGGCAAACGTGTCGGCGAGCGTCTGGAGCTGGAACCGCTGCGGCCTGCTGTTGGTATCCCGGTAGCCACCACACTCGACTACGGGCTGCGGTGGGTACTTGGGAAACGACGGTTGGGTCCGGGACAACTGGCAAAGCAAAAACACGGAACCGGTCGCCGCCACGACCTCGCGCACGTGGTCACATGACTTGCAGAGTGTCTTCATCAAAACCGATCCTGCTCGGCGGCTCCCCAGACGCGTGGCGCACCATCTGCGTCGAGCTCCACATGAATCACATGTGGGTTGCAGCAGACCGGGCAATCTTCGACGTACTGCTGCTGCGCGCCGGCGGTGGGATCAATGGGCACCACAATCTCTTCCCCACAATGATCGCAAAGATAGGTGGCTTCGTCCTGCATGCGGCTGATTGTAGCAAGCCAACAGAAGTAGCGAGACCGGAGTCCGGAATCGCACGACGCGGCAACGTCGGCGTTGCGCCAGTTTCCCTGGCAAACACCGCCAGCTCCGTCAGGCCACACTACACGTCACTCCACCATCCACGACGAGTTCCGCACCGGTAATGTACCTGGCTTCATCCGATGCCAGAAACAGCGCGGCAGCCGCCACATCCCAGGCGTCACCAAAGTGTTTCATCGGGATGATCTGCCGGCGCCGCTCGATCATTTTCTGGACGTCGCCCGCATATTCTTCCCCGAGAAAATGCTCCACCAGCGGGGTATGTATCAAGCCCGGCAGGATCGTGTTGGCACGAATTCCCCGCTGGGCGTAGTCCACAGCGATACTCCGGGTGAGCTGGTTGACGGCCGCCTTGCCCGCCGCATAAGAAATGCACGAATAACCAACGTGCCGCATGGCGGCAATCGCGGAGATATTGACAATCGCACCACGACGTTGCCGAACCATCTGCGGCAGACACGCCTTGCATGTCAGGTACATGCTCTTGACGTTGACGGCAAACAAGTGGTCCCATTCCGCTTCCGTCACGTCTTCCACACCACCGGTGGCGAACAGCCCCACGTTATTGTGGAGAATATCGATGCGCCCGAACTGACCCACACAGGACGCCACGCAAGCATCCACCTCCGCCGCCTGGGATACGTCGGTCTGAAACGCGATGCACTGGCCTCCTTCAGCCTCGATCAGCTGCCGTGTTTCCTGGGCAGCACTTTCCTGGATGTCAACCGCGAATACCCGCGCGCCTTCACGCGCGTAGCGCACCGCAGCCGCTTTCCCGTTACCCCACCCTGGCCCAATCGAACCTGCCCCCATGACCAGGGCTACTTTGTCTTTCACTCTCTGTGACATACGATCACCTCGCTTTCTGAAATCAATCGTCTCCACCAGCGAATCCCGTCAGGCTGCCCGATACGTTCCGCACGGAACCCGCATCCTGGCCCACCAGACAAGCCTGGTGTATTTGAACCTGTAGCGAGTTCTGCCTGGAAGCCGACCAGCAAACCGTCTGTACCTCTGAATGACATTACCATCAAGGCAATGGCGATTTGGTCCGGTAAGATATCCGATCGTCTCAGCGCGGTGGCCCACTACCCTGGCAACACCGTAGTCTCGGATGTACACCCCCCACAGGAACGCCACAAAACGGACGTCGATGTCTGCCAGACAAAACAACCCTCACTACCTGGGATCTTGTACCTTTGTATTCGAGAACCCGAACTGGCTCGCCAACGTGCTCTACACGGCGCTCTGCCTGTTATCGGCCAGCGTCATACCAATTCTCGGACAACTGGTGGTCGCCGGTTACCAGTTTGAAATTATCACGGCACTGCACACGCGGAGCACCCATACCTATCCCGACTTCGACATTAACCGGCTGACTCATTACCTCGCGCGTGGCGGCTGGCCATTTCTGGCGCAGCTGGTCGTGCTTGTCGTATCCTGCGTCCTACCGCTGGCTTTGCTGCCAGTGGCACTCTGGGGCGGTGGTGTCGGAGCGCTGCTGGCACTCGCCATCAGTACCTTGTGGAGCCTCGCCACCGGACTTTTCCTGACACCGGTCTGGCTCCGTGCTGGTTTCAGAGGCAACTTTGCTGACGGGTTTGATCTGGGCTTTGCGCGAGACTTCATTGCCAGGACCTGGCTCGTGTTGTTGCGGTCCAGTCTGTTCTCAATCGCCGCCAACCTGCTTTTGTGCTGTGGTGGTCTGCTGCTCTGCTGCATTGGAGCCCACTTTACGATGGCCTTCGCGTCGTTGATGCAGGCTCATTTAACCTGGCAAGCGTACGAAATCTATCTCGCGCGGGGAGGAGAGCCAATCGCGGTACCCGCGGCGCAAACGACAACCACGCCGCGATTCACCCCACGGTTCACTGAACATGTTCGGCGCGTGATGGTACTGACGGTCGTCGCCGCGGCAAATCGGCCAGATGACCCGATTGCTACCCTCCAATCTTGTTACGCACAGCTCACCGGCTTGGCTGCCGAGCGCCACCAGCTCCTCCGCGATCTGGACCTGGCTGCCGCTGCCGGCACCGATGTGACAACCTATGTCAGCGGGATTGCTGCGGCCTTATCCCGCAAACAAAAACGGACCCTGATTCAAGCCGCCTTCCTGGCAGGCACGACCGACGGTTGCCTCCAGCCAGCACACCTGCAGCAGCTACAACGCCTGGGTCCGGTCCTTGGATTCACGGATCACGACCTGCGGCAGATTATCGCCGAAGTCTGTTAGACCGCTGGCCCGAATCTTGCACAGTACCCTACGTTGAACACAAGAACTTGAAAGCAGACGCATGTTCGGTCATGGTAAGAACCGGCCGGACTCGCCACGGATTGGTGCCCGCCAGCCAACACCCGTCAGAGCGCAACGAGGCAGCACCCCACAAAGTGATACAGTGAGATACTCTTGATAGTTACGCAAACGTTTCTGCGTGGCTGGCTCCTGCTGGTGGTCTGGTCACTGGTGCTCTGGTCACGGACACCCTGGTCGTTGGCTGCCGGCGCTGCCCGACCTAACGTGATTCTGATCCTGTGTGATGATCTGAATGACTATGTGGAAGGTTTTGGCGGGCACCCCGACGCCCAGACACCCAACCTGGCACGGTTGGCGCGGAGCGGGATGCGATTCCTCCAGGCGCATTGCAACGCGCCCATCTGCGCGCCCTCGCGGGCCAGCCTGTTCACTGGGATCTATCCACACCATTCGGGCTGCTTTGGCTTCCAGCGCTGGGACCGTTATCCGGTACTGAAAAACTCCCGCACGCTGATGGCTCATTTTCGCGCCAACGGTTACCACACGCTGGGAACCGGAAAATTGCTGCACCACCTGGTGCGCCAAGAGTGGAGTGAATACGGTAACCCGGCGGACTACGGCCCCTTCGCCTTTGACGGCAAACAACGGATCGCGCATCCGGACGTACCGGCCCCCTACCGTGACATTGGCGCGGTGGACGGTTCTTTCGGACCGCTGGTAAGCTTGGCGGGCCGCACCGACGCCACAGGGAACCCGCTGCAATGGCAAACAGGGGGCTGGGGACGGGGACGGGTCCTGCCGGTAGCCTCGCAAAAGGACCGCGCTCCGACGGCAGATGAGCGCAACGGCGACTGGGCCGTAAAAAAACTACGCCACTTTGCCGCACAACCGGGCGACAAACCATTCTTCATGGGTGTTGGCTTGATCAGGCCTCATACTCCGCTGGTCGTTCCCAAGCGTTTTTTCGATCAATTCCCACTCGACTCCCTCCAACTCCCCGTAATCAAACCGGGTGATGTGGACGACACACACGCCCGTTCTGTGCGGGGAA